>DASQMN010000001.1:0-2112 GCA_035645475.1 Nocardioidaceae bacterium
CGCCGCTGTTGGCCACCGGCCGTTTCCCCGCGATGCCGACGACCCCCGTGATCCCGGCGACGAGGAGGAGCAGCACGTGCAGCATCGGCAGCTGTGGTTGCCGCATTCGCCACTACCGGAGCGCGTCGACCCGTCCCTGCGCAAGGTGATCGAGTCGTGTCTGACACCGGACCCGGCTCAGCGGCCGCTGCCGGCGGAGATTGCCGACATGCTCGAACCGATGCTGGCGGCCCTTCCGCGTCCCCGGCTGGCTGGCTTCAAGGTGTCGATGCGCTGAGCCGGTACCCCATGCCGCGAACGGTCTCGATCAGGTCGGAACCCAGCTTCTTGCGCAGGTAGCCGACGTACACGTCGACGACGTTGCTGCCTGGGTCGAAGTCGTAGCCCCACACGTGGCTGAGGAGCTGCTCGCGGCTCAGCACCTGCCCGGGGTTGCGCCAGAAGATCTCTGCGAGCGCGAACTCGCGGGCGGAGAGATCGACGGTGCGCCCGTCGACAGAGGCCCTCCGGGTGCGCAGGTCGAGGCCGACCGGACCGTGCTGCAACATCGTCACCTCGGGGGTCCGGTCGCTGCGCAGCCTCAGCCGGATGCGTGCCAGCAGCTCGTCGAACTTGAACGGCTTGGGCATGTAGTCGTCGGCGCCCCCCTCCAGTGCTGCGACCGTGTCGGTCACCGAGTCGCGCGCTGTCAGGATGATCACCGGCAGCTGGCTTCGCGCCTGGCGCAGTCGACGCAGCACCGTGAAGCCGTCCATGCCCGGGAGCCCGACGTCGAGCACCACCAGGTCGAACTCGCCTGACATGGCGTGGCCCAGTCCGGAGATGCCGTCGCCCACCACGGTCGGGGCGAAGCCGTTGGCCCTCAGCCCCTTCTCGACGAACGCGGCGATGCGGGTCTCGTCCTCGACGATGAGCACGCGGTTCATGACTGACCCTCCTGGACGTGGCCTTCCTGGACGCGACCGGCGTGGACGCGACCGGCATCGATGAACCTCCGCTGCACCTCGCCAGTCAGGTGACCGCCCGTACGCGGGAAGGTGAGGACGAAGGTCGCACCCTGGCCGGCAGCTGACTCGACGTACGCGCTCCCGCCGTGCGCCTCGGCGATGGCACGCACGATCGAGAGTCCGAGCCCGGACCCCTCCTCCGCCGTCCGGTCCTTGCCCTGCACGAAGCGCTCGAAGATCTTCTCGCGCTCGGCCTCGGCCACTCCAGGCCCGCTGTCACGCACCCACAGGCGCAGGAATCCGTCGTCCAGCCGGGAGCCCAACGCCACCACGTCGCCGTCATCGGTGTGGCGCACCGCGTTGGAGGCGAGCTGCAGGAGGGCCTGAGTGACCCGTTGCGCATCCAGCCAATGTGTCCCCACTGCGCGCTCGTCGACCTGCCAGGCGCGTTCGGCGGTCGCTCGCGCCTTGTCGATGACCTGATCGACGAGGACTGCGATATCGGTGGGCGCAGGGTGCACGAAGTCAGGACGGTCTGCCTTGGCCAGCAGGATCAGGTCATCCACCATCCGTGACATCCGGTCGATCTCGTCGAGCAACAGCTCCCGAGTGGCCGTCACATCGCGGGCGTCGTACGGGTCGAGCAGCTCGAGGTGGCCACGCAGCACTGTCACCGGCGTCCGCAGCTCGTGGCCGGCGTCGTCGAGGAAGGTGCGCTGGGTGGCGAAGGCGCGGTCCAACCGCTCGAGCATTGCGTTGACCGTGCGCACCAGGTCGGAGATGTCGTCATCGCCCTCAACCGGGATCCGGCGGGACAGGTCGGTGTCGGTGATCTCTTGTGCCGTGGCGCGGAGCTGGCGGACCGGCGAGAGGAGACGTCCGCTGACCGACCACGCGCCAATGGTCACCGCCAGCAGGGCGATGGCACAGACGGCGACGTAGGTGCGCACCGTCTGGAAGAACTCCTCCCGCTCCTGGCCCGTGAGGTAGGCCACGATGAAGGCGCCGTTGCCAGTGTCGTCCTCGATCGGCTGCACAGCAGTCAGCGTCGACCCGAGCACGGTCTCCATCTCGACCGTGCCGCCCCCGGCGTCGATGAGGTCGCGGACGCGGTCGACGAAGGCGTCATCTGCCAACAGCTCCTCGCCGATCCCGTCGACACTGT
>DASQMN010000002.1:0-5715 GCA_035645475.1 Nocardioidaceae bacterium
GCCCAGGGCGGCGAACCGCGCTTCTACCGCGGTGGCCACAAAGAGATCAAAATGAAGAAGGCAATGCACAGGGGCGGCGCCGACACGCTCAACGTCTACACCGCCAAACTGGGCAAGTTCCTGCTCGGGTGGGCCTACTACCCCTCGAGCTTCGTCGGCGACACGGCCCTGCTCCGTTTCTACGACGGCGTGGTGATCGACTACCGGACGCTGCCACAGACTCAGTACGTGTGGCCATACAACGGCGGTGACACGCTCACGCACGAGGGGGGGCACTGGATGAACCTGGCGCACACCTTCGCCAACGGGTGCACGCAGCCCGGCGACTTCGTGGCCGACACACCGTACGAGGCCTCGCCTGCGTTCGAATGCCCGAAGGGGCGTGACACCTGTGAACAGCCGGGCGTCGACCCCATCGAGAACTTCATGGACTACACGGACGACGAGTGCATGCATGAGTTCACCGAGGGACAGGCGTCTCGCATGCAGAAGAGCTGGACCGCCTACCGGCAGTAGCCACCACTGTCCGTAACCCGGCCCCCGCTGTCCTTGCGACATCGGGGGCCGAGTCGCGGGCATCGCCGGGTGGGCCCACCTGTGGTGGACAGTCGCGCCGTCGGGCCTCTGGCAGCTGATCCCTGCCAGAGGCGCGATGCCTGGGCTCAGAAGCTCGGTCGATGCCCGTCGGGTCGTTCGCTTTCCGGAGCGATCACAACGCGGTCGACCACCTCAGCCGGTCGCACGTCGGTTGCAGGCGCTGCCACTGGATCGGTGACCTGTGTCGTGGCGGTGGCACCGCCCTCGCCGCGCCGTTGCTGCAGGCGTTGGCGCACCATGCCGGCGCCGGCAGCCGCGATCTCCGCGGCCACGCTCGCCGTCTCGGTGACCGTCTTCCGGACGGTTGCCACGGTGGTGCCACCAGGCCATGCCTCGACCACATCGAGGTTGTAGAACCGCGGCGGCTCGTCGCACAGCGCGGCCATCCGCGCCGCGAACTCCCCCACCTCAGGTCGCGCCGAGTTCTCCATCGCCGACTGACGTGAGGGGAACTCCACGATGTTGAGGTAGTAGCCGGGTCGGTCGAGATCGGCGGTCACCGTCCCCCGTAACGCTGATCCGGTCCCGAGCCGTGTCCCCATCTCCGCCACCAGGTCGCGGATCTCGTTCACTCGCGACGTCTTGAACTCGATGATCTGCACGAAACCAGCCACGTCAGACTCCTTCGAATGTTGGGCAGGAACGTACCTGGCGCCCTGCGCGAAAGCATCTCCCGTCTCTGACCATCGTGTCCAACTTGGGGCCTTGCATGCCCGAGGGGCGGTATGCCTCCGCTTTGCACCGTTTCGTACTACTGTCAGTGTTCTCATGACTACGTAAGTCACGAAGGCTCAAGGGTGCCTGGCGTAGCGCCGGCTGAGACCGGCTTCGGGACGGGAGTGTCACCGTGCGGGATCTTCGACTTCGGGCAGTGTCGGGCGTCGTGGCGTTGGCCACGGCCATGGTGTTCTGCGGACCGGCAGGTCCGGCGCAGGCTGATGACCCGCCTCCGTTCGTGGGCTGGTCGCAGGTCCTGCCGGCGCTGGTGACGAACTTCGACGCCGGAAGCTCTGATGACTGCGTGGCCGGTCGGCCGGCGTGCGTGCGACAGACGATCCGGGTGATGCACAAGCGCTTCGACCCGCTGGCCGAGACCTGCGACCACGACGCGATCTTCTCCCTCGCCTATCTGCGCACCACAGAGGCATTCTTCGCAGCGAGTGAGACTCCCGGCTTCTTCAAGGACACGCCTCGGATCAACCACCAAGCCGTTGCCTTCGCTCAGATGTACTTCAACGCATACGACGACTGGGCCGCCGGTCGCATCGCGCAGGTGGCTCCGGCCTGGCGAGTCGCGTTCCGTGCCGCCGACGATCGCGCCGTGAGCGGGTCGGGCGACTTGCTGCTCGGCATGAACGCACACGTCAACCGGGATCTCCCGTTCGTGCTGGTGGCTGCCGGCATGGTCGGGTCCGGAGAACGCAAGTACGACCACGACCAGGTCAACGAGGTCCTCAACCGGGTGGTCTCGCCTCTGATGGCGGAGCTGGCCGCTCGCTTCGACCCGGCTATGGCCAACACGCGAACGCCGTACGGGATCGGCTATGCAGCCTTGCTTCAGATGCTGGTCGAGTGGCGGGAGAACGCATGGCGGCAGGCGGAGCGTCTGGCGAGCGCGCCCGACGCCGCGGAGCGAAAGCGGGTCGCCGACTCCATCGAAGCCAATGCCGAGGCGCAGGCCCATCTCATCGCCGCTGCCGAGTCGTACCTGCCGCCTCTTACCAGCTCGGAGGCCCGGGACGCCTACTGCAACGCCTCTGAAGGCTCGGGCACCTGAGCGCCACCGCGGTGCGTCGCCTCTCGACCATCCGCCTCCCTGACTTCCCTCCCGAGCGACGGAGGACGTCGCATCTGTCGGACTCCGCGCGCGAGTCCGGCGAACGAGTGGGTTCCATCACCGAGCACCTGTCGGCCACACGTGCCCTCGGAGGCTTGTGGCTCCTCGGCACGGTCTCGGTCCTGCTGCTGTCCGGCGCGGACGAGCTGCGCGGGCCCGCTGCGGTGGCCATCGCGGCTGCTGCGGGACTGATCGGCGCTGCTTTGATGTCGCGGCGCTATGCGACCTCGGTGCCGGGCGCTTTCGAAGCCCTTCTGGCAGCCATGACGCTGACTGTCTGCGCCGCCTCTGTCGTGTTCCCCATGCGGGGCTGGATCTTGTTGGCGTGCGCGATCTGGCCCGCCGGCATCGCCTTGGCGTTGCTGCCCCTCTGGCGTGCCATCGCACAAGCGTGCCTGGTCCTGGTAGCCGGCGCGGCCCTCGTGACGTTCAGTGCGGTGACTGGGCCCGCGAGCCCGCAGGTTGCGGTGATCCAATGGGTGCTCCTGGCTTCCGGGGTCGCCGCGATGGGCATGCTGCTGCGCCGGCGCAGGGACGCGCTGTGGCGCCGCACGGTGGTCGCGGAGGCGGTGGCCGAGCTAGGCCACCGCGCCCTGAGCGCCACCGAGCCGGACGAGCTCTTGCGTGAGGCGCTTCGCGTTCTCTGCGAGGTGGTGGGCGCTGACTACGGCACCGCGCTTCGTCAGCTGCCGAACGGGGACACCGCAGTCGCGGCGGAGCTCGGTCCTGACCCGATCGCACCGGGCACGATCCTGCTGTTGGCTTCGTCGGACTCCTACGCCCGCCGTGTCCTGGACTCAGGACGACCGTTCGTCGCCGAGGACTTGGCCAGCGATGCGAGGGTGCACGCTCCGCAGCTGCTGTTGGCCCGTGGCATCGTCAGCGGCTTGGCAGTGCCGGTGCTGGGTGCTGCCTCGACGCTGGGAGTCCTGGCGCTGCACTCCTGTCGCCGTCGTCGCTTCACTGGCGAGGAAGTTGCGGCTGCCACGGCCCTCGCCACCGTGGTGGCCACCGCATGGGAGCAGGTGGCGCATCACGAAGTCGTCGCCTACCAGGCGATGCACGACTCCCTGACGGGGCTGCCCAACCGCGCGCTGTTCCTCGATCGCCTCGAGCAGGCACTGAGCCGACGTACGACCGGCAGCCCGTCCAAAGCGGGCGTCGCCGCCGTACTGCTGATCGACCTCGACCACTTCAAGGAGGTCAACGACAACCTGGGGCACCACGCCGGTGACGCGGTGCTGGCCGCTGCGGCGCGCCGGTTCCAGCGTGTCGTTCGCCCCGAGGACACCGTCGCGCGGCTCGGCGGCGACGAGTTCGCGGTCCTGTGCGAGGCAGCACCCGACGAGCATGCCGCGGCTGCACTCGCCCGACGGGTCCAGGCGGCGATCGAGCGGCCGATCAGTGTCGACGGCGATGTCATCACCATGACAGCGAGCGTCGGGATAGCCGTCACCCGTCGCCACTCGACCACTGCGACGACCACTGACTGGCTCCTGAGGGACGCCGATGCCGCCCTGTACTCGGCCAAGCGCCAGGGTCGCGGCTTGTACGCGCTCTTCGACGAGCAGCTGCAACGACAGGCCCGCCGACAGCTCGAGCTGGAGTCACAGCTTCGTCGCGGGCTCGAGCGCAACGAGTTCGTCCTGCACTACCAGCCGATCAGATCTGTCGTCGACGGACGGGTGCTCGGTCTGGAGGCACTGCTCCGTTGGCAGCACGGGGCCCACGGGCTGATCCCTCCGGACCAGTTCATCCCAGCCGCGGAACGCACGGGACTGATCGTCCCGCTGGGCCGGTGGGTGCTGCGGGCCGCCTGTGCCCAGGTGGCACGCTGGCAGCACGAGTTCCGGACCGGCCCACACGACCCGCTGTGGGTAGCGGTCAACGTGTCACCGAGGCAGCTCGACGATCCCCAGCTGGCGGACGACGTCAGAGCGGCCTTCAGCGACTTCCAGCTCGCCGAGGGCTCCTTGCGCCTCGAGCTCACCGAGACGTACCTGCTGGACGAAGGCGAGGAGGGACTTCGTGCCCTGAACAACCTGCATGCTGCCGGTGCCGTCCTGGTCCTGGACGACTTCGGCACCGGGTACTCCGCGCTGACCCATCTGACCCGCTTCCCGATCGACGCCGTGAAGGTGGACCGGTCCTTCGTCGCCGGCTTGGGGATCAATCCCCGTGACTCTGCGGTGGTGTCGGCGATCGCCGCACTCGGCGGCAAGCTCCAGGTCGACGTCATAGCCGAAGGCGTCGAGACAGCCGAGCAGATGTCGCAGCTGAGGGCAGCAGGCTGCTACGGAGTTCAGGGCTACCTCCTCGACCGGCCGTCCGCAACGCCGTTCGACCGGGGAGAGGTCGCAGCGCTCACCTGACCGGTTGGCCAGCCTGCCACGACGATGGCCCTGCTTCGCTCGTGCTAGGCCATTCCGCCACGCGTCACCCGGGAAGCACCTATGGTCAGGCGACTGGCTGCCCACGCCACTGACGATCGGAGCTTGTCGTGGCAATGCGCTCGTGGTTCGCGGAGAAGCGCGCTGAGGTCAACGCCGCGCCGGCCATGGCCAACGAGCGACCTGCGGGCTGCCGGCTGCTGGAGTGGCAGCGACAGGTCGCCATGGAGGGCACCAACTCCCATCAGGACGTTCTCGGCCGGTTCGTGGCCTCTCCTGGCTCGATCGTGCGAGTGCACGCGACGCTGACCGCCGGTCGAGTCGCCCGCGGCGAGCGCGTCGGGCAGGAATGCGTCCACGTCGCCATCGACGGGCAACGGGTGGGCAGCCTCCATCGCGTCGACTCCGACACCTACCTGCCGCTGGTACAGCAACACTCCGAACGAGGGCAGGAGGTGGCTTGTGGAGCGGTGCTGACCCGCGGCAGCATGCTCGTCCAGGTCGCACTGGGCCTGCCTGAACCCGGTGATCATCTGCTGTCGAAGAACCGGCGGTGGAGACTCGACCGGCGCACGGGCGCCGGAGACCGACGACGCGACGGCTCGGACCGGCGCGAGCCGGAGTAGTCCACCTACGGCCTCACGTCAGGGCTCTGGCTCGGGCTCGGGCTCTGGTTCCGGCTCAGGTTCGGGCTCCGGCTCAGGTTCGGGCTCTGGCTCAGGCTCAGGCTCAGGCTCAGGCTCTGGTTCGGGCTCGGGTTCCGGCTCGGGCTCCGGCTCCGGCTGAGGCTCAGGAGTTGTGGGTGCAGGAGTCGTCGGACCAGGAGTCGTGGGCTGAGGTGTGGACGGCCCCGGCGTGCCTGGGCTGGTGTCGTCGCCACCGGTGCCGCCC
>DASQMN010000003.1:0-1702 GCA_035645475.1 Nocardioidaceae bacterium
CCCACGCTCTGCCGCCTCGAGCACGATGGGGTCGGCTGGGTCGAGGCGCCGGTCGAGCCAGAACGACCAGTCGATGTCACCGGTTCCGTTGGGCGCGCGCCGGGCGATGACCTTGAGTCCCCGGGTGCCCGGCACCGGGACGTTTCGAGTGAGCAGCACGCTGGCGGTCACCCGTTCACGTACGAGTTCGAGCAGGTTGCCAGGTTGGGCGACCACGAACGACGTACGGGGTTCCGGCTCACCGAAGTCGGCGACCTCGATGACGACGAGCCGCTGGTCGTCGGGGTTCCAGCTGGCGCGGTCGATGCTCTGCCAGGGCAGGCGGCGGACTCCGTCGGCCGTTGTCAGATGTAATGCGAGATCGGTGCCGACGTGCCAGCGTCCGTCGGCGTCCTGGGCGGCGGCGAGCACGCGCTCACGCTTGGACAGGTCGAACGAGGCGAGCACCTCTGCGGGTACGACATCGTCACGTCCTCGGCGTCGCACCGTCTCAGTGTCGCAGTGGTGTCGCAGTGGTGTCGCAGTGGTGGCGCAGTGGTTGGCGCAGTGGTTGGCCGAGTGGTCGGCCACCCCATGCGCCTGCCGGCTGTCAGGCGACGACGGCGTGCAGCGCAGGGTGCTCGCGGAGACGCTCGAGTGCGCGTTGCTCGAGCCGGCGCACCTGCGACTCCGAAAGGCCCAGCCGAACACCCACCTGAGCGGCCGACAGGCCAGGGCCGACCAAGCCGTACCGGCGCTCCAGAACGCGTCGCTCCTGCGGTTGCAGCGCAGCCAGCGCATCGTTCACGCGGGTGCTCGTTACCGCGCGGGTGCTCATGTCGGCCAGCACGTCGGGCATGGACAGCTGCGTGTGCAGCGGGTCGTCGCCTGGCCGTGGAGCATCCAGATGCACGACCTCGCGGTCGACGCTGAGCAGGTGGCGTACCCGTGGCAGCGACAGCCCGGTAGCCTCCGCGAGCTCGGCCGCGGTCACGTCGCGTTCAGTTTCGGACTGGAGCCGGTGCCTGGCTGCTCGCACCATGCGCAACTGCTCACTGGTCGCCACCGGCAGTCTGACAGCGCGCAACAGCTCCGCGCTGCCGCGTTGCACCGCCTGCCGGATCCACCAGACCGCATACGTCGAGAACTTGAGGCCGCGCTGGTGGTCGAAGCGCTGCACGGCGCGGATCAGGCCGAGGGTGCCCTCCTGCACCAGATCGAGCAGGGACACGCCGGGTGTGCGGTGACCACGGGCCACCATCAGCACCAGCCGGAGGTTGGCGGCCACCATGCGCGCCATCGCGCGTTCCCCCTCGGCCACGAGGACGGCGAGGTCGTCGGCTGACGCCCCACCGTTGCTCTCGAGCCGGTCGCGGGCGAGTACCCCAACCTCGATCGCCCGGCTGAGAGCCACCTCCTCGGCCGCGGTCAGCAACGACCAACTGGCCGTGCGCTGCAGGTGAGCCGCGAGCGGGTCCTCGGCGCTGCGACCCGAGCGACGTGACGACTGCGACATGGCGACTCCCCCCGACGACGGAACCGCAGTCCATCGCCGCGAGGGCGTCGTACGGGAGGGGGTGGGGCGGATCTGTGGACGCCGAGGCCAGCACCTCATCGTCCACAGGCGTCAGGGCAGCGTGGACGCAGTGGCCCGGTCGCGCAGGGCGCGACGGTGCTGCTCCAGCGCCACCAGCTCCCCGAACATGCGGTTGTACTCGACGAC
>DASQMN010000004.1:0-3441 GCA_035645475.1 Nocardioidaceae bacterium
TCTACACCCTCTAAATGCGTGCTGGCCTGAGGAAACGGTGGGTAGCATGAGTTATCATTCGTCGTCCTCGACTGGCGCGTCTTGTACCCAATCTGTACCGGCCGCTTGCTCGCACTTGCACGCTGGGGCTCGTGCGCTTCCCGTCGACCTGGCGCAGCCCCAGGGGGTCGGCAAAGTCGCGGTGGGTGGGCGCTGAGCTGCGGCGACACGCAGGCGGAGATGCGGGTGCGGGCACGGCCCCGGTGGTGATCTTGCGGTTCTCACGCCGTACAAGACCATCGCCTGGAGTGCCGTGCCCGCGTCGCCATCTTTGTCGATCGCTGCTGTCGCCGACCAGGTGGGAGGCGTGGAGCTACCCGGTCCGGTGGACCTGGCTGCGGAGCTGCGTGAGGTGTTGACCCGGGTTGTCGACCCGCAAAAGCGTCGCGGTGTCCGCCACGACCTGGTCGTGGTGCTTACCGTGGCGGTGTGCGCGGTCGCCGCCGGGGCACGGTCGTTCGTCGGGGTCGCCGAGTGGGTCGCCGACCTACCCGACGACATCGCAGCCGTGCTCCGCACCGACCGGCGCTGCCCCTCGGAGTCCACGATCCGCCGGCTGCTCGCCAAGCTCGACCCCGACCGGTTCGACGCCGCGATCGGCGCGTTCGTGCAGCGCCTGTGCGTCCCGGTCGGTCGGCGCCGCGTGCTGGCGGTGGACGGCAAGACCCTGCGCGGCTCCCGCCACATCGGCCGCGACGGCGTCGAGGTGGCCGGGCGGCATCTGTTGGCGGTGATCGATCAGCACTCCCGGGTCGTGCTCGGGCAGCTCGCGGTGGACGGCAACACCAGCGAGATCAACCGGTTCGTCCCGTTGCTCGACACCGTGACCGCTATCGACCTGACCGGTGTGGTGATCACCGCGGACGCGTTGCACACCCAGCGCGAGCACGTCACCGAGCTGCACGCCCGGGGCGCGCACTGGGTCCTGACGCGCACAAGGATCCGCGTAGCCAACCGATTCAGTGATCGGTGGCGACGGGCTGCCCGCACCAACTCGTCCAGCTTCCGATGTGCAGGAATGAGAGCCTGACGCCGCCCGAAGCTCGATGAGAGGGCCGCCTCGACGGCTACCACCGCAGCTCAGAGCAGGCTGAGCACGTGGCCGGTCGTCTGCGTTGGTGTCAGGGTTGATGTCAAACGGCCCCTCCCGATGATCGGGAAGGGCCGTTTGCGCTGGTGGGCGATACTGGGATCGAACCAGTGACCTCTTCGATGTGAAGCAACCAGAGCGGTTTGGCCACCAGCAGGTTTCTGCAGTTCAGAGACGTGATTGCGTCCGCTGAAGTCCGCCGAGATCCGGCCAGATTCATATGCGTAGTCACGCAGTTGGTCACGCAGATGATGATCACTGGTCGGGCACGCCTGGGAGTCGTCCTCATCGCCGCGCCATCGTCGCTGTCGGTGACTCCACTCACCATCGTTCGCATGGATCCCGGCCCCGCACCGCCAGCCAGCTCTCCCGCCGCCACCCGGACGATGAAAGCGAACCGTCGTCGGGACACCCTTCCCGAGCTACGCGTCCGTCGAGCCCTTCACGGTCTCGGCCTGCGCTTCCTCGTGGACGTTCCGGTACCCGGCACGTCCCGCCGGCGCAGTGCGGATGTGCTCCTGCGCGGTGCTCGGATCGCACTGTACGTCGACGGCTGCTTCTGGCACTCCTGCCCCGAACACCAGCACCTACCCCGAGCGAATCGCGAGTGGTGGCAGCGCAAGCTGGACTCGATCGTCGAGCGCGACATCCACACCGACGCCGCGGTGCACGCAGTCGGCTGGTGGCACTGCGGATCTGGGAGCACGAAGATCCCGTAGCGGCCGCGAAGTGGATCGCTCACCTCGCGGACGCTCGCCAGGGGGCAGGGGGACGAGCAATCGCGTGGCTGCCGCCGGGCCCATCCCATCGGCAAACGTCGTTGGGATGGGAGCACCCGAGCCCATAAGACCGAGCGAACAGTAGTCGACCGAACGCTATCGACCAGCGGCTCGGCCAGGATCCGCTGTGCTCCCACCGCCCGTGCACCCGTCGTCAGATGCGGGCGAGGAGCTCCGCCTTCTTGACCTCGAACTCAGCCGGCGTGACGACCCCAGCGTCCCGTAGCTCACCCAGCTGCCGCAGCTTCTGGAACACGTCGTCAGGGCTCGGGTGCGGCACCTGACCCGGCACTCCGTGGCCCGGGGCGGGGCGGGCGGGGACGACCGAGCCTGCGAGCCGGGCCCGGATCAGGTCGACGATGTCCTTGCCGTCCGCCTTGGGCACCTGCTTGATCTCGGCCTTGTTCCCCGAGGCGAACACGATGATCGATCCCGTCATCACTCCCGACGACCACTGGATCGACGACACCCGCTCCAGCAGGAAGTCCTCGCTGGTCTGGCTCACCCAGCCATCCTTGAGGAAGAACAGCCGCCGGTCGGTGAGGACGACTAGGCCGATCCCGTTCCCGTAGACGCCCGAGGTCATGCGCTCGACCTGCTCGGACTCCCAGAGGTGCTCGACCAGCTTCCTGATCTCCCGCTTCGCACCCGTGGCGGTACTCATCCGCGTCGCGGCCGCCGCGATGTCCGGTCGCAGACCATCCACGCTGACCCCTCCCACCCGTCGTCAGCCAGCGAGTATGCCCTGCCCGAAGGGACGCCGCCGCGCCAGTAGCTCCTTCGCACCGACCCGCCGCGCAGGACTTGCGGTGGCGACCCCACGCAGCTGCTCAGCCGCGCTCGGCCTCGGCGAGCACAGTCCGTCGCGGAGCCCGCCCGACGACGTCGGATCCACCTGGGCTGGCCCTCGTCATGGCTTTCGGCGGCGGCTGGGCTGCGCGACGAGGACGTCGAGGTCGAGATGCTCCTTGACCAGTTGGCGCAGATGCGCGCCCTCGATCAGCTCGACGCGCCCGTTGTCACGCGCCTTGGTCCAACAACCGCTCGCGAACCACGACGTCGTGACGATGATCCCGCGCCCGGCGCGCTTCTCGTCCATCGCACCGACGAGCTCGCGGACGTGACTCACTCCGACCACGCGCGTGTACCGCTTCGCCTGCACAATGGTCAGACCCCCGACGATGGGGTCCTTGTTGAACACCACCGCGTCTACGCCGTCGTCACCGCTGCGCTCGGTGTTCCAGCCCTGCATGCCCATGGCCTCGAAAACCTGGCGGACGAACTGCTCGAAGGCTGTCGCGTCCATCTTCGTGAGGTCCCTGCGCGAGTCGAGACTGGCCACAACGTCCACCGGATCGACGAAGGAGTACTTGGCGCGGTCGAAGTCGCGCACCGGCGTCACCGGTTCCACGGCGTGCGGATGCCGGGACACCAGCGCGTTCAGGTGACCCAGGCACACCTCCGGGTCGACGTCGCGCAGGTTCAGTTCCGCGAACCGCTCACGATCCACGGCGACGCTGACCAGGCACACGT
>DASQMN010000005.1:0-4797 GCA_035645475.1 Nocardioidaceae bacterium
GGTCACCGGGGGCCACCGGCTTACCACCGTGGACGGACACCGTTGCGGCGCTGGCGAGCAGATGGCTGATCTCGGCCGCGACGTCTTCGGCCACCAGCTCCCGCACGGTCGCGACCGCGGGCAGCCCCGTCGGCGCCGCGCCGAGCCGCGCTCGGGTGACGTGCCGGAGGCGCATCGGCGCGTCGGACGGCGCTCCGTCCAGTCGGCGACCGGCATGGGCAGCCTCGACGGATGGCACGAGGATCTCCGGGTGGCCCAGCGCCGCGGAACCGAAGACGGCGGCGTGCGCTCGAAGTAGTTGGGCGTCGCTGCGCCAGTTGCGGCCCAGTGTCTGGTGCGTGCTGGCCGACTGCTTGGCCGACAGGTAGGCCACCACGTCACCACCGCGGAACGCGTAGATCGACTGCTTGGGGTCGCCGATGAGGATCAGCGTGGTGTGCCCGGCGAAGGCGCGCTCCAGAATCTGCCACTGAACCGGGTCGGTGTCCTGGAACTCGTCGACCATGACGACGCTGTACCGCTCCCGTACCCGCTGGCAGGCCACCTCGCCGCGCTCCGAGTCGCTCATCGCGCCGAGCAACCGGGTCAACAGGTCGTCGTAGTCACGCAGCCGACGCACCTTCTTGCGGCGCTCCACCTCCTCGCGGGCGCGGCAGGCGAGCCGATACCGCTCCTGGGCCTGAGAGCCGTCGGGTGCGTCGCTCGGCGCCAGCTGCGCGTGCCGGTCGCGCACGGCGGTACGAACGAGCGCCAGCGCCTGGGCGTACGTCAGTGTCGGCAAGTCCGCGGCTGGCAGGCCCCACTTGCGCAGGTACAGGTCCTGCACGACTTCTTCGACCAGGTCGTCGGTGCTCTCGACGAAGGTGGTGCCCGGGTCCAGATCACCATCCATGCCGAGGCGGGCGAGCATCTGCGCGGCGAAGCCGTGCGTGGTCGCGATCGTGGCAGCGTCGAAGTCGGCCAGGGCGGCAGTGAGTCGGGCGCGTCGTCGCGCCACCTCGTCGTCGGGCACGTCGGCCAGCAGGCGGAGCAGGGTGTCCTTGCTGGCTCGGGCGTAGCCGGGGTCAGCCAGGTCGCGCTCGGTGCTGACGAGTCGCTCGCGTACTCGCTCACGCAGCTCCTGGGTGGCTGCCCGGCCGAAGGTGACCAGCATCAGCTCGTGCAGCTCAGCGTGCCCCTCGGCGACGTAGCGGGTCGCGAGCGCGGCGATGGTGAACGTCTTGCCGGTGCCGGCGCTGGCCTCGAGCACCGTCGTGCCCGTCGGCAGCTCGCCGCAAAGGTCGAAGTCGCCGCTCATGGCTTGGCCAGGTCTTCGGCGTCGAGGAGCGGAAGCCACAGGCGACAGGCCAGCGCGGCGAAGCGGGAGGCTTCGGG
Organism: Nocardioidaceae bacterium; assembly: GCA_035645475.1. Lineage (GTDB taxonomy): Bacteria > Actinomycetota > Actinomycetes > Propionibacteriales > Nocardioidaceae > DASQMN01. Next base: position 1,375 of record DASQMN010000005.1, read on the forward strand.
CTCGTCGAAGAAGTCAGCCGGCTCCTCCGCTCGGGGGGCATCGGCCAGATAGACGTCGAACGGTGCGTTCGGGCCCCACACCACGGCGGCGTCGCCATCCTGGTCCTCGCGCGCCTTCTCCCAGCTGTCGCGGGCCTTCCCCAAGGCAGTCGGCTGGTCGGCCCCGGAGCGGCGACGGTCGGCGTAGTCCGCAGCCGCTGCGAGGGGCAACGGCAGTGGCTCGCAGCGGCCGCGGTCGTAAAGCTCGACCAGGTCGGCAAGCATCGCGGCGGCGGCGTCGTGCCCCGGTGCCGCGAGCGTGGACCGCATGAGCATCACCTTGCTCCGACCGACGGTTGCGGCTCGCCACGGGTGGTCGGGGTAGCTGATCGCCAGCATGAGCAGCTGAACCCATGCCCGCAGCCGGTGCTTGGGCTTGAGTCCGCCGTACTCCAGGCGGGAGAGCGTGTGCCCGTGGATCGAGCCGACCGTGCCGGCCACCTCGCGGCCGGTGCCGAGAACGACGCGGACGTCGAGAGACCTACCGGTGTCCGGTCGGTCCAGAGCCGCGACCTCGACCAGCCGCTCGGCTTCGGCGGCCACCTCATCGAGCAGCCTCTCCCCGAGTGCGCCAGGCGGGAGGGCCCCGCGTCGCCACTCCGCGGCACGGCAGACCTCGGCGTCGACGCCCGCCAGGCGTGCCCGCAGCCAGCGGTCGCCGATCTTCCATGCCGCCAAGCCGTCGAGCTCGGCGTGCAGAGCGTCGTCGAGCTCCTCGCCTTCATCGGGCAGGACCACCTGCAGCCGTTGGCGCAGGAAGCCGCGCAGCGGGTGCTCGAGGAAGCGGATCAACGAGTCGAGCGCGACCGGACCCGGCTCCGGCGGCGGCAGCGGGGCGGCAAGGAACGGCGGGTCGATCCGCGGCTCGGCAGCGGCGCGCGCACCGGCCAGCCCGGACCGGTCGAAGCTGAACGCCCGGTCGACTCCGAGCGCTCCGGACAGGAAGTTGCGGTCGTCGAAGGGCTGAAGCGGATGCCGCACCACGATCTGTTCGAGTGGCCGACCTCCGTCCACCCCTCGCACCGTCGCATCGATCACGTCGAGCAGCTCCCCCAGCGGCACCGCCGGCGGACGCTCGGTGTTGGTGCGCTCGTCGGCACCGGTGTACAGCACCACCAGGTGCTCCTGAGCGGCGAGCACGGCATCGAGCAGCAGCTGGCGGTCCTCGCTTCGGCGGTCGCGCTCACCCACCACCGGGTCGCGCGCCAGTACGTCGTCGCCGTCGACGCCGCTGGTGCGAGGGAAGACGCCGTCGTCCACGCCGAGCAGGCACACCACTCGATGCGGCACCGAGCGCATTGGCACCATTGAGCACATCGTCAGGTTGCCGGTGCGGAAGTTGGCCCGCGTGGGTCTGCCCGCCAACCGCTCGGCGAGAAGCGTGCGCACGTCGCCCAACGAGAGCATCGCGGAGCCGGCCTTCTCCCCGGCTGCCTCAGCGACCTCAGCGAGCTCGCGCCGCGCCTGAGCGAGCTGCCACTCGTCGGCTTCTCCCACCGACGTCAGAGCTGAGAGCGAGTCGGCCAGCCCGCGGAGCCACTGCTGCAGCGGCTGGTCACCTGACAAGGCGTCCAGGGCGGTACCCAGTCGGTCGACCAGCTCGGCGAGGCGCCCGGCAAGGTCGATGGAGGTCGAGTCGACGTCGTCGAGCGGCAGGGCCAGACCGACGTAACCGGCTTCGTCCTCGGCCATGGCCGCTCCGAGCAGGAGGCGGTCGAGCCCTGCCTCCCAGGTGTTCTGCCGCACCTTGTCGAGCGCGTACGGAGCGCGGTGGGCAGCGTCGAGCCCCCACCGGACGCCCGACGCGCTGACCCACTCCCGGATGCGCTCGAGGTCACCGTCGCTGAGCTCGAAGCGGCGGCTGACCGGCGGCAGCGCGGCGAGGTCGACCACTTGGGACGCGGTCACTCGAGCGTCGGCCAGCTCCAGCAGCCGGACGGTCGTCGCGAGCACCGGGTTGGTCTGGCGTAGGGCCCTGTCGGCCAGGCGCACGCGCAGCCGGTGGCCAGGGTGGGCGGAGGGCAGGTCACTGTCGGCCAGACCGAAAGTCGCGGACACCAGCGGCGCATAGCGCTCGATGTCGGGGCACATGACCAGGACATCTCGGGGCTCGAGTGTCGCGTCGGCCGCGAGAAGCCCCAGCAGGACCTCCCGCAGCACCTCGACCTGGCGGGCGCGGCCGTGACAGGCGTGCACCTGGACGCTGTCGTCGTCCGGCTCCAGGATCGGACGCTCGTCGCTCGCAGCACCCAACGGCGGGCCGGGGGCCGCGGTGTCGGTGTGCAGGTCGCGCTGGAGCCGCCCGAGCAAGGTTCGGGGCAGTGGAGGGAGCGGGTGGTGCGAGTCGGTGTCGGCGACGGCACTGAGGACGAGCTGCAGCTCGCGAGCGTCACGACCCAGTGAGGCGAGCAGCCGGTGCCGCGGGACGTCGGCCGTCGGGTCGTTCCGGCGGCGGGCGAGGCCGGCTTTCGGCGTCACGCCCTCCCAGAGCGCCGCCGATGGATGCGGCAGCCACAGGTGGACGTCTCGGTGCTGGGCCAGCGCCGACAGCACGTCGACCTGCCCGCGAGTCAGTCGAGTGGGGCCGAACAGCGACAGCCGCTCAGGGAGCTCGACGAGCCCTGGCGCGTCGGTCAGGGCCGTGCATGCGGCAGCGAGCCGCTCGCCGGGGCTGGGCACCCCGACCTCGGCCCGCAGCCGGCGCCAGAGCTCAGCCTGCCAGCGGAGGTCGCTGGAGAGCTCGCCGCCGGCGCCGTCAGTGTCGGCGTCGGGGGATTCTCGGCCCGCCCACCACTGCTGCACCAACGTCGGCCGCTGCTCGCCGTACGAGGTGAAGAGCCGAGCCAGGTGCGCGGCAGCCACCATCCGCCGCGACGGACCAGCTGCTCGCAGGTGGCGGCCGAGCACATGGCACCACGGCTCGTCGGCGCAGTCGTCGATGAGCGTCAGCAGCGTCCACGTCACCCGGCCGGGTGCCCACGGGTCGGCGTCCAGCGCGAAGCCGCTGCCTGCCGCGATGGCATCGGCGAACAGTCGCGTGGGCGACGAGAAGTCGATGTTGGCGCAGACACCGTCGCCATGCCCGCCACCCTTTTCACCGCTGAGTCCACGGCTGGGTCCACGGCTGAGTCCGCCGCTGACGCCGAGGCGAGCGGACAACCGTTGCGTCAGCCAGCGCTCGACGCCCCGCGCTGGAACGGCAACCACCTCGGAGGCGAACGGGTCGGCCGGAGGCCTGCTGAGGACGTCGGCGAGCGCATCAACCAGCGCGTCCGCCCGTTCGGCGCGGTGAACGTGCAGACCGCTCACCCAGCGCTCCCGAGGCCCATATCGGGACAGTAATGGCCCGCACCGACAACGCGGTGCCTACTCGAGAACCGAGGC
>DASQMN010000006.1:0-2386 GCA_035645475.1 Nocardioidaceae bacterium
TTCCAGGAGTCACCTTGAAGCTTCTTCTCACCTCCGGGGGTGTGACGAACGCCAGCATCCGGGACGCACTGGTCGAGCTCCTTGGCAAGCCGATCGCTGAGTCCACCGCGCTGTGCATCCCTACCGCACAGTACGGGCATCCGATGGTGGGCCCGGGCGAGAAGGCTTGGCAGTTCATCAGCGGCAACTCCCAGAACCCCATGGTCGACCTGGGCTGGAAGTCCGTCGGCGTGTTGGAGCTGACAGCGCTGCCCAGCATCGACCGGGAACGGTGGGTGTCGCTGGTTCAGGAAGCGGACGCCCTGCTCGTCGCCGGCGGCGACGTCCTCTACCTGTGCCACTGGATGCGCGAATCCGGGCTGGCGGACCTGCTTCCCTCGTTGAGCGAGACCGTCTGGGTAGGGCTAAGCGCGGGAAGCATGGTGATGACCCCGACTGTCGGGGACGACTTCATCCAGTGGCGACCACCCACCGGCGACGAGACCACATTGGGAGTCGTCGACTTCTCGATCTGCCCGCACCTGGCCGCCGACGGCATGCCAGGCAACTCCATGGCCGAGGCGCAGCAGTGGGCGGCCGGCATCCCCAACGCGGCGTACGCAATCGACGACCAGACGGCGATCACGGTGGTCGCCGGAGACGTCGACTTCGTTTCCGAAGGGCACTGGGAGCAGCTCCAGACCATGAGCTCTGACCCGATTGAGGGAAGACGCCCCGAGACACCCGTTGCCTCGGGGCCTTTATGATCCCGAACGCGCGCACTTGGAACACTCCCGTACTTGAGGTGAGTCTGTCCGCCGCCTGTCGGCTTCTCCAAGTGTCGGTTCATTTCAGGCGGCACGCGCCAACCCGTGCACTATTGCTACCGCGGGGATCGACCGGCTGGTGCGAGCCCCGCAAAGCCCTACTCGGGTGCAGTCGTAGAGGCGAGAAGGCGTCGCGCCCGACGCCCGAGATCGCTCAGGTCAACCCGACCCGCGTCAGCTGCGGCTGCCAGACGCGCGGCCAGGTCAAGCGCCTCGTCGAGCTCGGGCCCGGGGATGGCGGTCTCCTGACCCATGTCTCGAAGAATCGTGACTTCGGTACGTGAGGCGATCAACGGGTCGGCGACTCCATCGATCCAGACTCGGGTGCGGCGGCCGTCGCCGCGTTCTCCGCCGGTGATTCGCTCGAGCGCGTAGATGCGGTCGGCACGCGCGAACTTGCCGAAGCCCAGAGCCACCATGCGGGATTCCGACACCACGGGACCATCTCACATCACCGAGCGACTTCAGTTAGCCTTCCGGCCCGCTACAGGCGCGTCACGTGTCACTTCGCCGTGTGGCAGTCGGGAGGCGCCGGGGCAGCCGATGAGCCGACGTGTCGCCTGGAAGTCGTTGTCGGCGCGGCGTGCGTACCTATGAAGCGTGAGGACGAGCGTGACGACCCGCTGCGCAGGGACGGCACGTCGCCGAAGGCCAGTTGAGTGCGCAACTCATCGGTGCACAAGTGCGCCGGCACGGCCTGACAGTATCGGCCCATGCCCGCAGGCCCTGATTTCGTGCGACCCTCACTCGCTCACTCAGGCCCCATCCACCTGGCCCCGCCCGATCCGGTATGGCCACAGCAGTACGCCGCGGTGGGTTCTTGCATCAGGAAGGCGTTGGGACCTGTGGCGGTCCTCGTCGAGCACGTCGGCTCCACGTCGGTCCCGGGGCTCGCCGCCAAGCCGATCATCGACGTCCTCCTCCTCGTACCTGATCCGGCGAACGAGGCCGCCTACGTCCCTCCGCTCGAGGCGGCCGGCTTCCTGCTGCACCTGCGTGAGCCCGACTGGCACCAACACCGTGTGCTCAAGGCCAACGATCCAGAGGTCAACCTGCACGTATTCGCCGAGGGTTCGGAGGAAGCGGAGCGCATGCTGCTGTTTCGTGACCGTCTCCGAGCGAGCGGCGCAGAGCGGAGGCGCTACGAGGACACGAAGCGGCGACTAGCCGCCCGGGACTGGAACAGGGTCCAGGACTACGCCGACGCGAAGTCCGACGTGGTCGAGGCCATCATCGCGCAAGCGGCAAGCGCGAAGCGCACCGGAAGCCCGGTGCAGATCACGGCCCCGATTCATCGAGGCTAGGCCGGGTCGAGCACCCTGGTCACGGATGCAGCCGCAGAGGCTGCGCCAGCCTCAAGGTTCAGTGCCATGCGCTTGGATGGTGGGATGCGACTGTTGGTCATCGGCGGCACTCGCTTCGTCGGCAGGTACTTGATCGAGGCGGCGCTGGCGGCGGGCCATGAGGTGACGCTGGTGCACCGCTCGGCCACGGAGTTGTTCCCGTCGGCCCGACACGTGCTCGCCGACCGGAATGGCGACCTGTCAGCGCTGGCCGAGGGCCAGTGGCACGCGACTGTG
>DASQMN010000007.1:0-6800 GCA_035645475.1 Nocardioidaceae bacterium
CCCGCGCGGCGTCGTGTCAGCCCGACCCGGGGGTGATGCGCAGGATCACCCGTCGGCGCCCCCGCCGGTCGACCAGCCGCTCGACCAGGGTGATCAGCCGGTACTGCAGCCCGTACTTGTCGCGCAGCCGGGCGGCCCCGCGGGCCAGGCCGGTCGGGTCGGTGATGATCTCGGCCACCCCGGCCCGGGGCGCCACCGCCTCGTCGACCGCCCCGCCCCGGCTCGACGGGCGCAGCTCGACCCGCGGGTCGCGGCGCAACCGCTTGACCTTGCCGCTGCCGTCCGGGGTGGTGACCACCAGCGCCGCCCCGTCACGGGCGATCCAGACCGTGGTCGGGACCGGCTCGCCGGAGCGGCGGAACGTCGTGAGGGACACGAACTGCGCGTCGCCCAGCGCGCTGAGGGATTCGTCGTCGGCCATCGGGTGATCGTCGCCGCCGCGGACCGGGTCCGCGACTCGACCGGGGCGATCAGCCCCCGGCGCGCCCGCGGAACCGGAACCGGTCGCCGTCGCTGTCGACCAGGACGTCGACGAAGCCGGCGGCCGCCAGGCGGGCCCCGAATCCGGACGGGTCGATCGGGGTGAAGACGTCGTCGACGTGCAGCGCGCGGCGGGCCGGGGTGTCCTCGCCGTCGGTGCCCAGCAGCAGCCCGCCCGGGCGCAGCACCCTGGCCAGCTCGGCCAGCGCGGCGTCCTGGCCGGGGGGCTCGGGGATGTGGTGCAGCATCGTGAAGCAGGCCGCTGCGGAGAACCGGTGGGTCGGCAGCGGCAGCGCGGTGGCGTCGGCGGTCACCACCTCGACCCCCGCGGTGCCGGCCATCCGCGCGCGCAGCGCGTCGGCCAGCACCGGGTCCAGCTCGACCGCGGTGACCCGCGGTGCGCGTGTCGCCAGCAGGTCGGTGACCAGGCCCGGGCCGGCACCGATCTCCAGGACGTCGTCGCCCAGGTCGACGCCGTCGGCGCCGTCGCCGAGCACCCAGGGCAACAGCCGGTCGGCCACCAGCTGCTGCCACTCGGCGCTCGCGCACAGGGTCAGGTGCTCCTGGTTCATCCCGCTCCTCCGGTCCTCGCCGTGCCGGTCAGCCGTGCTGATCGGCCGCGCGTCGGTCAGGCCATCGCGCCGTGCGCGTCCAGGTGCCCGGCCAGGGCCTGCGCGGCCTGCCGCAGCAGCGGCGCGATCTGCTCCACCGCCGCCCAGCTGACCCGGGTCTCCGGGCCGGACACCGACAGCGCGGTCGTCGACGGCCCGCCCGGCACCGCCACCGCCACGCAGCGCACCCCGAGCTCCTGCTCGGCGTCGTCGACGGCGAAGCCCCGATGACGGATCCGTTCCAGCTCCCGGGCCAGCCGGTCGGGATCGGTGATGGTGTGCGGGGTCTGCGCCGCCATCCCGGCCCGGGCCAGGATCGCCTGCACCCGGCCGGCCGGCAGCTGGGCCAGCAGCGCCTTGCCCACCCCGGTGCAGTGCACCGGCACCCGCCGGCCCACCTCGGTGAACATCCGCATCGAGTGCCGGGACGGGACCTGGGCCACGTAGACCACCGCGTCGCCGTCCAGCACGGCCATGTTCGCGGTCTCGCCGACCTGGTCGACCAGCTGGACCAGGTGCGGGCGGGCCCACTCGCCCAGCATCCGGGACGCCGCGTCGCCCAGCCCGATCAGCCGCGGGCCCAGCGCGTAGCGCCGCGAGGGGAGCTGGCGGACGTATCCCGAGGCCACCAGGGTCCGCATGATCCGGTGGATGGTGGGCAGCGGCAGGCCGGACCGGGCGGCCAGCTCGGACAGCGCCACGTCGCCGCCGGCCGCCGCCATGTGCTCCAGCAGCGCGAACGCGCGGTCCAGGGACTGCACCCCGCCACCGCGGTCGGGCCGCGCCGCACCACCCATGGTTCTCCTCGCCGGTCGGTCGGCCACCGAGCCTAGTCGTCCGCGGTCACCGCCCCTCCCAGGTAGGACGCTCGCGGGCGCCGAAGCCCGCACGGCAGCGGCGAGATCGGTGCCGCCGTGGACGCGCTCGACGAAGGCCTCGGTGCAGCCGGCCTCGGCCAGCACCGCCCTGCAGCGCGACGACGACCTCGTCCCGGTTCCGCTGCCGGTCCGGTGCGCCGATCCGATCACCGATCCTGGACGCAGGATCACGCACCGACACGCCGGGTTCTGAGACCAGCGAGGGCGCTGCGCCCCAGGTTGGTCATATCGCCACGCCCGGCAAGCAGCCTGGCCTGCACGTCACCGACGAGGGCGGGCACCCGGCGATCCTCAGCCGCTACTGGGTGCCGGCCCACCGGTTCCCCGACCTCACCACCTCGCTGGCGGGCGGGAGCTCGGTGTACGCGGCCCTGCGGGAGGGCCACGGGGCACGGTTGCGCTACGGCTGGCGCTCCCTGTCGGCGGCCGCGGCCACGGCGGACGAGGCCGATCTGCTCGACGTGCCACCCGGGAGCCCGCTGATCCTGCGCGAGGGCGTCAACGTCGACGGGGCCGGCACCCCGGTCGTGTTCCTCTCGCGGCGGATGCGCGGCGACCGCTTCAAGTACGTGCTGCGCTACGACATCGGCTGACTGTGGGAGTGGTCGAGGCCGGTCCAGTGGTGATGGGCCGGTGATGGTTCAGGAGGCGCGTCGCTCGCCTTCGGCGATGCGTCGAGGGCAGCCTCGTCCGGCCCCCGAGGGGGAGTCACCGACCCGCCTCAACCCCTGCCGAGGCGCTCGGGGTCGCGGAAGCCGGTGCGCTTGGCGCGCAGGCTGCGGTTCGTCAGCCACGTCAGCAGCCACAGGCCGATGCCGATGGCGAGCAGGTAGGCCGCGATCTCGTACTGCACCCAGTTGGCCCGGTCGCGGGCCCAGGGGCCGGCCAGGAAGGCGCAAGCCAGTGCCCCGACGACCGGGAGCGGGGTGGGTGCCCGGAAGGTGCCCTCGTGCCCGCGATCGCGCCGAGCCACCAGACAGGCGACGCTGACGATCGTGAACACGCACAGCAGCAGCAGACCGGTCGTTCCGCTGAGGGACGTCACCACCGAGGTCCCCGACCCCAACGCCACGGCCGAGATGAGTCCGAACGCCAGCAGCGTGGTGAAGACGATGGCCGCCCACGGGGTGCGACGGCCCGGAAGCACCTTGCCCAGCGACCGCGGCAGGACGTCCTGCCTGGCCATGCCGTAGATCAGTCGGCTGGCCATGAGCATGTTGATGAGCGCGGTGTTCGCGACCGCGAACACGGTGAGGAAGGGGAAGATGCTCTCGACGGGGAGGCCCGGAGCGCCCACCTTCACCACCTCGAGGAGGATCCCGGTCTCACCTTCGAAGTCCCGGATGTCGCCGAGCGGGAGCACCATCACCACGGAGACCGCGACCAGCATGTAGATGAGCACAGCGATGCCGAGACCGGTGAGCATGGCGCGAGGGAAGATCCGCTCGGGGCGCTCGCACTCCTCCACCATGTTCACGGAGTCCTCGAAGCCGACCATCGCGAAGAAGGCGACGGCGGTGGCGATGGTGACCGCCCCGAAGATGCCGCGGTCCGAGGCGGACTCGAAGACCACCAGCTGGCCCACGTCCGCTCCGCTCGTGGCCATCGCCCAGAAGCCCAACCCGATCACGATGGCCAGGGCGGTGATCTCCACCAGCGTGAGCACGACGTTGAACTTGACGCTCTCGCCGACTCCACGGAGGTTCACGAGCGCCAGGAGCAGCATGAACGCCAGCGCCACCAGCAGCGTCGCCGTGGTCGACGTCGGTACGCCGCCGACGACCCGGTCCAGGCCGGCCAGCAGGTTCGCCGCCAGGAGGTTGGATGACGTGGACGCGCTCGTGATGCCGGAGCAGACGACGGTGAAGGCCACGAGGAAGGTGACGAAGTGGACGCCGAAGGCCTTGTGGGTGTACAGCGCCGCGCCGGCCGCTCGCGGGTACTTCGTGACCAGCTCCAGGTACGAGAACGCCGTGATGGTGGCGACGGCGAAGGCGATGAGGAACGGCAGCCATGCGATGCCGCCCACTCCCTTGGCCACGGTGCCGGTGACTGCGTACACCCCCGCGCCGAGGATGTCCCCGACGATGAAGAGCAGCAGGAGCTTCGGGCCCATCACCCGCTTGAGCTCGTGTTGCTGGCCCGCGCTCTCAGCCGTCGCCGGGGTGCTCATGCCCTTCGCCCTTCTGCAGCCGTACAACCTGATGAGGCAGCGTCCTGGTGCTCGCGGTCGCCGTCCGGTGGCGTCGTGCTCATCCCTGCGTCCTTTCCCGGTGTACGAACAGGTCCGGCTGCTCGGGCGGCCAGGCGCCGGCAGCACGCCGTCTCTCGATCTCAGCCGCCTGGTCTTCGGTCGTGACCCGGCCTGCTGACACGACGGCCCCGCGCTGCGGTGGCCGTGCCGCGCTCGTTCCTCCGCTCGTGAGGGGCGGACTGATGGTGCGGTGGCGCAGGACTACACCCGGTGGAGGCCGACCCTGCGAAGAGCAGCCCGACCGGTGAAGCGATCCGGGTCCAACCAGCCGAGCGCGGGATCGACGATGCCGGTGAGCGCTCGACGGCTCAGCACCTCAGCCGTGATGGGTGCCAGGACGAGACCCCACATGCCGTGGCCCGCTCCGATGGAGAGGTTCGGGACTGCGGTCGTCATGCCGACGGCCGGGACGCCGTCCCGCGTGCAGGGGCGCTCGCCTGCCCAGCGATCGATGACCGGGAGGTTGCTGAGGCCGGGGATCGCTCGCGTGGCGACCCTCAAGAGGGAATCAGCGCGGTCCAGGTCCGGTCGGCTGCTCTCGCGGCCGAACTCGATCGAGCCGCAGACGCGGATCCGGTCGGGAAGCGGCGTGACGACGACGCGGTGCTCCTTCAGGCGGACGGGCGTGCGCAGGGTGTCGGCACCCCCTGCCACATCGATGGCGTAACCACGGCCGCCGCGGATCGGGAGCGTGAGGCCGACCTGCTGGGCGAGCGCAGCGGAGTCGAGCCCGCTGGCCAGCACGACGTGATCGGCGTGGATCCGGCCCTGATCGGTCTGCACCGAGGTGATCCGGCCATCTCCGTCGCGGACGAAGGCGCCGACAGTGGTGGAGAAGCGCACGTCGGCTCCGTGTCGGCGCGCGTCGTCGAGCATGGACTGCACGAAGCTGCGGCTCTCGACGGTCCATTCGTCCGTCCTGTGGAATCCAGCTACGACGTTCGCGAGCCCGGGTTCGAGGTCGTGCAGCTCCGCTGGGGAGAGAGCGTCGGTGGCCGTACTCGACTTCGTCGGCCGCAGGTAGACCTCGATCGCTCCGGACTTCCGCAGAGTGGGGTTGAGTCCCTGCTCGGCCAACTCGACGTGCAGGCGGGTGCTCGCGTGAGCCAGGTCCTGCAGGCGGGTCGTGAGGAGGCGGGCACGGGCAGGAGTCGCTGATGCGGTCAGATGGGCGAGCCAGCTCCCCAGGCCGCGCGCGGGACCGACTCGCACCGCGGGCGGACGGCGCAGCATCTGCACCGGCGCTTCGAGCAGCAGCGCCGGTGTGGCCAGCGGCATGACGTGGTCGGGGGCGAGGATGCCGGCGTTGGCGTAGGAGCAGCCGCCGCCGACCCCGGACGCTCGGTCGACGACGGTCACGGACGCTCCCCCGGCGGCGAAGCTGCGGGCGGTCGCGGCGCCGACGGCGCCGGCGCCGATCACCAGCACGTCGGTGGTGGTGCTTCGCGAGCTGGGCCGTGCCGGGGAGGACTGCTTCACGGATGCAACCGTAGGGAGCCCGGTCCGGGACGAACATCATCCCGGAGGGATGACCCCGGCAGTCGGATGAGGTTCCACACTCTGTCCAGGAGGGCGATGTCGATGCGTCAGATCCGGGTCCTTCTGGTCGAGGACCATCCTGTGGTCCTCCGGGGGCTGCGTGCTCTCGTGGCCGAGTACGAGGACTTCGAGGTGGTGGGTGAGGCCCCCACCGCCGAGGAGGCGGTGGCGATGGCCTGCGCTCTCCGGCCCGACGTCACGGTGTTGCCCGTGCGGCTCGGCGGCACGCACAGCGGGATCGAGCTGTGCCGCACCATCAAGAGCGTCAGCGGAGCTCGGGTCGTCGTCTTCACCTCCTTCACTCGCACGGTCGACGTGCAGATCGCCATGTTGGCCGGCGCCGACGCCCTGGTCAGCAAGACCGCGGCGAGCGAGTCGTTCATCTCGGCGCTGCGGCAGGTCACCGTCGGTGGCCAGGCGCTCGTGCTCGGACCGGGTGTCGAGCCGGCCTCCGACGCGAGGCGCTTCGCCGACGCGCAGGGCCTCACCAAACAGGAGGACCGGATCCTCGGATTCATCATCGAGGGCCTGACGAACCAGATCATCGCCGAACGGCTGAGCGTCGAGGTCTCCACCGTGAAGACCCACGTTCGCAGCATCCTGCGCAAGCTCGGGGTGGAGAACCGCAAGGATCTGTTCAAGCAGTCGGACCAGTACTGCAACGGCAGTGGGGTGAGTGGTTGGCCGCGTCGCCGGTAGTGGCGGAGCCGGGCTTGGTACTGGCGTCGGCGTCGCCATCGAGACCAGGAACAGAGGTGTTCAGCGCTGTAGCGAGCTTCAGCCTGCGCCCTACGCGCAATCCTTCGCACTCGGTTGGCTGCTACGGATAAGCCGATGCGAGTGGGGCGATCTGCTGCTACTACTGGCCTGTCGCCTCGACGGCCGCCCAGTACGGGTCCGGCAGCCGGTGCGCGAGCCAACCCGCTGCGGCGGTGACCTGCTCGACCGAACGCAGCCCGGTGACGACCGCCGCCACCGCCGGGTGCCGCAGCGGGAAGTGCAGCGCGGCGGCCGGCAGGGTCGAGCCGTGCTCGCGCG
>DASQMN010000008.1:0-2124 GCA_035645475.1 Nocardioidaceae bacterium
TTGAGCTGGCGCTGGGGGCGGACCAGTCGGAGCCAGAGCAGGGCTCGGGGAGCCAGCCACCCCTGTGGTGAGCCCTGTGGTGAGCCGAGGGGTGAGCTGCGACAGGCCCAAGCACCTGAACCGGTCGCGGCGGAGTAAAGCGTGGGTTTTCCGTGGGCAGTGACCCCAGCCCAGCAGCGGTTAGCCCGCTGACCTGGAGGTATGTGCGCCAGGAGGGAATCGAACCCCCAACCCGCTGATTAAGAGTCAGCTGCTCTGCCAATTGAGCTACTGGCGCGCGAAGCGCCGGTCAGACTACCAGCGCGGCAGACCCTCCTAGACAGCCCACCGAGCGACGCGGAGCGGTCGACCTACCGGCTCCGATCATGCTGATGGAGCGCCCGGGCGGCGTGGTCACCGCGGCTCAGACACCGGTGGGCCGGGTGGTTGTGGGTGGCGAGTGGCAGGATCGACGGTGACCCGCCTTCCCGCAGGAGCTTTCGCCATGGCTGACTTCGTCGGCGCCGTCGACCAGGGCACGACCAGCACCCGATTCATGGTGTTCGACCACGACGGACGAGAGGTGGCGCGCCACCAGCTGGAGCATCAACAGATCCTTCCGCGCGCCGGCTGGGTCGAGCACGACCCGGTCGAGATCTGGGAGCGCACCTCCACGGTGATCCAGACCGCCCTGAACTCTGCCGGTCTCGTGGCCTCCGACCTCGCTGCGCTCGGCATCACCAACCAGCGCGAGACCACGGTGGTGTGGGACCGCTCGACCGGGCGGCCGTTGGCCAACGCGATCGTCTGGCAGGACACCCGCACCGACCGCATCGCATCGGCACTCGAGCGCGACGGGCACGGCGACACCATTCGCCGCAAGGCGGGGCTTCCGCCGGCCACGTATTTCTCCGGCGGCAAGATCGCCTGGCTGCTCGAGCACGTCGACGGCTTGCGTGGTGCCGCGGAGCGCGGCGATGCGGTGTTCGGCACCACCGACAGCTGGTTGCTGTGGAACCTCACCGGGGGGCGCGACGGGGGAGTGCACCTCACCGATGTCACCAACGCCAGCCGCACGATGCTGATGGATCTGGAGACCCTCGACTGGGACGACGAGCTGCTGGGCATCTTCCACATCCCCCGCGCGATGCTCCCGGCGATCCGTTCCAGCTCCGAGCCGCAGGGGTACGGGAGCACACTGTCCGACGGGCCGCTCGGCGGCGAGGTGCGCCTGACCGGCATCCTCGGCGACCAGCAGGCCGCGACGGTGGGTCAGGTCTGCTTCGCGCCGGGGGAGGCCAAGAACACCTACGGCACCGGCAACTTCCTGCTGCTCAACACCGGGACCGAGATCGTGCGCTCGCATGCCGGGCTGCTCACCACCGTGTGCTATCGCTTCGCCGACGCAGCTCCCGTGTACGCGCTGGAGGGCTCGATCGCGGTCACCGGGTCGGCGGTGCAGTGGTTGCGCGACCAGCTCGGCATCATCTCCGGCGCCGCACAGAGCGAGACGCTCGCACGGCAGGTCGACGACAGCGGCGGGGTCTACTTCGTACCCGCCTTCTCCGGTCTGTTCGCACCGTACTGGCGCTCCGACGCTCGGGGCGCGATCGTCGGGCTCTCGCGGTACTCGACCAACGCCCACCTGGCGCGGGCGACGCTGGAAGCCATCTGCTATCAGAGCCGAGCGGTCGCCGAGGCCATGGAGCAGGACTCCGGGGTGCATCTGGAGGTGCTGAGAGTCGATGGAGGCGTGACCGCCAACGACCTGTGCATGCAGATCCAGGCGGACGTGCTAGGCGTACCAGTGAGCCGGCCCGAGGTGGCTGAGACCACCGCGCTGGGTGCGGCGTACGCGGCGGGACTCGCGGTCGGCTTCTGGTCCGACACGGACGAGCTGCGCGCCAACTGGCACGAGAGCCGGCGCTGGGAGCCCACCTGGACCGATCAGCAACGCGACTTCGGATACGCCGGTTGGCAGAAGGCCGTCGACCGCACCCTCGACTGGGTCGACGTCGACTGATGAACCAGGGTACGAATGCGGCCGAGCCAGCCCTCTCACCGCAACGCCGAGAGGGGGCCCTCGCCGGCATGGTGAGCGAGCCGCTCGATGTGCTCGTCATCGGCGGAGGCGTCGTCGGCTGC
>DASQMN010000009.1:0-15817 GCA_035645475.1 Nocardioidaceae bacterium
CCAGGTGCTCACCGGCGTGGATGTCGAGGCCTTCGAGACCGACGGCGCGGGCCACGTGGTGGCCGTACGTACCGCGACGGAGCGGCTGGCCGCCGACGTCGTCCTGCTGGGCATCGGCGTGCGGCCCTTCACCGACCTCGCTGCGGCTGCCGGTCTGCCGCTGGGCAGCTTCGGCGGCCTGCGCACCGACGAGCGGATGTCCGTGCAGGGGCATGAGGGCGTGTGGGCAGCAGGTGACTGCGTCGAGGTGTGGGACCGCGTGGCCGGTGAGTGGCAGCACGTCGCACTCGGCACGCACGCGAACAAGCAGGGTCGGGTCGTCGGCCTGCAGGTGACCGGGGGCAGCCTGACGTTCCCTGGCGTGGTCGGCACCGCGATCACCAAGGTGTGTGACCTCGAGCTGGCGATCACCGGGCTCAACACCGCCCGTTGCGCGGCACTCGGGCTCGACGCCGTGGTTGCGACGATCGAGTCCACGACGCGCGCCGGCTACTTCCCCGGCGCCGCACCCATCACGGTGCGGATCACCGCTGAGCGCGGCACCCGGCGGCTGCTCGGCGGACAAGTGGTCGGGCACGATGCGGCCGGCAAGCGCATCGACACCTTGGCGCTGGCGTTGTGGAACTCGATGACGGTCGACGACCTGATGATGAGCGACCTGTCGTACGCGCCGCCGTTCTCACCTGTGTGGGACCCGGTGCAGGTGGCGGCCCGGAAGGCGGTCAGCCTGCTCGACGCCTCCTGAGACGCTTTGGCAGCCGGTGAGCCGACCGGGATACTGACGGTTCCAGCAGCCGAAGCAGGGGAGCCCCGCCATGCCCATCGCGACGCCCGAGGTCTACGCGCAGATGCTCGACAAGGCCAAGAGCGACTCGTTCGCCTACCCGGCCATCAACGTGACGAGCTCCCAGACGCTGCACGCGGCGCTGCGCGGTTTCGCCGAGGCGGAGTCCGACGGCATCGTCCAGGTGTCCACCGGCGGCGCCGAGTTCCTCTCCGGCACCACCGTGAAGGACATGGTGACCGGGTCGGTGGCCCTGGCCGCGTTCGCCCACGAGGTCGCCGCGAAGTACCCGGTCAACGTGGCACTGCACACCGACCACTGCCCCAAGGACAAGCTCGACGGGTTCGTGCGCCCGCTGCTCGCGCTGTCGCGCGAGCGAGTCGGTGCGGGAGGCCTGCCTCTCTTCCAGTCGCACATGTGGGACGGCTCGGCGGTCGAGCTGGAGGAGAACCTGCAGATCGCCGAGGAGCTGCTCGAGCAGGCCGCCGCGGCGCACGTCGTGCTGGAGGTGGAGGTCGGCGTGGTAGGCGGCGAGGAGGACGGCATCGTCGGCGAGATGGACGAGAAGCTGTACTCAGCGCCGGGTGACGCGGTGCGCACCGCCGAGACCCTCGGGCTCGGCGAGCGTGGCCGGTACCTGCTGGCCCTGACCTTCGGCAACGTGCACGGCGTCTACAAGCCGGGCAACGTCAAGCTGCGCCCGGAGATCCTGCAGGAGGCGCAGCAGGTGGTGGGCGAGAAGTTCGGCGTCGACAAGCCGTTCGACCTGGTGTTCCACGGCGGGTCCGGCTCGTCGGCCGAGGACATCGCCGCGGCCGTCGACTACGGCGTGGTCAAGATGAACGTCGACACCGACACGCAGTACGCGTTCACCCGCGCCGTCGCCGGGCACATGTTCGCCAACTACGACGGTGTCCTGCGCATCGACGGGGAGGTCGGCAACAAGAAGGCGTACGACCCCCGCTCGTACGGCAAGGCGGCGGAGGAGTCCATGGCGGCGCGGGTCGCGCAGGCGTGCGAGCATCTGCGGTCCGCCGGCACCCGGGTCGGCTGAGGCAGCCATGACGAGCGCCAACCTGCTGGGCGAGCCGCCCGAGACCCTCCTGCCCACCGACCCCGCAGCCGAGAAGCTCGCCGCCGGCGGGCCGCCCGCCGACGTGGCGCGCACCCACCCGACCTCCAGCCTGGCGTGGGCGGTGCTGGCCGAGCAGGCGCTCGCCGCCGGCGCCGAGGTCGAGGGCTACGCGTACGCACGCACCGGCTACCACCGCGCCCTCGACAGCCTGCGGCGCAACGGGTGGAAGGGTCACGGCCCGGTGCCGTGGCGGCACGAGCCGAACCAGGGTTTCCTGCGAGCGCTGGCTGCGCTGGCACGGGCCGCCGAGGCGATCGAGGAGACCGACGAGGCGCACCGCTGCCGCGAGTTCCTGTACGAGTCGAGCCGCGAAGCCTTCGACCTGCTGCTTGCCGAGGTCTAGAGGTCACGGTCCGGCTAATGGTCCGGCTAATGGTCCGGCCGACGGTCCATGCCAATGGTCCGGCCAGTGATCCAGAAGGGCCCAGGCAATGATCCGGGCAGTGGGCGGGGCTGCCCGAACCGAGGTGAGGCCCGCTAGCCTGCCGCCGTTCGCTCCGCACGCGCGGCGCCCCGACGTACCAGGAGCAGCATGCCCGCCATCGTGATCGTCGGCGCCCAGTGGGGCGACGAAGGCAAGGGCAAGGCCACCGATCTGCTCGGCAGCGATGTGGACGTGGTGGTCAAGTTCAACGGTGGCAACAACGCCGGACACACGGTGGTCATCGGCGAGGAGAAGTACGCCCTGCACCTGCTGCCCAGCGGCATCCTCACTCCCGGTGTCGTGCCGGTGATCGGCAACGGCGTGGTCATCGACCTCGCCGTGCTGTTCGAGGAGATCGACGGGCTGGAGGCCCGCGGGGTGGACACCTCGCGCCTGCGGGTCAGCGCCAATGCCCACGTCATCGCGTCGTACAACCGCACGCTCGACAAGGTGGGCGAGCGTTTCCTGGGATCGCGGCGCATCGGCACCACCGGGCGCGGCATCGGTCCCACGTACGCCGACAAGATGAACCGGATCGGCATCCGCGTGGAGGACCTCTTCGACACCGAGGTGCTGACCGCCAAGGTGGAAGGCGTCCTGGAGGTCAAGAACCAGCTTCTCGCGAAGGTCTACAACCGCCGCGCCGCCGCTGTCGAGGAGGTGGTCGAGGAGCTCGAGTTCTACCGCGACCGTCTCGCGCCGATGGTCGCCGACACCGGCCTGCTGCTCAACTCGGCGCTCGACCGGGGTCAGACTGTGCTGCTCGAGGCAGGTCAGGCGACGCTGCTGGACGTCGACCACGGCACCTATCCGTTCGTCACCTCGAGCTCGGCGACCGCCGGTGGTGCGTGCACAGGCACCGGCATTCCACCGACTCGCATCGACCGGGTCGTGGCCATCGCGAAGGCGTACGCCACTCGGGTCGGTGAAGGCCCCTTCCCGACCGAGCTGACCGACGACGTCGGTGAGCACCTGCGCAAGACCGGCATGGAGTACGGGACGACGACCGGACGGCCCCGCCGGTGCGGCTGGTTCGACGCCGTGGTGGCGAGGTACGCCGGGCGGGTCAACGGCGTCACCGACTTCGTCGTCACCAAGCTGGACGTGCTGACCGGACTCGACACGGTGCCGGTATGCGTGGCCTACGACGTGGACGGGGTGCGGCACGACGAGATGCCGATGACCCAGGCGGAGTTCGCCCGCGCCGTGCCGGTGTTCGAGGAGCTACCGGGGTGGGAGGAGGACATCTCCAAGTGCCGACTGTTCGACGACCTGCCGGCCCAGGCACGCGAGTACGTGCTCGCCCTGGAGCGGATGAGCGGAGCGCGAGTCTCGGTGGTGGGGGTCGGACCCGGCCGTGAGCACGTGATCGTGCGGCACGACCTGGCGGCAGAACCGGGCACTGCGGCGTGAGGGTGCTGGTGCTCGGCAGCGGAGGCCGCGAGCACGCACTCGCCCTCGCGCTGAGTCGCGACGCCGACGTGACGCAGGTGCATGCCGCCCCGGGCAACCCGGGCGTCGGTGAGGTCGCCACCCTGCACCCCATCGACCTGGGTGACGCACCGGGTGTCGCGGCGCTGGCGACGAGGCTGGCCGCGGACCTGGTGGTGGTGGGCCCCGAGGCCCCCCTCGTCGCGGGAGTGGCCGACGCGGTCCGCGATGCCGGCGTGGCGTGCTTCGGGCCGAGCCGGGAGGCCGCACGGCTGGAGGGGTCCAAGGCGTTCGCCAAGCAGGTGATGGCGGCTGCCGACGTACCCACCGCCCGGTCCCTGCTCTGCGAGACGGCGGCCGAGGCCGATGCCGCGCTGGACTCGTTCGGGCCGCCGTTCGTGGTCAAGGACGACGGCCTCGCGGCCGGAAAGGGCGTCGTGGTCACGGACTCCCGCGAGCTGGCAGCCGCCCACGCCGCCGCCTGTACGCGGGTGGTGGTGGAGGAGTACCTGGACGGCCCGGAGGTGTCGCTGTTCGCCCTGTGCGACGGGACCAGTGTGGTGCCGCTGCGACCGGCGCAGGACTTCAAGCGCGTCGGTGACGGCGACACCGGGCCGAACACCGGGGGCATGGGTGCCTACACCCCGTTGCCATGGGCGCCGCCCGGCCTCGTCGACGAGGCGGTGGCTCGGGTGCTGCAGCCGACCGTGCAGGAGATGGCCCGCCGGGGCACGCCCTTCACCGGGCTGTTGTACGCAGGGCTGGCACTGACGAGGCGAGGGCTGCAGGTCGTCGAGTTCAATGTGCGCTTCGGCGACCCGGAGACCCAGGCCCTGCTGGCGCTGCTGCGTACCCCGCTCGGCGGCCTGCTGCACGCCGCGGCGACCGGTCACCTGGATGCCGCGGAGCCGCTCAGCTGGCGTCCCGGCGCCGCGGTCAGCGTCGTCCTCGCCGCGGCCGGCTACCCCGCCGGCCCGCGCCTCGGCGACGACATCACGGGCGTGCAGGTCGCTGCAGCCCTGGAGGGGGTCGACGTGATCCACGCGGGCACCGCGCTGCAGGAGGGGCGGTTGGTCACGGCAGGTGGCCGGGTGCTGGCCGTCACCGCGGTCGGCGCCGACCTGGCGCGAGCCCGCGAGCGGGCGTACGCGGGGGTCGACTGCATCTCCATCGACGGCGCCCGTGCACGGACCGACATCGCCGAGATCGCGGCCGCGCACCGAGCCTGAGAGGTGCCCGCGCCGATGCGCGAGAATGCAGCGGTGATTCCCAACGTCCTCGCGCTGCGGTACGCCTCGCCAGAGCTCACCTCGCTGTGGACGCCGGAGCACAAGATCGTGCTCGAGCGCCGGCTGTGGATCGCCGTGCTCCGCGCGCAACGCGATCTGGGTGTGCCGGTACCGGACGGGGTCGTCGAGGCGTACGAGCAGGTCGTCGACAAGGTGGACCTGGCCTCGATCGCTGCCCGCGAACGGGTCACCCGCCACGACGTCAAGGCGCGCATCGAGGAGTTCAGCGCGCTCGCCGGCTCCGAGCACATCCACAAGGGCATGACGTCGCGCGACCTGACCGAGAACGTGGAGCAGCTGCAGGTCCGAGCCTCTCTCGAGCTCGTCCGGGACCGCGTCGTGGCCACCCTCGCCCGGCTGGCGCGGCTCGCCGCCGAGCACGAGAGCCTCGTCCTGGCCGGGCGCAGCCACAACGTGGCCGCGCAGGCCACCACGCTCGGCAAGCGCTTCGCCACCGCTGCTGACGAGCTGCTGCTCGCCTACGAGCGGCTCGGCGACCTGCTCCGGCGATACCCGCTGCGCGGCGTCAAGGGGCCGGTCGGCACCGCGCAGGACATGCTCGACCTCTTCGACGGCGATCCCGGCCGGCTCGCCGAGCTGGAGCAGCGCGTCGCCAGACACCTGGGGTTCGAGCGGGTGCTCACCAGCGTCGGTCAGGTGTACCCGCGCTCCCTCGACCTCGACGTGCTGTCCGCGCTGGTGCAGGCGACGGCAGCGCCGTCCAACCTGGCCACCACGATCCGCCTGATGGCCGGTCAGGAGCTGGTCACCGAGGGGTTCCGCGAGGGACAGGTCGGCTCCAGCGCGATGCCGCACAAGATGAACCCCCGCTCCGCTGAACGCGTCAACGGGCTTGCAGTCATCACCCGCGGCTATCTGTCCATGGTGAGCGAGCTCGCCGGTGACCAGTGGAACGAGGGCGACGTCTCCGACTCGGTCGTCCGCCGGGTCGCGCTTCCCGACGCCTTCTTCGCCGTGGACGGCCTGTTCCAGACCGCGCTGACCGTGCTCGACGACTTCGGCGTCTTCCCGGCGGTCGTGGAACGCGAGCTGGCTCGCTACCTGCCGTTCCTGGCCACGACCAAGGTCCTGATGCAGGCGGTGCGCGCGGGCGCCGGCCGGGAGAGTGCGCACGAGGTCGTCAAGCAGCACGCCGTCGCGGTTGCGCTGGAGCTTCGCGCCGGTGCGGAGCGCAACGAGCTGCTCGACCGGCTCGCGGCGGACGAGCGGCTGGGGCTGAGTGCCGACGACATCGCCGGCCTGCTGGCCGAGCCCCTCAGCTTCACCGGAGCTGCGCGGTCACAGGTGGAGCAGGTCGTACGCCGGGTCGAGCAGGTGGTCGCTGCTCACCCGGACGCCGCGGCGTACAGCCCAGGGGCGATCGTGTGAGGCTGCTGCCCGAACCGCTGGCCGAGCGGCACGTGGCCGCGACACCGGCGCAGGTCTGGGCGGTGCTGGCCGACGGCCGTCGGTACGGCGAGTGGGTCTTGGGCACGCAGCACATCCGCTCGGTCGACCCGGAGTGGCCGGCCCGGGACAGCTCGATCCACTTCGTCTTCGGAATCGGTCCGCTCGCGTACGCCAACCGCACCACCGTGGTGGCGTGCGTGCCGCACCGGGTGCTGGAGCTCGAAGTGCACGCGGGGTTGATCGGCTCGATTCGGGTGGGTGTGCGGCTGACACCGCAGCGGACCGGTACCCGCGTGATGCTCGAGGAGCACCCGGCCAGCGGGCTGCTGGCGCGGGTGCACACCCGCTTCGGTGACGTGGGCTTCGCTGTCCGCGCGCATCTGCTGCTGCGCGAGCTGGCCCGACTGGTCGAGGCCTGAGCGCGGCTACCGCACGGAGCTCGCTGCCTCAGATCCGCCGCAGCCGCGCCTGAGCCAGCGCTGCCCGGGCCGCGTTCGATCCCGGGGCACCGTGAACTCCACCGCCCGGATGGGCCGAGGAGTTGGCGAGGAACAGTCCCTTCACCGGAGTCCCGGCGCGTCCGATGCCCGGGTAGGGCCGGAACACCAGCTCCTGGTGCAAGCCGGCCGAGCCACCGTTGACGGCGCCGTAGTCGAGGTTGGAGTTGCGCGCCTGCATGTCGGCCGGCCCCATCACCCGCCGGGCGAGGATGCGGTCGCCGAACCCCGGTGCGTGCTTCTCGATGCGGGCCTGCATGCGGTCGGCGAAGCGCTCCTTCTCACTCTCGTCCCACGTGCCGGTCAACCCGTCGCCTCCCGCGTCGCCCTGTGTCTCCCGGGGCACGTGCGTGTAGGCCCAGACGGACTCGCTGCCTTCCGGTGCCCGGCTGGGGTCGACGACGCCCATCGCCCCGGCGAGCAGCAGCGGGTCGGACGGGATCTGCCCGGTGAAGATCTGCGTGGCGTGCCGGCTGAGCTCGTTCACACTCTCCGCGACGTGGAAACAGGCCGACGGCCCCGGTATGGGTGTGCGCCAGGGGATCGGACCGGACATCGCCCAGTCGACCTTCACCGTGCCGGGGTCCCAGGCGAAGCTGCGCATGCCGGTGCGGGTGCGCTTGGGCAGGTCGTCCCACGACACGAGCCCACCGAACAGGTGAGGTGCGACCACGTCGGCGAGTACCGCACGCCCGACCGGGTACCGCTCACCGCCCGTGGTGCGGACGGCGACCGCCCGTCCGGCGGACACCTCGACTCGCTCCACCCGCGCGCCCGTCACGATCTGCCCACCGCGCGCGGTGAAGCGGTCGGCCATCGCCTGGGTGAGGGCTCCCGATCCGCCCTGTGGCGAGGGAAAGCCGGTGTGCTGGGCCAGCATCACCAGCAGCCACCCGAAGACACCGGAGCCGGAGCCCTCCGGGCTGAAGTCGGCGTGCAGCGCGTTGCCCGTGAGCAGCAGCCGCGGCGCGAACCCGCCGAACCGCTCCTCACCCAGCCGGCGTACGGGCAGCAGCGCCAGCCGGGCCAGGTCCAGACCACCCGCGGCAGGCGCCTTGGCCAGCAGCTTCAGCCCGTTGCGTACCGGGGGGAAGGGTGACAGCAGCGCGCCGATCACGTCGTCGCCGATCCGCTGCCACCCGCGGCACATGTCGAGCCAGGCGTCGCCGTCGCCGGGGCACATCGCGTCGAACGCGGCCGCGGTCTCCTCGGGGGTGCGCAGGATCGCGGCCCACCCCTGGTCGGTCGGGTTGGCGACCGCCCCCGGACTGCGCAGCCATGCCAGCCCGTGCTCCTCCAGGTGCATGGCGGCGATGACCGGCGAGGCGGCGGCGAGTGGGTAGAAGGCGCTGAACGTGTCGTGCGTGAAGCCGGGCACCAGCTCGGAGTCGCTGCGGACCGCCCCGCCGATGACGTCCTCGGCCTCGAGCACCAGCACGCTCCAGCCGGCGTCCTGCAGCAGGTTGGCGGCGACCAGCCCGTTCTGTCCCGCTCCGATGACCACGGCGTCCGGAGCATCCGGTCTGGTCGGCTGCCGGCTCGCCTGCTCGGTCTGTTCGCTGATCGGCCCGCTCATCGGCTCAGTCTCCCGTCGTTGGCCGGCCGCCGCTCGGCGGCCGTGCGCCCCCTGCGCGCCTCGTACCCTGCTCACCGTGCCTCACCCATCCGACCGTCCCGGCTTTCCCGGCAGCCGGCACGTGCACTCAGGCAAGGTCCGCGACCTGTACGAGCTGCCGGACGGACACCTGTTGATGGTCGCCAGCGACCGGATCAGCGCCTACGACACGGTGCTGGAGCCGGCAATACCCGACAAGGGCGCCGTTCTCACCGCGATGTCGCTGTGGTGGTTCGAGCGGCTGGCCGACCTCGTGCCGCACCATGTGCTCAGCACGGACGTGCCCGACGAGGTGCGCGGGAGGGCAGTCGTGTGCGAACGCCTCGACATGTTCCCCGTCGAGTGCGTCGCCCGCGGCTACCTGACCGGCTCGGGCCTGCTCGACTACCGCGACACCGGTGCGGTGTGTGGTCTGCGGCTGCCGGGCGGCCTGGTGGACGGCTCGCGTCTGCCAGAGCCGGTGTTCACCCCGGCCACCAAGGCCGCGTTGGGCGAGCACGACGAGAACGTGTCCTTCGAGCGCGTGGCCGAGGCGGTCGGCGAGGACACGGCGCACCGCCTCCGCGAGCTGACGCTGGAGGTCTACGCCCGTGCCGAGGCCGTCGCCCGTGAGCGCGGGATCCTGCTCGCCGACACCAAGCTGGAGTTCGGCCGGCGCCCGGACGGGACGATCGTGCTCGCGGACGAGGTCCTGACCCCTGACTCGTCGCGCTTCTGGCCTGCCGATGAGTGGCGACCGGGTCGAGCGCAGCCCTCGTACGACAAGCAGTACGTGCGCGACTGGCTGACCTCGCCGAGCAGCGGCTGGGACCGCACCAGCGGCGCACGTCCGCCGCGCCTGCCCGATGAGGTCGTCGAGCGCACCCGGACCCGTTACGTGCAGGCGTACGAGCGGCTCACCGGGCAGACGTTCCGGGTGCCGTCCGGCTCCTGAGCCGATGACATCCACAGGCAGGCTGCCCGAGCGCGAGTTGGTGTCGCTCAGCACGACCCGTCAGACTGCAGACCGCGCCCCGTCCACCGCCCCAGGAGCCCGCATGGCCCGCGTCGTCGTCGACGTGATGCTCAAACCCGAGATCCTCGACCCGCAAGGCAAGGCCGTCTTCGGCGCGCTGCCTCGGCTGGGCTTCGAAGGCGTGACCGACGTGCGCCAAGGCAAGCGCTTCGAGCTCGAGGTCGACGGTGACGTGGACGAGGAACGGCTCGGCCAGATGCACGAGATGGCGGCGACGCTGCTGGCCAACCCGGTGATCGAGGACTTCACCGTGCGGGTCGAGCCGTGAGGGTCGGCGTCGTCACCTTCCCCGGTTCGCTGGACGACGTGGACGCCCGCCGCGCGGTACGGCTGGCAGGCGCCGAGCCGGTGGCGTTGTGGCACGCCGAGCGCGACCTCGCCGGCGTGGACGCCGTGGTGCTGCCCGGCGGGTTCTCCTACGGCGACTACTTGCGCTGTGGCGCGATCGCCCGCTTCTCCCCGGTGATGCAGTCGGTGGTCGAGGCCGCCGGCCGGGGCACCCCGGTGCTCGGCATCTGCAACGGCTTCCAGGTGCTGTGCGAGGCCCACCTGCTGCCCGGCGCGCTGGTCCGCAACGCTCGCCGTACCTTCGCCTGCGTCGACCAGCGGCTGCGCATCGAACGCACCACCACCGCGTGGACGTCGGCGTACGAGTCCGGGCAGGAGGTGCTGATTCCGCTGAAGAACGGCGAGGGTGGCTACGTCGCTGACAAGCCCACCCTGGACCGGCTCGACGGCGAGGGCCTGGTCGTCGCCCGGTACGTCGGACCGGACCCCAACGGCTCCCTGCGCGCGATCGCCGGCATCAGCAACCCCGCCGGCAACGTCGTCGGTCTGATGCCGCACCCGGAGCATGCCGTCGAGGACCTGTGCGGGCCGAGCACCGACGGGCTCGGCTTCTTCGCGTCGGCGCTGCAGCGCGTGCTCGCCTGACGCTCTCGAGCGCAGAGTCAGCCGGCGGCCACCAACGCCACCGCCGTGACCGCCAGCACCAGGCCGACGCCCTGGGCGCGACCGATCCGTTCGTGCAGCACCAAGGCCGCCAGGAGCACCGTCGTGGCCGGGTACAGCGACGACAGCACGCCCGCCACCGTCAACAGCCCCGTCTGGGTGGCCAGCAGGAACATCGCGGTCGCCGCGGTTCCGAGCAGCCCCACTGAGAGCGCACGTGCGGCCGAGCGGTCGCGCGGCCACCACGGAGCACGCAGGACGATGGCCAGCACGATCGTCGACACCACCGCGACGGCCTGGGTGAGCGCCAGCGGCCCGAATCCCGCCTCTTCGGGCACCTGGCCGAGTGCTGCGAACAGCAGCCCGAACCCGAGCCCGGCGAGGATCCCGTCGATGAGCTCGGCGCTGCGCCGCCGTCCGGCCGGGCCGCTGTCGGGGTGGTCCTCCACCAACGACACCAGCCAGATCGCGGGCAGCGCGCACATGATCCCGAGCCAGGTGAGCAGCTCCGGCCGCTCGCCGGTGAACACTCCGACCAGCACCGGCACGAGCGCCGCGAACAGCGCGGACACCGGCGCGACGACGGCCATCGACCCTGCGCCGAGCCCGCGGTACAGGATCGCCGCGCCCGTGCCGCTGCCGACGCCACCCAACGCGGACCACCACCAGTCGCTCACGGTCGGCTCACCCGACACCACCAGCGTCAGGCCGAGCGTGAGCACGGTGGCCGTCGCCTGTCCGACCACCGCCACCGACCACGGGCTGATCCGTCGCGACAGCAGCCCCCCGATGAAGTCCGACAGGCCGTAGGCGAGCGCGGATCCCAGCGACAGCAGCACGACCACCGGCCGAGCGTACGGAGGCCGACAACGTGGCAGGCTGACCGGTGTGACTGCACCCGTCGCCGCGGCGGTCGTCGAGGCCGTGTCGACCGATGACCAGCACCGCTTCTCCAAGCACCCACGCGAGGCCATCACCGTGGTCGCCGGTTACGGCATCGAGGGCGACGCGCATGCTGGTGCCACGGTGCAGCACCGCTCGCGTGCCCGGGCAGCGCCCAACCTGCGCCAGGTGCACCTGGTACCCGCGGAGCTGCTGGACGAGCTGCTCCAGCGGGGGTTCGGTGTGGGCCCGGGCTCGATCGGTGAGAACGTGCTGACCCGTGGCCTCGACGTGCTCGCCCTGCCGACCGGTACCAGGCTTGAGCTGGGTGACGAGGCGGTCGTCGAGGTGACCGGGCTCCGCAACCCGTGCCGTCAGCTCGACCGCTTCCAGAAGGGCCTGATGGCCGCGGTGCTCGACCGCGACGGCGACGGCAACCTGATCCGCAAGGCGGGGATCATGTCGGTGGTGCTGGCCGGCGGTGTCGTGCGTCCCGGCGACCACATCGGCGTCCGGCTGCCATCGGGTGAGCAGAGACCGCTGGAGGTGGTGTGACCGAGCCGGCGGTCCTGCGAACCGAGCGACTGGTGCTGCGGCCGTGGACTGACGCGGACCGCGAGCCGTTCGCAGCGATGGGCCAGGACCCTGAGGTGATGCGGTACTTCCCGGGTCCGCTCGACCGGGCGGCGTCCGACGGCTTCGTGGACCGGTGCATGCAGCGTTTCGCCGACGCCGGCTGGGGGCTGTGGGTCGTCGACTCCGGCGGCTTCCGCGGCTTCACCGGACTGAACCCCGTACCACCCGCGCTGCCGTTCGCGCCGGCGGTGGAGGTCGGGTGGCGGCTGGCGCGGGGCGCCTGGGGCCATGGGTACGCAACCGAGGCCGCTCGCGCTGCCCTCTCCTACGGCTTCGACGTGATCGGGCTGGACGAGATCGTGTCCTTCACCGCGACGATCAACGTGCCCTCGATCGCGGTGATGCAGCGGTTGGGGATGACCCGCGACGCAGTCGAGGACTTCGACCACTCGGCTCTGCCGGTGGGCCACCCGGTCCGCCGGCACGTCCTCTACCGGCTGCCGCGTCCGTAGGCCCCGGACGGGGTTCGCTCAGATATACAGGTGGCGCTCGTCGTGCCCGACACACCTACACTCGGCGGACGTGACCGACTCGCCGCAGACCCGCCTGGACACCGTCGACCACGCGGGCGACACGCCCGAGCACGACCAGCCTTGGTCGGAGCTGGGTCTACGGGCCGACGAGTACGCCCGCATCCGCGACATTCTCGGCCGCCGACCGACCAGCAGCGAGCTGGCCATGTACTCGGTGATGTGGAGCGAGCACTGTTCCTACAAGTCCAGCAAGGTTCACCTGCGCAAGTTCAGCGAGCTCCCGCAGGAGACCCCGACCGGCAAGCTGCTCGCCGGCATCGGCGAGAACGCCGGAGTGATCGACGTCGGACAGGGCTACGCGGTGACGTTCAAGGTGGAGTCGCACAACCACCCCAGCTACGTGGAGCCGTACCAGGGCGCGGCCACCGGGATCGGCGGCATCGTCCGCGACATCCTCGCCATGGGCGCTCGTCCGATCGCCGTGATGGACCCGTTGCGCGTGGGGCCTATCGACGCTGCGGACACCCTGCGCGTGCTGCCTGGGATCGTCGCCGGCGTCGGCGGATACGGCAACTGCCTCGGCCTGCCGAACATCGGCGGTGAGGTCGGCTTCGACGAGACGTACGCCGGCAACCCGCTGGTCAACGCGCTGTGCGTGGGAGTCATGCGACACGAGAACCTGCACCTGGCCGCGGCCAGCGGAGCCGGCAACCAGGTGCTGCTGTACGGCGCGCGTACCGGGGGCGACGGCATCGGTGGCGTGTCGGTGCTGGCCAGCGAGACCTTCACCGACTCGGGTCCGGCGAAGCGGCCCAGCGTGCAGGTCGGGGACCCGTTCATGGAGAAGCTGCTGATCGAGTGCACGCTCGAGCTGTTCGCCGCGGGAGTGGTCACCGGCATCCAGGACCTCGGCGGTGCGGGGCTGTCGTGCGCGACGTCCGAGCTGGCCAGCGCCGGTGACGGTGGCATGCACGTGAACCTGGACGCGGTGCCGCTGCGGGATGCCACGCTGTCGCCTGAAGAGATCCTGATGAGCGAGTCGCAGGAACGCATGATGGCCGTCGTTCGCCCCGGTGACGTCGAGGACTTCCTGCGGATCTGCGCCCGCTGGGATGTCGAGGCCGTCGTCGTCGGCGAGGTCACCGACAGCGGTCGGCTGGTCGTGGACTGGCACGGTCAGACAGTCGTCGACGTGCCGCCGCGCACCGTCGCGCACGAGGGTCCGGTGTACGAGCGTCCGTACGCGCGACCGGCGAACCAGGACCGGCTCCAGGCCGACCGGGCCGAGTCGTTGACGCGGCCCACCTCCGGTGCGGATCTGCGCCAGACCCTGCTTCGGATGGCGGCGTCGCCGAATCTCGCCGACAAGTCGTGGGTCACCGACCAGTACGACCGCTACGTCCAGGGCAACACCGTGCTGGCGCAGCCGGAGGACGCCGGTGTGGTGCGCATCGACGACGAGTCGGGGCTCGGTGTGGCGATGTCCACCGACTGCAACGGCCGGTACGTGCAGCTCGACCCGTACGCCGGCACCCAGCTGGCGCTTGCCGAGGCGTACCGCAACGTGGCGGTGACCGGCGCACGTCCCGTCGCGGTGACGAACTGCCTCAACTTCGGGTCGCCGGAGGATTCCGCGGTGATGTGGCAGTTCGAGCAGGCCACCGAGGGCCTCAAGGACGGGTGTGCGGCGCTTGGCCTGCCCGTCACCGGCGGCAACGTGTCGTTCTACAACCAGACCGGGAGCGTCGCGATCCTGCCCACGCCGGTCGTGGGTGTGCTCGGAGTGACCGACGACGTGGGCCGGCGGGTGCGGCAGGGCTTTCGCACTGCCGGCGACCAGCTGTACCTGTTGGGTCGGACGCGCGAGGAGCTGTCCGGATCTGAGTGGGCCCACGTGGTGCACGGGCACCTCGGCGGTCGCCCGCCCGCTGTCGATCTTGCCGCCGAGGCTGCACTGGCCGACCTGCTGGTGAACGCCTCGCGCGACGGGCTGATGGACGCCGCCCACGACTTGTCTGAAGGCGGCCTGGCGCAGGCGCTGGTGGAGGCTTGCCTACGTCACGGTGTGGGAGCGCGAGTGTGGCTGCCCGACACGCTGGACCCGTTCGTGGCGCTGTTCAGCGAGTCGGCTTCGCGGGTGCTGGTGGCCGTCGCGCGTACCGAGGAGGTGCGCTTCACCGACATGTGCACGGCACGCGGCATGCCGCACCAGCGCATCGGCGTCGTCGACGTCGGCGGGCCGGACGCGGTCCTGGACGTGCAGGGCCAGTTCAGCGTGGGCCTCGACGAGCTCCGAGCCTGCTGGTCCGCCACGCTGCCGGCTGTCTTCGCTGACCCCGTGGCGGTGGCGCGGTCCTGAGTTGAGGCCGTGTGACCGTCCGTGGGGGCACGCTTTCCGGCTGCTGCGCGGCTGAGCGTCTCGTTGGCCGGCCGCAGCTCATCGTTCGGCAAGAAGCCTCGGAGAGTGACGACCGTGCGGGCGGCTGAGCGCCGTGCCTCTACCGTGGAGAGCGTGCCGGTGCGACTGACGAAGCTGTCCCACGTCGAGCTCGAGGAGCGCCAGGCACGACTGGACGCCGGCACCGCCGACACCGCGGACCTCAAAGCCATGACCAAGCACTATCTGGGTCTGCTCGTGGCCAGCGCTCCCGGCAACAGCGTCGAGGTGCGCGTGCCGCCGTACGCAGCGGTGCAGTGTGTCGCCGGCTCCCGGCACACCCGCGGGACACCGCCGGCTGTGGTCGAGACTGATGCGCGGACATGGCTGGCACTCGCTCGTGGCCAGCTGGCTTGGGGCGACGCACGCGCTGACGGACGAGTGACGGCCTCGGGTGAGCGATCCGACCTCACCGACTACCTGCCGCTGGGCTGACGCGGCCAGCGGCATGCCGATGTCCGGTCCGGTCACCGTCGTAGGTGTTGACGCCTGGCTGCTGGTCGACGCCCGGGCTCGCTGGTGGGAACCAGGGCCGCTGCCAGAGACCTGCCCACCGACAACCGGCAGTCCCTCATCGGAACGTCCGGCCAGTACCGTCCCGGCATGAGTGACGCGGCGGTCACCCCAGAGGTCAGGACTCGCCCTGCCAACGAGGTGAGCTGGGAGGAGCTGCAAGCTGTGCTCGGTACGCGGGGTGACCCGTCGCGGTGTCAGTGCCAGCGGTACAAGATGCAGCCGCGGGAGTCGTGGGCCTCGGTCGGCCGCGAGGAGCTGAGTCTCCGGCTGCGTGCTCAGGCGGACTCCGGCCACCCGGAGTCCGGCCACACGAGCGGACTCG
>DASQMN010000010.1:0-2447 GCA_035645475.1 Nocardioidaceae bacterium
GTCATGGGCCGCGAGCGTAGCCGTACGACGGGTCGCCTCAGGCAGCGGCGCGGTCGAGATCGATGCGCCGCCCGAGGAGGTACGACGTGACCCACAAGGCGGTGAACACCAGCCCTAGCACCACCATGGACCACAGCAGGAGCCCCAGCGCGAGCGCGCCGACCTGGACGAGGTGGCCGAGCAGGTAGCCGACAGGGCTGCGCAGGGAGCCGGCTGCCAACACGGCCATCAGCGCCAGCCCGAGACCGACCCCGAGTGCTACCGCCGTCTCGACCTCGGCGATGGCGATGAGCACCGGCGCGGTCAGCGCGAGCATGATCGCCTCCAAGGTCAAGGTGGCGGCGCACAGACGCCGCTTCACCGCGCGGTTCCTCGGGGGGCCGTGCGCGAAGCCCCGCTCATGGGGTCCCGCCGAGCAGGCCGCGGACCTCACCTACGGTGACGACCGACCCGGTCACCAGCACGCCGCCGGAGCCGATGGCCTCGCCGGACTCCCCGCCCTGTTCGGCGAGGGTGACCGCGAGGTCGATCGCGTCGTCCAGGCGCCGGCTGACGTGCACGCGGTCGGAGCCGAAGACACCGGCGGCCATGTCACCGAGCTCGCCGGCGGGAAGGGCACGGGCGGTCGACGCCTGCGTGCACACGACCTCGGCGAAGATCGGCTCGAACGCGTCCAGCATGCCCGCGACGTCCTTGTCGGCCATCACGCCGAGCACCCCGATCAGCGGGCTGAAGGTGAACGCCTCCTGCACCGCTGCCACAGTGGCTCGCGCACCGGCGGGGTTGTGGGCGGCGTCGAGCACGATGGCCGGGCTTCGCCGGGCGACCTCGAGCCGTCCGGGCGACGTGACGTCCACGAACGCCTCGCGGACCACGTCCGGGTCGAGATCGACGCCACCGGCGAACCCCTCCACGGCAGCGAGGGCAAGGGCTGCGTTGCGTGCCTGATGCTCGCCGAAGAGCGGCAGGAACACCTCGTCGTACTCGCGGGTCAGCCCTTGCAGCACCAGGCTCTGCCCACCCAGCGCCGGCACCCGTGAGCTGACGCCGAACTCGACGCCTTCGCGGGCCACGGTGGCCCCCACCTCTGCCGCGCGCTGCAGGAGCACCTGAGCCGCCTCCGGCGTCTGGTCCGCCAGCACCGCCATCGCTCCGGCCTTGATGATGCCGGCCTTCTCCGCGGCGATCAGCTCCGGTGTGTCACCCAGGTACTGCTCATGGTCGACAGCTATCGGGGTCACCACCGCCACCTGCGCGTCGACGACGCTGGTGGCGTCCCAGGACCCACCCATGCCGACCTCGACGACGGCAGCGTCCGCCGGTGCATCGGCGAACGCGGCGTACGCCATGCCGGTGACGAGCTCGAAGAAGCTCAGCGGGTGTGCGCTGGAGCGGTCGACGATGCCCGCATAGGGCGAGACCTCGGCGTACAACCGGGTGAAGCCCTCGAAGGACAGCTGCTCACCGTCGATGCTGATGCGCTCGGTCATCGACTGCAGATGTGGGCTGGTGAAGCGGCCCGTGCGCAGGCCCATGGACCTCAGCAGCGCGTCGACCATCCGGGCGGTCGAGCTCTTGCCGTTGGTGCCGGTCAGCTGCAGCACCGGGTAGTTCGTCTGCGGGTTGCCGAGCAGGTCGACCAGCTTGCCGATGCGGTCCAGCGAGGGCTCGAGCCTGGTCTCGGGCCAGCGACGCAGCAGAGCCCGCTCGACCTCCACGTACTCCGGAGGCGGCGGCTCGGACATGCGGGCGATGCCTTCTGGAGCAGTCATGACCGCTGCAGTCTATGGAGACAACCGGTCGCCGGCAGCCCGGTCCAGCCGGTCGCCGGCAGCGCGGCCTGACCTACGGTGGCTGGCATGCGTACGGCGGTGCGGGCAGCTGGTCTCATCGCCCTGTCCCTGGTCGGCTGCGAGGCCACCGAGGAGGCCCCGCAACCGGCGCCGGCACCGGAGGTCTCCGTCACCGTGCTGCAGCAGCGGGTCGACGAGGCGACTCGCACGGTCGGCGTCGAGGCCACCAATCACGGCAGGACGCCCGTGCACGTGTCGTCGGTCCGGCTCTCCGGCGGCGGGCTGGACTCGCGCGCCTCTTCCCTGGACACCGACCTGCAGCCCGGCCTGACGGTGGCGCTGCGCACCTCCTACGGCAGTCCCGACTGCGACGACCGAGACGATCCAGTGGTCGCCACGCTGGAGGTCGACGGTCGCGCCGTCGAGCTCCCCGTCGACGGTGACGGCCAGCAGGAGGTCGACCGGCTGCTCGACGTCGACTGCGCGCGCCAGACCCTGGCCGCTACCACGGGAGTGCGCCTCGCCGGGCCGTACCGCACCGTCGGCGGTGCCGAGCCTCGCCTGCGAGGACGTCTGGTGCTGCAGCGCCGAGAACCCGGCCCCCCGGTCGACGTGCGCTCGCTCGGGGGCAGCGTGCTCGTCGACCTGCGCCCG
>DASQMN010000011.1:0-14886 GCA_035645475.1 Nocardioidaceae bacterium
CGGCGACGCGACCTCTCGCTCCTGGCGAGTGCCGACGTCGTACGCCCACAGGGCACCGACCCGCTCGGTGCCCGACGGCGTCCGCAGGAAGTGCACGCGACGACCGTCCGGGCTCACCGTGAGCGCACGTGGCACCCCAAGGGTGAACCGTCCGGTGCGGGCGTACAACCGGGGGAAGCTCAGGGTCTCGTGCAG
Source organism: Nocardioidaceae bacterium (assembly GCA_035645475.1). Taxonomy (GTDB): domain Bacteria; phylum Actinomycetota; class Actinomycetes; order Propionibacteriales; family Nocardioidaceae; genus DASQMN01. The sequence goes on from DASQMN010000011.1 coordinate 196, forward strand.
CGGCTGGTCGGCCGCGGAGTCGGCTGGGGCGGTGGCGTCCGTCACCTCTCGATCTTGTCACGCATTGTCAGCGCCGAGCCGTAGCCTGACAGGGTGACCGACCTATCAGCCAGCGGCGCGGATGCTCTGCCGGACCGACGCATCCTGCTCGTCCATGCCCACCCCGACGACGAGACCATCAACGACGGCGCCCTGATGGCTCGTTACGTCGACGAGGGAGTCCACGTCGCGCTGGTCACCTGCACACTCGGCGAGATGGGGGAGGTACTGGTCCCCGAGCTGGCCGACCTCGCGTACGACCGGAGCGGCGGGCTCGGCAAGCACCGCATCGGTGAGCTGACCGCGGCGATGCGCGAGCTCGGCGTCACTGACTTTCGATTCCTCGGCGGGCCCGGCCACTTCCACGACTCCGGCATGGTGTGGAGCGAGAGCGGCGGCGCCACCGTCGGCCCCGACGTGCCCGAGGGGGCGTTCTGGCTGGCCGACCTCCTCGAGGCCGCTGACCTGCTGGTGGCCATCGTGCGCGAGCTGCGCCCGCAGGTTCTGGTCACCTACGACCAGTTCGGAGGCTACGGCCATCCCGACCACGTGCAGGCCCATCGGGTGGCGACGTACGCGGTGGCGCTGGCCGCGGCGCCGTCGTACCGCCCCGATCTCGGCGAGGCCTGGGACGTCCCCAAGGTCTACTGGACGGCGATGTCGGAGTCGAAGTTCCGTGACGGCATTCGCCGGCTTCGCGAGGCGGGTGACATGACCACGTTCGAGGGCATGGACCCCGATGGTCCGTTGCCGCCGTTCGCGGTGGCCGACGAGCTGCTCACAGCCGCGGTGGACAGCACCGCCTACGTCGAGCGCAAGCTGGCCGCGATGAGGGCACACGCCACCCAGATCGAGGTGGACGGTCCCTTCTTCGCCTTGAGCAACAAGGTCGGCAACGAGGCGTGGGGGGTCGAGTACTACCGACTCGTGAAGGGAACGCCGGGCCCACGGAGCCCAGCCAGCGGGCTCGAGGACGATCTGTTCGCCGGGATCGCATGAGACCTGCCCGGCTCGGGCCGGTGCTCGCGGGCTTGCTGGCGGGCGCACTGGGCGCCTTCGCTGCTGTGCTCGCGCTGCTCGCGCATCGCGTCATGTCCCCGCTCGGCGGCATCGAGCTGCCCTGGGGGCTCGGGTTGTCGCTGCTGTGTGTCTTCGCGCTCGTGTGCGCTGCGGGTGCGCTGGGCGGTGCCGTGGCCGCCGCCTGCGTAGCCGGCGGGTGGGTGCTCTGCCTGCTGCTGGCGCTGAACGGTCGACCCGAGGGCGACTACCTGCTCGCTGCCGACGGGGTAGGAAAGGGCCTCCTGTGGGGCGGTCTGGCGACGGTCGCGGTCGCCTTCGTGGTCGCCCTCCGCCTGGAGCCACCCGTCAGCAGCTCAGCCGCGCCGGCCCCCAGCCGTACCCTCGGAGGATGAACACCGGTCCATCCCAGGGCGACGGCGCCGGCCCGGCGGCCTTCCGTGCCGCTCTCGGCCGCTTCGCCAGCGGGGTGACGGTCGTGTCGACGGTGGACCCCGAGGACGGTGTAGACCACGCCCTCACGGCGAGCGCCTTCACGTCCGTCTCCCTCGATCCGCCGCTGATCCTGGTGAGCATCAACCGGGGCGGTCGATTCCATGACCCGGTGCTTCGATCCGGGCGATGGGCGGTGTCGTTGCTGTCACGTGAGGGCAAGGCCGCCGCCACCTGGTTCGCCACGTCCGGTCGCCCCCTGGCCGGACAGCTCGAGCGCGTCCCACACCGGCGCGGGGACCGTACCGGGGCAGCACTCCTGTCCGACGCCCTGGCCTGGTTGGAGTGTGAGACCTGGGCCGTCTACGACGGCGCCGACCACTCGCTGCTGGTGGGCGCCGTGCTGCACGCCGAGGTCGACGAGAACGTCAACGACCCGTTGCTGTACTACCGCTCGCACTACGCGAGCCTCGTGCCCTCACGGACCAGCGAGAAGGCGCCGGCACCGGTGCGACCGGAGAGGGACGCCGGCTGAGTCCTAGGCCGGTGGGCTGAGGTAGCGATAGGACGAGTGCTCAGCGAACCCGTACGAGGCGTACAGCGAGAGGGCGGCGGAGTTGTCGGGCAGCGTCTGGAGGTAGCACCAGCGCGCCCCCCGCTCGACAGCCCAGGCCATCAGCGTGTGCACCACCCGGCGGCCGAGGCCGCTGCGCCGGGCTCCAGGGTCCACCTCGACGCACGCCATGCCGGCCCACGCGCCGGTGACGACCATGCGTCCCACCGCTACCGCGGGCTCGCCCGGCGCGGCGTCCAGCCGAGCGAACCCGATGGCGTCGATCGATCCGTCCTCGCGCGCCTGCTGAGCGCCCAGCACCGCGCGTGCCGTGCTGAGGTCAGCGCCGGCTGTCATCAGCGCCGCGGTCCGGCCGTACCGCTGGAGCCAGGGCGACGTCAGCTCGCCGTGCACAGGCACGGGCTCGGGCCGGGGCTGTCTGCCCAACGCATCACGGAGCGTCGAAGTGAGGACGACCGCGCCGGCATGGGGAGCCCCGCGACCCAGGCCCCGCGCAGGCTGCCATCCGGCGGCCGTGAAGGCGTCGTCCCACGTCGTGTGCGCCACCACCTGCGCCCGAGCGGGCAGGGCGTGGCGGGCGTAGAAGCCCTCGACGCGACGCAGTGCCGCGGGTAGCGGCATGCCGGGATCCCCGTGCACGCTCACCGAGTTCGCGCGGCCGGTGAAGCCGTCGGCGGCACGCAGCAACCACTGTCCCAACGGCTCGGTCACAAGTGCCGGCCACCCTCGTGCCGCCATCCGCTGCAGCTGCTCGGGGTCGGTACGGCGAGGCGGCCCGGCGTCGGCGAGCAGGCGTACCGCGACCACGTCGTCCCCTGCTATCTGCACGAGCGAGCCGTCGCGGCGGCGTACGGTCACCGCGTCTCGCTCGGACGCGACGATCACGCCCACCACGTCGGTGTACCTAGGGGCGCTGCCGCCTGGAGCTGCGTCATGGCTCGTGGGGACGCGCATGCGTACGCTCGCCCGGCGACCGACCGGCAACGACCGCGTCAAGGCTCTCCTTGGCTCGGGGCAGCGCTTCGGCCAGCTGAGACCCCCGCCTGCGTTTACCGCTTCGAGCGCGATACTAGGGCCGGGGACACTGGTCATCCGCCGCCACCGATCGAGGAGAACGTCTTGACGTACGTCATCGCGCAGCCATGCGTGGACCTGAAGGACCGGGCCTGCGTGGACGAGTGCCCCGTGGATTGCATCTACGAGGGCAAGCGGATGCTCTACATCCATCCCGACGAGTGCGTCGACTGCGGGGCGTGTGAGCCGGTCTGCCCCGTGGAGGCGATCTTCTACGAGGACGACACCCCGGAGCAGTGGAAGGCCTACTACGCCGCCAACGTCGAGTTCTTCGACGACCTCGGCTCGCCGGGCGGCGCGGCCAAGATGGGTGAGATCGACAAGGACCACCCGCTGATCGAGGCGCTCCCGCCCCAGCCGCAGGAGTGACGCCGCAGCCCACGCGCCGCGAGCCGGTGTCGAGCCGGCTGCCCGACTTCCCGTGGACCAAGCTCGCCGCCGCTCGCGGCGTGGCGGCGGGCCACCCCGACGGCGTCGTCGACCTGTCGATCGGCACCCCCGTCGACCCGACGCCGGCATCGGTGCAGGACGCGCTGCGGGCCGCTGCTGACTCGCCCGGCTACCCGCTGACGGCCGGCTCAGCGGCTCTGCGTGAGGCGATGGTGGGGTGGCTACGCCGGTGCACCGGCGCCGAGCGGGTAGGACACGAGCAGGTGCTCCCGGTGGTGGGGTCCAAGGAGCTGATCGCCTCGCTGGCTGTGCACCTGGGCATGGGTCGGGGCGACACCGTGCTGGTGCCGCGGCTGGCCTATCCGACGTATGAGGTCGGAGCGCGTCTGGCCGGGTGCGCCGTGGTCTACGGCGACCCGATGGACGACGACCTCGACGACGGTGCGGACGCGCCGGCCCTTGTCTGGCTCAACTCCCCGTCCAACCCGACCGGTCGCGTTCTCGATGTCGACCATCTGCGTGCGGTCGTGGCATGGGCGCGTGAGCGAGGTGCGCTGCTGGTGAGCGACGAGTGCTACCTGCAGTGTGCGTGGGAGGCCGTGCCGGTCTCCGTGCTGGATCCGGCGGTGTGCGGTGGGTCGCTCGACGGTGTCCTCGCCGTGCACTCCACGTCGAAGCGCTCGAACCTGGCCGGCTACCGCTGCGGCTTCGTCGCCGGTGACGAGCGCGTCGTGGCCGAGCTTCTGGCCGTGCGCAAGAACCTGGGCCTGATGATGCCGAATCCGCAGCAGCACGCCATGGTGGCGGCGCTGGACGACGACACCGCGGCAGCCGAGCAGCACGCCGTGTACGCGCGTCGGCGCGCCATCTTGCGTACCGCCTTCGAGACGGCCGGCCTGCGGGTCGAACGATCCGAGGGGTCGTTGTACCTGTGGGCGACCCGCGACGAGCCATGCTGGGAGACGGTGGCCTGGTTGGCGCAGCGCGGCATCCTGGTCGCGCCGGGGGAGTTCTACGGCGCTGCCGGAGACCGGTTCGTCCGAGTGGCGTTCACCGCGACCGACGAGCGCATCGAGGCAGCGGCGCGCCGGCTGGGCTGAGACGGTCCGGTCAAGCCACGTCCACGTGTACGTGGTCCAGGTGGCGTCGCACCTCGTCGCCCGCACCGCCGTCCAGCGAGCCGGGGTCGTACGCGCGCCAGCCCTCTGAGGAGCGCCTCGCGGTCCAGATGGCGTCCGAGAAGATGACGGTCGCCACGTCGAGGCGGTCGGCGTTGGCGACGAGATAGGAAGCCAGCGCCCATCCTCGCTGGGTGCTGGCGTCGGTGACCGGCCGGAAGAAGTAGTCGATCGCTCGGCCGTCGTAGTGCGCCGAGTCGCTGGAATGGCCACTCGTCACCCCATCGGGGTCGAAGCCGCCGACGGGAATCGGCCCGACCACCGACGCGACCTCGCGGCGCAACGTCGCCGCGGCCGGCGTCAGCCCGCTGCCGCCCGGCGTCTCGCCGCTCGCCGGCGGGCTGTCGACCTCGCAGGTGAAGGCGGCCGCCCGCCGCCCGGTGAGAGCGGCCGCCAGCACGCGCGCAGAGTCGGTGTGCTGGGCGTAGGCGCTGCCGTCGGCCGAATGCTGCACGCTCTGGGCCGCCTCATGAACGCTCATCTGCTGGTACCCGTCCACCTGCTCGAGCGCCGAGAAGAACGCGCGGGTCGCGTACCGGGCATCACGAACCTGCTCGACGGTGCCCCAGCCCTGCGACGGCCGCTGCTGGAACAGTCCCTGGGAGTCCCGATCGCCGTACCTGGGGTTCGTCAGCTTGCTCTCCTGCATGGCGGTGGCGAGCGCGATCGTCACCGCTCGTTCCGGCAGGTCCCGGCGCGCGGCGACGGCGGCGATGAGCGAGGCGTACCGCGCCTGGGTCAGATCGAGACGCGCGACATCGCCGGCGACGTCAGCCTCACACGAGCTGGCCTCGAAGAGGTCGTCGACGCCTTGCTGGTAGGCGAACACCGCTCCGCCGCTCAGCAGAGCGGCGCCGGCGAGACCAGCCACCAGGGCGCGGGTGCCCACGTCAGGTGTTGGCGTGCAGCACGGAGTTGAGCGTGATGCCCTGACCCTGGCGAGGGCGCGCGACCAGGGTGCCGCTGACGGAGTCGGTGAGGAAGAGCAACCCGGCCTGGCCCGACAGCGACGCGGCCTTGACCACCGAGCCGTCGGGCAGCGTCACCTTGGCGCCCGCCGTGACGTAGGTGCCGGCTGCCACCACGCAGTCGTCGCCCAGGCTGATGCCGATGCCCGCGTTGGCTCCGAGCAGGCAGCGCTCACCGATCGACACCACCTGGGTACCGCCGCCGGACAGCGTGCCCATGATCGAGGCGCCGCCGCCCACGTCCGAGCCGTCGCCGACGACGACACCGGCCGACACCCGGCCCTCGATCATGGACGTTCCCAACGTGCCGGCGTTGTAGTTGACGAACCCCTCGTGCATGACGGTGGTGCCGGCGGCCAGGTAGGCCCCCAGCCGCACCCGGTCGGCGTCGCCGATGCGCACCCCGCTGGGGACCACGTAGTCGGTCATTCGCGGGAACTTGTCGATGCTGGTCACTGCGACGGGCCGTCCGGCAGCCATCGCTCGAGCCCGCACCTGCTCGAAACCGTCCACGGCGCACGGACCGATCGAGGTCCACACCACGTTGGTCAGTCGGGCGAAGATGCCGTCCAGATCCTGCTGGTGCGGTCGTACCAGGCGGTGCGACAGCAGGTGCAGGCGCAGGTAGACATCCGCGGCGTCGACGGGAGGTGTGCCCAGGTCGGCGACCGTCGTGACGGCCACCCGGCGCACGTCGCGTACCCCGTCGGAGCCCTCTAGAGCGCGCAGCTCAGGGGGGATGTCCGAGCCGTCCGGGTCACCGAGGACCGGTGCGGGGTACCAGGTGTCCAGCAGGCTGTCGCCGGACATCGTGGCCACGCCGTGGCCCCAGGCGGAGGGCGCGACCGGGCCGGTGTGCGTCATGTCGGGCAGGTTATCCACCGCTCCTAGCGAGCTCACCGGTCGGCGGAGCTGCGTCAGCGGCGATGGCTAACGTGCCGGTCATGACTGACGACGACGGATCGACCGGCGACGGGTCGCGGCCGCTCGCGGTGTTCAAGGACCTGTGCATCGATGCGGTCGACGACGAGCGCATGAGCCGCTTCTGGGCAGCCGCCCTGGGCCTGGAGCGCACTCCGCACCCGGATGGCTCCTGGTCGCTGCGAGGTCCGACCCCGCAGCACGGGGTCTGGATCAACCGTGTGGCTGAGCCGGTGACCGTCAAGCAGCGGGTGCACATCGACGTGCATGCCGCCTCGCAAGGCGACCTCGAGGCGTTCGGTGCCGCCCGGCTGCCCGGCGAGTTCCCGTGGACGCTGATGAGTGATCCCGAAGGCGGTGAGCTGTGCGTCTTCGTCCGCGAGGAGGTGCCCGACTACCGGCTGTACGAGGTCGTCGTGGACGCGGCGGAGCCGACCCTGATCGCCACCTGGTGGGCGACAGTGCTCGGAGCCCGACTGGTTGCCGACGAGCGTGGCTTCTGCTACCTGGAGTCCGTCCCCGGCGCTCCGTTCGAGAGCATCGACTTCGTGCCCGTACCCGAGCCGAAGACGGTCAAGAACCGCGTCCACTGGGACGTCACCGGCTCGGTCGACGACCTGCTGGTGGCAGGGGCTGTTCTGCTGCGCGCTGCTGACGACGAGATCAGCTGGAACGTGCTGGCGGACCCGGAGGGCAACGAGTTCTGCGTCTTCGCCCCATGACGCTTGCGCCAGCGGCCGTGACGCCGCATGACAGCATGCTGGCCATGCCTTCCCCCCGCCCGGACACCGTCCGACTCGACGCCGACGTGGTGACGCTGACCGCCGCCCTGGTCGACATCGAGTCGGTGAGCCACTTCGAGGAGCCGCTCGCCGCGGCGGTCGAGCGAGCGCTCCTGCCCTTGCCCCACCTCTCGGTCACGCGGTACGGGCAGACGGTGGTCGCGCGCACCGAGCTGGGCCGCACCGAGCGCGTCGTGCTGGCCGGCCATCTGGACACCGTCCCGGTCAATGACAACCTCCCCTCCCGTCTCGACGGCGACACGCTGCACGGCTTGGGCACGTGCGACATGAAGGGGGGTGTGGCGGTGGCGCTGCGCGCGGCCGCCACCGTGCTGGAGCCGGCGCGTGACGTCACGTACGTCTTCTACGAGTGCGAGGAGGTCGAGGCAGAGCACAACGGCCTGGGGCGCCTCGCGCGCGAGCATCCGCGTGTGCTCGACGCCGACTTCGCCGTGCTGCTGGAGCCGACCGACGCCATGGTCGAGGCCGGGTGCCAGGGGACGATGCATGTCGACGTGGTGGCACGGGGCGAACGCGCGCACAGCGCCCGCTCGTGGCGCGGGGTCAACGCGATTCACCAGGCAGCGCCGGTGCTCGACCGGCTGAGCGCGTACGAGCCGCGGCAGCCCGACGTCGACGGCTTGCGATATCACGAGGGACTCAACGCGGTGGGCATCAGTGGTGGGGTTGCCGGCAACGTGCTGCCCGACGAGTGCCGGGTCAGGGTCAACTACCGTTTCGCGCCGGACCGCAGCGAGGCTGAAGCCGAGGCGCACGTCCGGGAGGTCTTCGAAGGCTTCGAGGTGGAGCTGGCCGACTCAGCCCCGGGTGCACGACCGGGTCTGGACCGTCCCCCGGTTGCTGCCTTCGTCGAGGCCGTCGGGAGGCCGGTCAACCCGAAGTTCGGGTGGACCGACGTCTCCCAGTTCACCGCACTGGGGGTACCGGCGATCAACTTCGGACCGGGGGACCCCATGCTGGCCCACACCCGAGACGAACGAGTCCCCATCGATCAGCTGGTGCGCTGTGAGGAGCTGATGTGCGGATGGCTGGCATGAGCAAGAGCGACGCTGAGTACCCCGCTGCCGGCTCGTCGACGCGGCCACAGCGACGGAGCGCCCAGTTCGCCACCACCGACGAGCAGCTGCTCGACTCGCGTGGACCTACTGACTGGGTCCACGCCGACATGTGGCGGGTGCTGCGCATCCAGTCCGAGTTCGTCGAGGGCTTCGGCGCCCTGGCGGAGCTCGGGCCGGCGATCAGCGTCTTCGGCAGCGCCCGCACGTCCCCTGACGACCCGGTGTACGCACTGGGCGTGGAGGTCGGTCGGCTCCTCGTGGAGGCCGGGTTCGCCGTCATCACCGGTGGAGGCCCTGGCGCTATGGAAGCCGCCAACCGGGGCGCGAGTGAAGCCGGCGGGTTGTCGGTCGGGCTCGGCATCGAGCTGCCCTTCGAGCAGAAGCTCAACTCCTATGTCGAGCTGGGGATCGACTTTCGCTACTTCTTCGCCCGCAAGACGATGTTCGTCAAGTACGCGCAGGGCTTCGTCGTGCTGCCCGGTGGCATGGGCACCCTCGATGAGCTGTTCGAGGCGGTCACGCTGGTGCAGACGCGCAAGGTCACCTCGTTCCCCATCGTGTGCCTGGGCACCGACTACTGGGGTGGCTTGATCGAGTGGCTCCGCGAGGCGGTCGCCGGGCGAGGCAACATCTCACCGGCGGACATCGACCTGCTGCAGCTGACCGACGACCCTGCTGAGGCCGTTCGCCTGGTGAGCGCGCAGACCCCGTAGGACCGACGCCGACCGCGCCCGCATGGCACCATCGGCGTGTGATCTGGTGGGTGACCTGCGGCCTCGCCGTCGTCGTGGGTCTCGTCGTGGTTCTGGCTGTGGCGCGTGGCGAGGCCATGCAGCCCGTGGAGCCCGACCGCCGCGACGTGCTCGTGCCGGCGGACCGTCCCCTGCACGCCGGCGACCTCGCCGACGTCCGGTTCACCACGGCCCTGCGCGGCTATCGCATGGAGGAGGTGGACGCCCTGCTGGCACGCCTTCGCCTGCAGCTGCCCGACCCCACCACCGTAGGAAGCCACCCCCTGCCCACCACCCCACCGGAGGAGCCTCATGCAGGCTGACGTCAGCGTGTCCCGCTTCCTTCGGGCGACGCCGGAGCAGACCTTCGCGGCCGTGCTGGACTGGACCGGCCAGGGCAGGTGGATCCCGCTGACCGACACCCGGGTCGTCGACCAGGTCCCTGCTGTCGGCCAGCGGGTCGTGGCCCGCACCGGCGTCGGCCCGCTCGCCTTCGACGACCCGATGACCGTCACGCTCTGGGACCCACCTCGTCGTTGCGAGGTGCTGCATACCGGCCGGGTCGTACGCGGCACCGGTTCCTTCATCGTGGAAAGCGCCCCGGGGGGGAGCAGGTTCATCTGGGAGGAGCAGGTGATCGTGCCCGGCGGACCGCTCGCGCCCCTGATCTGGCCACTGGGACGGGTGATCACGCGCGCGTCCCTGGCATGGGCGCAGCGCCGCCTTGCCCGTCTGGTCGAGGATGGCTGAACCCGCCGGCTCGGCGGTGGTGGGCGTGGATGGAGTCCCGCGGTGCCCGTGGGGGGTGGCCCCAGACGACCTGCGCGACTACCACGACTCGGAATGGGGCCGCCATGTCACGTCGACGACCGCCATGTTCGAGCGCATCACCCTGGAGGCGTTCCAGTCAGGACTGTCCTGGCTTGTGATCCTGCGCAAGCGCGAGCGGATGCGCGAGGTGTTCGCCGGCTTCGACGTGGCCACGGTGGCCGGCTACGGCGAAGCGGACGTGACCCGGCTGGCGACTGATCCCGGCATCGTGCGCAACCGGGCCAAGATCGAGGCCACCATCTTCAACGCTCGCGCGACGGTGGCGATGGCAGAACCGCTCGAAGAGGTGGTGTGGCGCTTCGCTCCGTCGCCTCGACCTCCGCGCCCGCTCACGGTGGCCGACGTCGCCAGTCGCACGCCGGGGTCGACGGCCCTGGCCGGTGAGCTCCGCAGGCAGGGCTTCCGCTTCGTCGGCCCGATTACGGCCTACGCGCTCATGCAGGCGACCGGCATGGTCGACGACCATCTGGCCGATTGCGCCGTTTCCGTCGACGACGGGCCCTTCCGCGGGTGACGATGACTGCATGAGCCTGCTGCCCCGGGTCCGGCGCATCGCCCTGGCCACCGCCGTAGCCGGGCTGGCGGCTTCCGCCGCGGTGTCCACGTCGACGCCCTCACCGGCCGCTGCCGGTGACACCAGCAGTGCCGGCCGGCCGGCCGTCACAGAGTCGCGAGTTCTCGGTCGCAGCGTCGAGGGCCGCGCCATCCGCGCCTACCGGGTCGGCGACCCGAGCGCACGCCGCACCGTGGTGGTGCTGGCGGCCATGCACGGTAACGAGCTGGCACCTCGCGTGATCGTGCAAGAGCTGCGCGACGGCGATCCGGTCCAGGGGGTCGATCTGTGGCTGGTCCCGACGTACAACCCCGACGGAGCGAGCGACCGGACCCGGCAGAACGCCCGGGGTGTGGATCTCAACCGCAACTTCCCGGTGCGCTGGCGTGACCTCGACGGAGCCTACGAATCGGGTAGCGGCCCCAGCTCCGAGCCGGAGACCAGGGCGATGAAGCGCTTCCTCAACGATGTCGACCCGGACCGCATCGTGTCCTTCCACCAGCCGCTGTACGGCGTTGACGTACGCGGGAAGGCTCCGAGGTTCGGGCGCCGGCTGGCGGACGCGCTGCGGCTGCCGGTGCGCGCCTTCGACTGCGGCGGGGTCTGCCACGGCACCCTGACCCAGTGGTTCAACGCCCGACACTCGGGGGTGGCCATCACCGTCGAGCTCGGGGACGACCCGACGCGTCGCTACCTGCACCGGGTGGCGCCACGCGGCCTGCTGCGCGCGGTCGGTGGAGCGCGCTAGCTCCCGGAGAAGACCGGCGACTGCTTGGTGAGGAAGGCCTTCACCGCGTCGCGGTGGTCGCGCGAGCTGCCGGTGCGCTGCATCCCCTCGTACTCCACCTGCAGCGACTCGAGCAGGCCGTGTCCGGCTGAGAACGTGAGTGCCCGCCGGATCGCGGCGTAGGCGAGCGTCGGTCCTTGCGCCAGCCGTTGCGCCAGCTCCTGAGCGATGGCCGTCAGGTCCTCGTCGGGCACCACCCGAGTCGCCAGCCCCAGGGTCAGAGCCTCGTCGGCTCGGATGGTGCGCGGCATGAACATCAGCTCGGTCGCCTTCGCCTGCCCGACGAGTCGTGGCAGCGTCCACGATGCTCCGGTGTCACAGGAGAGCCCGACCCCGGCGAAAGCCAGGTTGAAGCTGGCTGAGGCGGCCAGCACGCGCAGGTCGCACGCGAAGGTCAGGGATGCGCCGGCGCCGGCGGCCACGCCGTTGACCGCAGCAACCACCGGTTTCGCCATGCTCGCCAGCGCTGTGACCAACGGGTTGTAGTGATGTTCCACGGTCGACCACACCTCAGCCGGTGGCTTTCCGGCCAGGTCGCTCGCGTGCTCCTTCAAGTCCTGCCCCACGCAGAACGCGCGGCCGGTGCCGGTCAGCAGGACGCAGCGCACCGACTGGCTGGCGGCTGCCTCGCTGACGGCGCTCAACAGCGCCTCCTTGACCTCGCCGGTGAGGCTGTTCATCGCCTCCGGGCGAGCGAGAGTGATGGTGGCGACGCCGTCGCGCACCTCGTAGGCCACTGCGTCCGTCCTCGGGGTGCCGTCGGCCGGCTCGGTCATCGGTGCTCCTCGTGCGCGCAGGCGTCAGCGGTCTGCGCTGGATGTGGGCAAGGTGTGCGGAAGTCTGCCGTAGCCGGCCGATCCCATGGCCGTTGAACGGGCGTACCAGCGCAGGTCGGTGCCTGGAGGCCGGTACCGGTGCAGACAAGCGGCGGTGCAGGTCAGTAGCACCGCAGGTCATGCGCGATACTGGTCCGCACGCGCCGCAGCGTCACTCATCGCCGACCGCGGTGGATGCGGCGCGCCGACGGAGGGGGTAACGCGCATGGCGGCCATGAAGCCACGGACGGGCGACGGTCCGATGGAGGTCACCAAGGAGGGGCGCGGCATCGTGATGCGTGTCCCGCTCGAGGGCGGGGGACGCTTGGTGGTCGAGCTGAACGCGGCCGAGGCCGGCGAGCTGGGCGACGCGCTCAAGGCGGTCGTCTGACGGCGTTCAGCTGACGGGCACCCACCAGCGCAGCTTGCCGTTGTGCTCGTTCTCCAGCACCCCGCCGCACGCTTCGATGACGCGACGTGACCCCTCGTTGTCGACGTCGCAGGTGACGAGCGCCGGGTCGATGCCGAGCCCGCGACAGATCGGTCGAACCGCGCGCAGCATGGCCGTGGCGTGTCCGCGCCGGCGAGCACTGGGGCGCACGTCGTAGCCGATGTGGCCGCCGACGTCTCGCAGCCACGGCGTCAGGCGATGACGGACGGCGATGCGGCCGAGGTACTCCTCGCCGTCGACCCACCACAACGTTGTGGACGGCACCCAGCCGTCGCGCCTCGGGGTGTCCTCCAACGCCTCCGCGCGCAGCCCAGCGACGAAGGCTGCGAAACCCTCCGGCGACTCCCACCCCGGGCGCTTGTCGCGGAGGTCCGAGCCGATCGTCGTGTCGTCGTACGGCCCACCGCGTCCCTCTGCGGCGAACTCCGCCATCGCCACCAGGAAGGACGCGTGAACGCGGGGGAGGGGGCTCAGCAGCTCAGCCATCGCGCCATGGTGGTACCGATGTCGAGCGGGCGCGAGCGAGTTTGCCGACGCTCAGCGCTTCATCGCCAGCAGCAGCCCGTCGCCCACAGGCAGCAGCAGCGGGACGAAGGACTCCTCGTCCTCGCTCAGGACCCGGCCGAGCTCTCGCAGCGCGACGGTCTCCGGGTCGTTCTGCGACGGGTCGGCGACCCGGTCGTGCCACAGCGCGTTGTCGAATGCGACGACGCCACCGGGCCGCAGCAGCCGCCGCGCCTCGTCGAGGTAGTCGGCGTACTCGACCTTGTCGCCGTCACAGAACACGAGGTCGTAGTGGCCGTCGGTCAGTCGCGGCAGCACGTCGAGCGCCGCCCCGGCGATGAGGCGTACTCGCGGGGCGCTGATCTGGGCGGCGGTGAACGCCTTGCGGGCCAGCCGCTGGTGCTCTGCCTCGAGGTCGACAGTGGTCAGCACGCCGTCGGGCTGCATGCCGCGCACCATGTACAGGCCGGACACGCCGGTGCCGGTGCCTATCTCCACGACCGTGCGAGCCTGCAGCACGGCAGCCACGAACCTCAGGGCGGCACCACCGCCGGCTCCGATCGGGGAGACACCGACCTCCCGAGCGCGGCCTCGCGCATCGACGAGCACCTCGTCCTCGGCGATGAACTGGTCGGCGTAGGCCCAGCTGGCGGGCGAGATACCCGTGGTGATGATCGACTCCCTCGGCTCGGGCGTTCGGCACTGTGCGTGCCGCAGCCTAGTGCCTGTCCACTCGTCGTCGGTGCAGTCGAACCGCCGCTCTCTGAGGCAACAGTCAGTCGGTTCTGCGCCAGTTCTCAGCCGCAGGCCTCACTGTGGAGGGGTAGCCGCGCGGGTGCACCCTGCGGGAGAGGAGTCGCCATGTCGATCCGGCCCACCTGGGACGACGTCGTTCGCGACCACTCCGCACGCGTCTACCGCCATGCGTACCGTCTGACCGGCAACCGGCAGGACGCCGAGGACCTGGCCCAGGACGTCTTCGTACGGGTCTTCCGCTCGCTCGACACGTTCCAGCCCGGCTCGCTCGAGGGCTGGCTGCACCGCATCACCACCAACCTCTTCCTGGACCGGATGCGCCGGCACAGCCGGGTGCGATTCGACGCGTTCGCACCGGGGGCTGAGGAGCGGCTGGCGTCCACGGCCCCGACCCCTGAGGACGCCAGTGCTGACACCGGCTTCGACGCCGACATCGAGTCCGCGCTGGCCCGGCTCTCGGAGGAGTTCCGCGTCGCGGTGGTGCTGTGCGACGTCGAGGAGATGTCCTACGACGAGATCGCGGCCGCACTCGACGTCAAGCTCGGCACCGTACGCTCGCGCATACACCGTGGTCGGCTCATGCTGCGCAAGGAGCTCGCGCACCGGGCACCGGGTGTCGGCCGCAGCCGGGTCGGTGGCCCGCTCGATCTCGGGCCGGCGACGGCCTGAGCTGCCGCGATGGGACTGCAGGTGCGTAACCGAGCACTGGCCGGGTACTGGAACGACATCCACCCTGCCGGGTACCCGGCACCCGGGCCTCGGGCCGGGGCGGTGCGGCACGCTGAGGGAGAGCACATACGTGGAGCCAG
>DASQMN010000012.1:0-8196 GCA_035645475.1 Nocardioidaceae bacterium
TCATCATCCACTCCCCGTCGACCGGCTCGCGCGTGCACCGGACCGCGATCTGGACCTCGTCCTGGTTCGCCGGCACAGTCAGGGGCCGCTGAGCCCGCTGAGCGAGACCGCAGGCACCCTCAGGGCCGGTTCGCCGAGCCGGTCCTGAGGGACCACCCCCGCGGACCACCGGCTCCACACCGGCCCCGCCGCATGCGATGGCCAACGGTGCGGTGCGAGAATGGTGGACATGGCAGGCAGCCCCTCTGAGTCGGGACAGGCAGGCTGGACCGGCCGCTTGCTGGTGGCCACGCCGGTTCTGCGGTCCAGCCCGTTCGAGCGGCGCGTCGTGCTGCTGCTCGACCACGACGCCGATGGCTCGCTCGGAGTCGTGCTCAACGATCCGCTCGAGGTGCCGGTGCACTCGGTGCTGCCGGCCTGGTCGGAGTCTGTGTCCGCTCCCGATGTGCTCTTCGGTGGCGGGCCGGTGTCCACCGACGCGGCGCTGGCGGTCGGGGTGCTGGCCGCTGAGAGTGCGGAGCCGCTGGGCTGGCGGCAGATGTACGAGCGCGTCGGTCTGGTCGACCTCGACGCCCCCCACGAGGTGGTGGACGGCGCGGTGATCGGACTGCGCGTGTTCGCCGGCTACGCCGGCTGGTCGGCTGGCCAGCTCGAGGACGAGGTGGACGAGGGCTGCTGGCTGGTCGTCGACGCTCTTCCGCAGGACCTCCTCGACGCCTCCCCGCGGGACCTGTGGTCACGAGTCCTGCGTCGGCAGCCGGACGAGACCCGCCTGCTGGCGACCTACCCCGCTGACCCGACGGCCAACTGACCGACGGCTGCCGCGGCGTCGGTCAGCCGCGTACGATCGGCGCGTGTCCACCCAGTTCCTGCCGCAGACCGAGACCCTCGACGACGCCCGCACCCGCCCGGTGCTCGATGAGGGCGACCACGAGCGGTTCTCGCACTACGTCCCCCGCGACAAGCTGATGGCCGCCATGGTCGAGGGCACCCCGGTGATCGCCCTGTGCGGCAAGGTATGGGTTCCCAGCCGTGACCCGCAACGCTTCCCCGTGTGCCCGGAGTGCAAGGAGATCTGGGAGGGGCTGCGCGAGGGCGGCGACGACTCCGGCGGCGACTCGGGCGACTCCACAGGCGGTTCCGGTGCCTCCTAGCCCGGCGCGCGCGGCGACGACTGAGTGAGCGGGCTGACCCAGACCCGACCCACCTCCCGACCCGGGATCCTCGCCCCGGCCTACCGGCGCACCACGCTCGGACTGGTCACGGTCGTGCTGTTGGTGGCCTTCGAGTCGATGGCCGTGGCGACCGCGATGCCGGTGGCCGCACGCGAGCTGAACGGGCTGCGCCTGTATGCGTGGGGCTTCACCGCGCTGATGGTGACGAGCCTGCTGGCGACCGTGGTCGCCGGTGAATGGTGCGACCGCGTCGGGCCGGCTCGACCGCTGCTCAGCGGAGTGGCGGTCTTCGCCAGCGGTCTGGTGCTCGCAGGAGCGGCGACCGACATGCCGGTCTTCGTGGCTGCGCGCGCCGTACAGGGCTTCGGCGCCGGGATGGAGATCGTGGCGGTGTACGTGCTCATCGCCCGCGTGTACCCCGAGGCCATGCGCCCCGGCGCCTTCTCCGCACTGTCCGCGGCGTGGATCCTGCCTTCGATCGTGGGGCCGCTGATCGCTGGGGTGGTCACCGAGCAGCTGTCGTGGCGATGGGTGTTCTGGGCGATCGTGCCCCTGTGCGTCGTTCCGGTCTTCGCCCTGGCGCCCGTGCTGCGCCAGACGCCGAGCGGCGTCTCGGCTTCGCGGCGTACACGCATCGGGTGGGCAGTCGGGCTTGCCTCGGGAGTCGTGGCCCTGCAGCAGGCGGGCCTGTTCGTCGAGTCCGGCAGAGCTGCCGTGGCCGCGGCTCTCGGTGTGGCCGGCCTTGCTGCCCTGCTGCCCGCGGTGCACCGGTTGTTGCCGGTCGGCACCTTCCGGCTGGCCCGCGGCCTGCCCAGCGTGGTGGCGCTGCGCGGCTGCCTGTCGGGTGCCTTCTTCGCGGCCGAGGCGTTCATCCCCCTGATGCTCACGTCCTATCGCGGCATCTCGACGACCCTGGCGGGGCTGTCCCTGACCGGCGCGGCGCTCGGCTGGTCAGCCGGGTCATGGTGGCAGAGCCGCCCGGCGCTGCAGATGCCACGGTCGCGGCTGGTCGTCGTTGGCGCCGCGGTGGTCAGTGGTGGCGTCGTGGTAGCGGCGCTTCCTGCGGTGTTCGGCTCGTCGCCGGGCGTCCCGACGATCGTCACCGGGCTCGGCTGGACGTTCGCCGGCTTCGGCATGGGCTTGGCCTTCACGTCACTGTCGGTGCTGCTGATGGATCTCAGCCCGCGCGACGAGCAAGGGATCAACTCCGCCGCCCTGCAGATGTCGGACTCGCTCGGCGTCGCACTCGGAGTGGGCGCCGCCGGGGTCGTGCACAGCAGCCTGCTCGACACTGCCGACCCGGGCGTGGTCTTCACGGCAGTGTTCGCGCTGGCGTGGGCGCTGTCAGTAGTGGCGTTGCTGGTCTCGACACGCGTCGCCCCTCGGCGTTCGGCGGCACCCTCGGGTTAGCCTGACCAGCCGGCCGCGGCGGTCCGTCGCAGGCCCGTTCTGCAGCTCGCGCGCGCTCCCCAGCGTCCCCTCGTCGAGAGGCTTCACCTCCCCGTGTCCCAGGCTGCCCATCTGCCACCGGCCTTTCCCGGTCGGGCCGCCTGGGGTACCGCCACCAAGCTGCGGGCCTGGCAGGCTCAAGCGCTCGACGTCTACCTCGCCCGACAGCCGCGCGACTTCCTCGCGGTGGCCACTCCCGGCTCGGGCAAGACCACGTTCGCCCTGCGTGTCGCCGGCGAGCTGCTCGAGCGCCGCATCGTGGAGCGCGTCGTGGTGGTCACCCCCACCGAGCACCTGAAGAGCCAGTGGTCGCGGGCCGCGGAGCGGGCCGGTATCCCGCTCGACCCGGCGTTCACCGGCCGCAGCGCCAAGCTGTCGGGTGACTACCGCGGCATCGTGTTGACGTACTCGGGCGTGGCCGCCGCTGCGCTCGCGTACCGGGTCCGGGTCGAGCGCTTCAAGACCCTGGTGATCCTCGACGAGGTGCACCACGCGGGGGATGCGCTGTCGTGGGGGGAGTCCACCCGGGAGGCGTTCGAGCCGGCGACGCGGCGGCTGCTGCTGACCGGCACACCGTTCCGCTCCGACGCCAACCCCATCCCGTTCGTCACGTACGCCCCGGGCAACGACGGAGTGCCGCGCAGTGCCGCCGACTACGCCTACGGCTACGAGCACGCGCTTCGCGACGGTGTCGTCAGGCCCGTGCTGTTCCACGCCTACTCAGGCGACCTGCGCTGGCGTACCCGCGCCGGCGACGAGGTGGAGGCCCGGCTGGGGGAGCCGCTCACCCGCGACCTGAGCGCCTCGGCTCTGCGGACGGCGCTGGACCCGGCCGGCTCGTGGATACCGTCGGTCCTGGCCGCGGCAGACACCCGACTCACTCAGGTGCGCCGGCACGTGCCCGACGCCGCCGGTCTGGTCATCGCCAGCGACCAGGACTCCGCTCGGGCCTACGCACGGCTGCTGCAGCGAGCAAGCGGCGAACGGCCGGTGCTGGTGCTGTCCGATGAGCGCACCGCCAGCCGGCGGATCGCCGCGTTCACCGACTCCGCCGACCGCTGGATGGTCGCCGTGCGGATGGTCAGCGAAGGCGTCGACGTGCCCAGGCTCGCCGTCGGCGTCTACGCCACCACGACCGCGACGCCGCTCTTCTTCGCCCAGGCGGTCGGCCGGTTCGTGCGCGCGCGCCGGCGCGGCGAGACCGCCTCGGTCTTCCTTCCCAGCGTGCCTGGTCTGCTCGGGCTCGCATCGACGATGGAGGTACAGCGCGACCACGTGCTCGGCCGGCGCCTCGACGACGAGGCGAGTCCCTTCGCGGCCGAGGACGGCCTGCTCGCCCGTGCACAGCAGACGCAGAGCGAACCCGACCCTGAGGCGGGACCGTTCCAGGCGCTGAGCAGCGACGCGTCCTTCGACCGGGTGCTGTTCGACGGCGGCGAGTTCGGCCATGAGGGCACCGTCGCGGTGGGCAGCGAGGAGGAGATGGACTTCCTGGGCATACCCGGCCTGCTCGAGCCGGAACAGATGCACGCCCTGTTGCGTGCCCGCCGTGAGACGCGGGTGCATCAGCGAAGCGTCGCCGCCGTGACCCCCGAGGACGACGAGACGACGTACCAGCAGCTCGGTGCGTTGCGCCGGGAGCTCAACGGCCTGGTCGCAGCCTGGTTCCACCGAACCGGTGCGCCGCACGGCGTGACCCATGCCCGGCTCCGTAACCAGTGCGGCGGCCCTCCGGCTGCCCAGGCCGACGCCGACCAGCTACGGGCACGCATCACTGCCCTGCGGCAGGAGGCGGCTCGGCCGACCCGTCCATCGTGACGCCATGCGCGATCGGCGCCGGCAGGGAGCGGGGTGCTGCCTGATCCGCCACCTGGTGCACCAGCGGGAGGACGCGGTGCCCGATCTGCGTGGCGAGCGCGATCACCGTCGAGGTGCGCTCCACCCCGGGATGGGCGACCACCTCGTCGATCACCCGCTGCAGGTCGGCGTTGGACCGCGCGACGCAACGGCACCACAGGTCGCCGGCACCGGTGATCGTGTACGCCTCGAGCACCTCCGGCACCTCGGCCAGGTGTGACGCGACCGACTCATGGGCGGTCGCCTGGTCGGGTCCGGAACCCTGCCGGATCTGCAGGGTCAGGAAGGCGGTGACCGGATGCCCGAGCGCCGTCGGGTCCACCTGCGGACCCCATCCGGTGATGACACCGGACGCAGCCAGCCGATCGAGCCGCGCCTGCACGGTGCCTCTCGCCACCCCGATGCGGCGGGACGCCTCCAGCACCCCGACCCGCGGCTCGTCAGCGAACAGCTGCATCAGCTGGGCATCCAGCGCGTCCACGGGCCGCGTCATCCCTGCCTCCTCATCGTCGGACCAGTGGGCAGGCTGCCCGAGCCGCTCGTCGGGGACCGGGCCGGGGGTAGGCACTATGTCCAGCGATGGTGCGATCCATTGCTCATTATGCCCGCCGATGGGACGCTCTGAGAGTCCGATCCGTCATCCGACCCGCCGGGAGCATGCGATGACCGAGACTCTGCCAAGCGCTGGCGAGCCCACCTTGACATCGGCCGAGCAAGCGGCCTCCTTGGACCTCGAGGCGCTCCAGCAGCTCGTGGGCCTCGTCGAGTACGACCAGAGCACTGACCGGTTCCCCGTCACCGGCTGGGACGCCGTCGTCTTCGTGGTCGGCAACGCCACCCAGACCGCGCACTGGTACCAGTCCGCCTTCGGTATGGATCTGGTCGCCTACTCCGGTCCGGAGACCGGCAACCGCGACCACCACGCCTACGTGCTGCGGTCGGGCTCCTGCCGGTTCGTCGTCACCGGCGGAGCGGCACCCGACAGCCCCCTGCTGGACCACCATCGCGCGCACGGCGACGGAGTCGTCGACATCTCGCTGGAGGTGCACGACGTCGACAGGTGCATCGCCACCGCCCGCGCTGCCGGGGCCACCGTGCTGACCGAGCCCCATGACATGAGCGACGAGCATGGCACCGTGCGGCTCGCGGCCATCGCCGCGTACGGCGAGACCCGGCACACCCTCGTGCAGCGCTCCGGATACAGCGGTCCCTACCTGCCCGGGTACGTCGCACGTACCTCGACGTTCGTGCGCCGGGAAGGCAACCCCAAGCGGCTGTTCCAGGCGCTCGACCACGTCGTCGGCAACGTGGAGCTCGGCCGCATGGACGAGTGGGTCGGCTTCTACAACAAGGTCATGGGCTTCGTGAACATGGCCGAGTTCATCGGCGACGACATCGCGACCGACTACTCGGCGTTGATGAGCAAGGTGGTCGCCAACGGCAACCACCGGGTCAAGTTCCCGCTGAACGAGCCGGCGGTGGGGAAGCGCAAGTCTCAGATCGACGAGTTCCTGGAGTTCTACGGCGGGCCGGGCGCGCAGCATCTCGCCCTGGCCACCAACGACATCCTGCGTGCGGTCGACGTGATGCGAGCCGAAGGCGTCGAGTTCCTGGCGACGCCGGACTCCTACTACGAGGACCCCGAGCTGCGCGCGCGGATCGGTCACGTCCGCTGGCCGATCGAGCAGCTGCAGTCGCGTGGCAT
The DNA here is from genome assembly GCA_035645475.1 of Nocardioidaceae bacterium. GTDB lineage: Bacteria > Actinomycetota > Actinomycetes > Propionibacteriales > Nocardioidaceae > DASQMN01. The sequence continues at coordinate 6,187 of DASQMN010000012.1, forward strand.
CCTGGTCGACCGCGACGAGGACGGTTACCTGCTCCAGATCTTCACGCGACCGATCGGGGACCGACCCACGGTCTTCTTCGAGCTCATCGAACGACACGGCTCGCTCGGCTTCGGGAAGGGCAACTTCAAAGCCCTGTTCCAGGCCATCGAGCGCGAGCAGGAGCGCCGCGGCAACTTGTGACCGCGTAGCATGCCGCCCCAGCGCAGGCGCCGGGCACGTAGTGACCGGTCAGGAGGCTGTGGCAGCACGGAGGTGGTCATGCCTGACATCGTGGCGGAGCTGGAGTCCGTGCCGATAGCTGGGCCGGTGACCTCTGCAGCGGCGGCGGCAGCGACCGCCACCGCCTCCGTGGACCTGAACGCGACGCTGGACCTCCTGGCGCAGACGATCGTGCAGGCGCTCGGCTTCGGCGTCGCCGTGGTGAACCTGGCGCAGGCGGACGGATCGCAGGTGGTCGTCTCGGTCGCCGGCTCGGCGGATGCGCGGGAAGCGCTGCACGGCCACGTCGACAGCGCTGACGTCTGGGCCCGCCTGCTCGCCGAGAGCGAGCCCTGGGGGCGGCTCTGCTTCCTCGACCACAGGCATGCCTCGTTGGAGGCCATGGGGGTGTTCAGCTGGATCCCCGACATCGAGATCCCCTCCGACCCGGAGGCATGGCACCCGGAGGACGCGCTCTTCGCACCGCTGTACGCCTGCGACGGCTCGCTGCTGGGAGTCTTGTCGGTCGACCTTCCGCGCGACGGGAGGCGGCCGGATCAGAGCACCCGGGACGCGCTGGAGGCCTTCGCGGTGTCGGCGGCCCTGGCCATCGAGCACGCCACCCTGCGCTCTCGGGCAGAGGAGTCGGAGCAGCGCTTCCAGAAGCTTGCGTCAGCTGATCCGCTGACCGGTCTGGGAAACCGATCGTTGCTGCTCGACCGGCTGCAGCATGCCTGCCAGCGCCGCACCAGCAACGCGATGGCTCTGGTCTTCGTGGACCTCGACGGCTTCAAGCAGGTCAACGACGCCTACTCACACGCCCACGGCGACTTCGTTCTGCTTACTGTCGCCGAGCGGCTTCGAGGTGTCGTCCGACAGCACGACACGGTGGCCCGATGGGGCGGTGACGAGTTCATCGTGCTGCTGGAGGAGGTGCCCGACATCGGCACCGTGTCGCAGGTGACCCGCCGCATCAACGAGGTGGTCGCCCGCCCGATCTTGTTCGCTGGGGACACGCTGCAGGTCACGGCCAGCATCGGCGTGACCATCAGCGAGCCGGACGACACGGCCGAGCCGGACGGCCTCATCCGCGACGCGGACTCGGCGATGTACAGCGCCAAGCGGGGCGGCAAGAACCGTACGACCGTCTTCGACCGGGCGCTTCGACAGCATCGCAGCGAGCACGACCACATCGCGGGGCTGCTGGCTCGCGCGGTGTCCGAGGACCGGCTGGTGCTCCACTACCAGCCGGTCGTGCGGTTGTCGGACGCCGCGGTCGTGGGAGTGGAGGCACTGCTTCGGCTGCGAGACGACGACGACACCCTCCTCTATCCCGACGACTTCCTCAGGACCGCACTGGAGACCGACCACCTGATCGAGATCGAGCACGAGGTCCTGCGGCGCGCCTGCCAGCAAGCCGTCGGCTGGGCGGAGCTCGGGCACGTGCTCAAGGTGTCGGTCAACGTGTGTGCGGCTCAGCTCGCACTGGTCGACGACTTCGAGCGTGCTGTCCTCGGGGCTCTGCACAGCAGCGGCCTCCCGCCCGACCGGCTCATCTGCGAGGTCACCGAGCACACCGCGTTCGAGGTCACCGACGCGACGGTGGCGGGCATGGCGCGGCTGGTCTCCCGGGGTGTGGACTTCAGCATCGACGACTTCGGCACCGGCTACGCATCGCTCGCCTACCTGCGTTCCCTGGCGGTGCAGGAGATCAAGGTGGACGCTTCCTTCGTCCAGACCGCGCCGAGCGAGCGCGCCTCGGCTGCCATCGTCCGCGCTGTGGCGACGCTGGCCGCCGAGCTCGGTGTCCG
>DASQMN010000013.1:0-3354 GCA_035645475.1 Nocardioidaceae bacterium
GGGTAGCTCGGGGAGCACGGCAGAGAGCTCGTCCTCGTCGCGCACCAGCGTGCCGCGGTAGGCCACCACCTGAGGCAGCGGCTCGGAGTCGGCCAGGTCGACCAGCTCGACGAGGTCGGCGGCCGGGGCGATGTGCGGCGCCGACATCTCGTGCACGGCGCCGATGCCGGCCGCGGCGGCTGCCTGCAGGGCCGCGCGCTGGAGCGAGCGCCGCCGGCTGGTCGAGATGCCTTCACGGGTGAGGCGTCGGGCCGCGTGCGAGGCGGCCCGCTCGACCCGTCCGTCAGTCGACCAACCCTCCAGGTCGGCCAGGCCCAGGGATTCGGCCATGGCGCTGGACACCACCGCGGAGTGCACGTCGATGCGGGACAGGTAGACCGCCCGCCCGGCGGTGGCGCGGTCGAGCTCGGCTCGCGTGGGTGGCCGCTGCTCGGGCCAGAGCCGCTCGTCCCAGCCGTGCCCGAGGACGGGGTCGGTAGCCGCCGTGGTGCGAGCGGCAGCAGCGACGCTGTCCAGGGCATCGCGCACGCTGACCGCAGTGGTCAGGTCCACACCGGTGGAGGCCAGCCCGGTCTCGGTCACGTGGGCGTGCGCGTCCACGAAGGCGGCCGTCACCAACGCGCCGTCGAGCTCGACGATCTCGTCAGCGGAGTCGGCATGGCCGGCGGCGGCTGCGTCGGACCCTATCCAGGCCACCGAGCTCCCGACCGTGAGCAGCGCCTCGGCGAAGGGTGCGCTGGGGGCGTACACCGACCCGCCGCGGTACAAGACGCTGCTACTGGGCTGCTCGCTCACGATCGCACGCTCTCACGCCTGGGCTGTCCGGCCGGCATGAGCCCGCGTCGCCTCGTGCGACGCCGCTCAGGCGCCGGCAGGGGCCTGCGGGCGGATCAGTGCGTCACAGACGAGGCCGGTCACGCGGGCGTACACGTACTTGTGCCAGACATCGGCGACGAGCTCTCCCGTCGGCCAGGTCCATGGTGGGGACCCGACGCCGGTCGCGTTCTCCAGTGTCTGGTCGGTGGCGAAGCGGATGCCCGTGAAGAGCAGCGACGTACGGAGCCCGCGCCTACCGGTGGCTGTCAGTACGCCCCGTACCGCGCCCACAGCTGCGCCCTGGCCCCAGTGCATCGCATGATTGGTCGCCACGTCAGCCGGGGTGTGCCAGCGCCGCCACTGGTGCGACGGCGCTCCCAGGAGCCTTCGCAGCGTCTGGTTCGGTACGTAGGAGTCTCTGCGTCCGGTGTACCGCTGCTCGACCTTCTCCGAGGCCGTCATCGCGGCGACGCCGGCGACGCCGGCCAGCATGCCGATCCCGGCGGAGCGTACGAGCTGCCGGGCGCCGCCCGAGGAGTCGACCGCGTCCTTGACTCGGTCGCTGACCGCCAGGAACGGTCCGGCCAGCAGGTTGCCCGCGGGGCGTCGGGAAATCTTAGGGTGCGGCCGTGTCGGCGAGGTGCGCCGAGCCACCTCCCACGCATCCCCCAGCGTGCGCAGCGCGTCCTCGGTGAGCACCTGCTGAAGCTGCGGCAGCAGCACGTCCTCCTCGTTGCGCGCGTCGTCACGGATCAGCTGGAAGGTGCTGCTCACCAGGTCCGCGTAGACGGGGTCTTGCGGGTCGATGTCCTGCAGGCGCTGGAGGGAGTCGTTGACCGCCTGGTGCTCGTTCTCGATGTGGGCGGACACCACATTGGCGCTGTCAGGCAGGTACTGGCGGTAGGCGGGGAACAGCACGGTCTCCTCGGCGAAGGCGTGGCGTAGCGCCCGTTCTGCCAACTCGGTTAGCAGCCCGGCGCGGCGAGCCGGGTCGGTCGCCGCCTCGTGCGCCAGCATCAGGTCGTTCAGGTCGCGATGGTCAGCGCTCTGGCGGGAGAGGATGCTTCGCTCCCCTCCGCGCTCGGCCTCGCTCTGCTCCGCCACTGAGCGGTAGGTGCTGGTCACGCGGACTCCTCGCAGACGATGCGGTCGTGGGCTCTCCCGTGCCGTGCCCGCGTCCCCGGACCGGCATGCATCCGCGCGGCCCGCGGCTGGTGCCGGTCAGTGCCGGGAGCGGAATAGCCGCTCGACGCCCGGGTGCTCGCGCAGCAGTCGCAGAGCCAGGTCGGCGTGGCCGGGAACATAGCCGTTGCCGACCAGCATGGTGACGTCGGCAGCGAGGCCTTCCGCGCTGAGCGCGGCAGTGCTGAAGGACGTGGCCATCGAGAAGAAGATGACCGTGCCGCCCTCGGCGGTGGACAGGATCGCCCCGCCCTCGCACCCGGGCACATCCACGCAGACGACCGTCACGTCAGCCGGACCGCCCGCCGCCGCGGCCGCTGACGACAACACCACCGGGTCGCGCGCGTCCGCGAGCACCACCTCGTCGACGAGGCCGGCTCCGCGAAGTGCGGCAGCCTCTCGCTCGACCGGGACGACGCCGATCACGCGGGCCGCACCGGCCTCGCGCGCCGACGCGCACGCCAGCGAGCCGCTCTTGCCGGCTGCGCCGATGACCAGCACCGTCGGTGCCGAGTAGGACCGGACCACGCGCCCGGTGAGAGCCGGGGCGCCGCACACGTCCAGCACGGACAAGGAGAGCTCAGCCGGCAGGTCGGCGGGCAGCTTGGCGGCGATACTGCGGCCGAAGAGGATGGCGTGACCGGCGCACGGCACCTGTTCGCCGCGGCCGTCCCACGCGGCCAGCCCGTCGGTGATGGCCAGGGGCGTCAGGGTCAGCGACACCAGCGTGGCCACCCGGTCCCCCGGTGTCAGACCCAGCGGCGACCGCGGACCGACCTCCTCGACCGTGCCCACCAGCATGCCGCCCGAGCCGGTCACCGGGTTCTGCATCTTGCCGCGCTCCGCCACGATGCTCAGCACGGCCTCGCGTACAGCGGCACCGGAACCGTGCTGCTCGCTGAGCTGGCGGTAGCTGGCGGCGTCGAGGTTGAGACGCTCGATGGCAATGCGAACCTCGTCGTCGTACAGCTCGGGCCGGTTGTCAAGGCGCTGCGCCGCCTGCGGAAGAACACCGACCGGTTCCAGCACCCGGCGTACGCCGATGGCCTGCAGGGTCGGGTCTGCGTTCGACGTGGACACGAAATCATCCGACACTGAATCCTCCGGGTCGACTACCAGAACACGGGACGCTTTGCGGCTGTCAGATGGACTAGCGGGATATCCTTTCGTAGACTCCCGGGCTGAGAGTATCGCCTGCCGCTGTATCGTCGACCCCTGTGGCCCCTGCCGCCGTGGCCCCTGCCAGAAGGACGTGCCCGTGACTGCCGAGCTGACCACCGACCGCGCGTCGCTGACGACGTCCGTCGAGCGGCTGCCTCAGCCGTACGCCTACCGCGCTCCGGAGCTGGTCGAGCC
>DASQMN010000014.1:0-3485 GCA_035645475.1 Nocardioidaceae bacterium
GTGGATGGCCTCGGCGGAGATGTGCGCGCGCATGTTGCAGGAGGGTCGGGCGGTCGCCGCGATCGAGCACGCCGACCACACCGACCACACCATCACCGGCGACCAAGCCTTCGGCGTGCAGGTCTACGGCTACGGCCAGTACACCAGCTACTGGTCGCCACGTCGAGCGCGACGAGGTTGAAGTTGACGAAGGTGCGGGCGCCGATTCGAATCTGCGAGCCGTAGTCGCAGAAAAAACGGCGGCCGAATCTCTACGCCGTCACCGAAGCTGCCGAGCAACTCGGACAAAATCCGTCGCCGCTCTTCGGGCGCGTCGACTGACGTACGGTTATACTGCTCCGTAAGGCGCATCGCCCGCTGACTCAGCTGCTGCAGCTCGGGGTCGCTGGCGACGTAGGGGTCGCCTGCCAGCATGCGTTCGCGTTGTGAACGTTGGTCGGCGTCGTCAGGGGCATCGCTCGACTCTAGCCCGCATTCCGGATCGAGCATCCGATGTTCTCGCACATCACGCAGAACTGGCGAGGCCGACCGCTCGTGAGCCACGAGACCATCGTGAACCTCATCGCCAACACCACCACACGCAAGGGGCTGAAGATCAGCGCCAAGCTCGACACCGGCGAGTCTCCACTCGAGGTCACGGTCTCGGACGCCGAGATGGCTGCCATCCGCCTTACCCGGGACGACTTCCATGGCGATTGGAACTACAGTCTCAATCCTCGGCCCTGGACATATTATCGGCCAACTAATTTCCGAACAGCTCCTCAGGTTTTGCGTCCACGAAGGCTTGGTTTGGCAGCAGCCATTGGGTCGTGAGTTTCTGGTCGTCTCGGATGATACGTACGACACCATGCCTCATGCCGATGTAGATATCGGCCGCATCTATCACCACTGAAGTCGGATACAGTCCCGGCCAGAAGGCATCTTGCATCAGCACGTCTGTCTGACCATCCAAGGTAATGCGGAGAAGCTGACTTGATGTGACAAGACTTAGAGATCCCCTCAAAATAACGGCACACAGCCCCGATTTCTTCGCATGGGGGTGTTTGAAAGAAAGTTGAAAGATTTGGGAATTTCGTCTCGTCGTGGGCGGTTTCGCTCTTTATGATAATCCCATCGTCGGCCTCGAAGTCGAGAGCGAAGAAACCCCAGGAGCGTCGCGTCGAGCCCATGCAGGTCGAGAAACTGATGGATTCTCTGTTCGGCGAAGACCTTCACGCCAAGCGGGTGCTGTCGCTGACCAACGCGACGATCGGGGTGCTCAACGCCGCGACGCTTGCGGTCCACGCCATCGGGCTCGGACTGGCGAGGGAGCGCGGCCTGGATGAGAAGCATGCGATCAAGCAGGTGGACCGCTTCATGAGCAACCGGGGAATCGACCCGTGGGAGCTCGCAAGCCGGTGGGTGCCGTACATGCTCGGGGGGCGTACGGAGATCGCCGTGGCGATGGACTGGACCGACTTCGATGCGGACGATCAGTCGACGTTGATGCTGGCGTTGCTCACGACGCATGGTCGTGCGACGCCGCTGCTGTGGAAGACGTTTCGTAAATCGACGCTCGCCAACCGGCGAAACGAGTACGAAGACGCTTTGTTGTCGCGCCTCAAAGAGGTCGTTCCAGACGGCGTGAAGGTGACAATTGTAGCCGACCGCGGGTTCGGTGACAAGAAGCTCTACAAGTTTCTGTCCGAGACCCTCGGCTTCGAGTACCTTATTCGATTCCGCGGCGGGATTCGCGTCACCTCGAGTGCCGGGGAGAGCCGCGATGCGAAAGACTGGATCGGCCCTGGCGGTAAGGCCACCACGCTTCGGCAGGCTGCGGTGACACATGACCAATACATGGTCCCGACCATCGTCTGCGTCCAAGCGAAGGGGATGAAGGAGCCGTGGTGCCTGGCCTCCAGTGCGACGACGGCCAGTGGCGCCGAGCTCGTGAAGCTCTACGCCAAGCGCTGGTCCATCGAGACGTCCTTCCGCGACACCAAGGATCTCCATTTCGGGATGGGCCTGAGTTGGACGCACATCCGTCGCCCTGACCGCCGTGACCGCATTCTCTTCATCGCCGCTCTCGCCGTCGCCCTTCTCACCCTCCTCGGTGCTGCTGGTGAGAGCCTTGGCATGGACCGTTTGCTCAAGGCCAACACCGTCAAAACCCGGACCCACTCGTTGCTTCGGCAGGGCGTCCTCTACTACATGAAGTTGCCCACGATGCCGGAAGCTAAGTTCTCTGCACTGATGGAAAAGTTCAACGACTTGATCTTGCAGCATGCCGTTCTGCACGACTCCCTTGGGGTTTTATGAGGGGATGTTTAAGGTATTGAGCAGGTCGTGACCTGCCGCGCGGTCGTGCTGGCGACCCCGGCGCACGTGGCTCGTTCGCTGGTCGTGCCGCTGGATCTGGCGTGCAAGCGGCTGCTCGATGCCGTGCGCTACGGGACATACACCGTGGTCGCAATCGTGGCGGACGCCCCGGAGCTCCGCGACTTTCGTTATATGGTCACGCCCGATCGGTGCGTCAGCCTCGTGATGCAACAAGCGAGCGCCGATCGAAAGGTGCGCACGCTGCTCTGTTACTACGCGGGTCGCTCGCTGGCTTTCGCCGCGGCGCGTGACGATCGAGAGCTGGTGCGCGATACCCTGGCGCAGGTATGTGCGCTCGACCTCGGCTTGACCCCCGAGTGCGTCGTGTTCACCGCGGTGCAGCGCTGGGAGCTGGCGGGCACGGTGATCTCGCCCGAACTCGACGAGGCACGCCGCGAGAGCACTCCGCGTGCGACCCGGCGAGTCTTCATCGCCGGGGACTACGCCTGCCGGGGTGGGTGGGGCTATGGAATGGACGACGCCATTTGCTCCGGGGTGGCGACGGCGGATCTCGTGAGGTCGACAATCCTCACATCGAGATGATGCCCTGCGCTGCGGATCGCCGGAGTTGGAAGTCCAGGATGTCGGCGACCGCCACGCGCCGCACGGGGTCGCAGGATACCGCGTGCGCCGCTGCCTCGCCATCGCCACCGACGAGACCATCCGCGGCGCCATCTTCCACGCGCTCGGCGGTCCTCGCCGTACCATCGAAGGCCTCGCGAGGACGACCATATCGCACGCCTTCATCGCGTCGTTCACACAGGACGACTCGTTCGCGGTCACCCGGACAGACGATGGTCCTCGTCGAGGAGGCCACGGGGTGCGCGTTTCCCCGGTGCGACGGTCCGAGCAGTTGCTCCGCCAGTCGCGCGCACCACTCGCAAAATCGGGGGCAGTCACTGCGCTGCTGGGGATCTCGGGCCCGGTGTCCCCGATGCGTACCATGCGCTGTACGGACTCGCCGATGGGACCGTCCCATGCGCGCGCCGTACTCGACCGACGAGGTCCTCGCTGCGCTGAAGATCTTACTGCTCGATTGGGAAGGGCTCTGGTCGCGCGCCGATCTCAACGCGCTCGAGGCGTACGGCCGAGAGATCGATCCGCTCGACTGGATCGCATACCCCGGC
>DASQMN010000015.1:0-10665 GCA_035645475.1 Nocardioidaceae bacterium
CGGCGGGGCTGCTTGACCGGCTTGGCCGGCCTCGAGGCGGCGGCCTTCGCCGCCCCGGTCTTGCTGGTGTCGACCCTCGACCCGAACATGTCCGAGCGCATCACCGAGACGGCCGAGATCACGAACAGCCACAGCACTGCCAGGAACCCCAGCCGGATCAGGGTCAGTGTCAGCTCCGACATCTAGTGGACTCCCTGTCCGGGCGCCGGCTGAGCCGCCTGGCTGCCGACGGGCTGCGCGTGCGGGTTCAGCACGGTCACGGTCGTACGTCCGATGACGATCTGCGAGCCGTCACGCACCAGCGCCTGCTGCACCTGTCGACCGTCCACCACCGTGCCGTTCGTCGAACCGAGGTCGACTGCGCTGACGCTGACCCGCGAGTCGCGCACGACCACGCGTACCTCGACGTGGCGACGGGAGACGCCGGGGTCGTTGATGCGAAGGTCGGCCTCGCTGCCGCGGCCGAGGACGACGCCGGGCGGCATGACCGGGTGGCGGACTCCATTGACCTCGAGCACCACCGGCGCCTGCCGCTCCTGAGTGGCGCTGGGCGGTTCACCTGCCGAGTCGACCGAGGCCACAGCCCGGCTGCGTACGTCGAAGCGGCCCGTGATGAGCCCATCGCTGCGCTCGAGGTGGATGCTGAGCGGTCCGGCCAGGATGTAGCTCTGCTCGGCGACGTACTCGCTGACCATGCGCGCGAGCTCGCTGCGCAGGGTCTGGTCGTACGCCGACAGTCGCTCGTAGTCGCTCGGTGACAGCCCGACCACGAACGTGTTCGGCACCAGCATCCGGTTGCGCGACAGGATCTCGGCCGAGTTGTCCACCTCGCGCTGCAGACGAGCGGCGATCTCGACCGGCTGCACGGCGCTGCGGAAGGCTCGCGCGAACGCCCCGGACACCAGATGCTCGAGACGTTGCTCGAACCGGTGCAGCGCACCCATCGGTCAGCCTCCTCTCGGCGTCGGGCTGCGGGCGGCGTGCCGCGGCGGCACGCTGCTGCTTCGGGCGTGCGGAGCCAGTGTGGCAGCGGAGTCCCGGTCGTCGTGCCGGCAGCCGCGGATGCGCCTCGATGGTATCCGTCGGTGGGGCGCCAGCCGGGTTCTGCAGGAGTTCGAGGGGTGCCGCTGCGTGCTAGCCTCATGGCGCTTCCGGCGCGAGTCGCTGGAACGGTGGTGTCGCGCGCGAGTGGCGGAATAGGCAGACGCGCACGGTTCAGGTCCGTGTGCCCGAAAGGGCGTGGGGGTTCAACTCCCCCCTCGCGCACCATCAGCTCTCATGTGCGACCCTGCCGCCCATGCACGAGGTGACGACGTCTGTCGTGTCCCCCGACCAGCTTCGCCCGCTCATCGGATCGAAGCGCCTACAGCGGCTCCAGGAGCTCGCGACCCGCACGAAGGACAAGCTCGACGGCTGCAAGGTGTGGAACGTGAACTCCACCGCCGCCGGCGGGGGCGTCGCCGAGATGCTGCACGGCCTCGTCGCGTACGCCCGAGGAGCCGGAGTGGACACGCGATGGCTCGTCACGGCAGGCGATCCGGCCTTCTTCGCCCTGACCAAGCGGGTGCACAACGGTCTGCACGGTTCCCCCGGCGACGGCGGCGCGCTGGGAGAGGAGGAGCGTCGGCACTACGACGAGATCAGCGCCAGGGAGGGCGCGGCGCTCCTGGAGTACATCAGCCCCGGTGACGTGGTGATCTTGCACGACCCGCAGACGCTGGGTCTGATCCGACCCGCGGTCGAGGCGGGCGCCGAGGTGATCTGGCGGTGCCACATCGGCACCGAGGTGGCCAATGAGCACGCCACCCGTGCCTGGGAGTTCCTGCGGCCCTACATCGAGCAGGCCCCCATGTCGGTGTACTCCCGTCCGGGCTACGTGCCGTCGTACGTGGACGTGAGCAAGACGGTCGTCATCCCGCCGGCGATCGACCCCCACTCCGCCAAGAACGAGGACCTCCCTGACGAGACTGTGGCTGCGGTGCTGCGGCACATCGGGTACGCCGCCTCCGACGGGGCCAGCGACGGGGCAGTCAGCTGGGAGGCCCCGACGGGCCAGGAGCGCACGGTCCACCGCCGCGCCCAGGTCGTCGGTGAAGGCGACCCGCCTCCGCTGGAGGCACCCGTCGTCGTGCAGGTGTCGCGGTGGGACCGTCTCAAGGACATGCAGGGCCTGCTGGAGGCCTTCGTCGACGAGCTGGCCGGCGAGGGCTGCCATCTGGCACTCGTCGGTCCCAGCGTGGCCGAGGTCGCCGACGACCCCGAGGGCGCGGAGGTCCTCGCCGAGTGTGTACGCGCCTGGGAGGCGCTGCCCGACACCGTCCGGCGCCAGATCCGGCTCGTCACGCGGCCGATGGACGACGGTGACGAGAACGCCGCGATGGTCAACGCCATCCAGCGGCACGCCGCGGTGGTGGTGCAGAAGAGCCTGATGGAGGGCTTCGGGCTGACGGTCGCCGAGGCGATGTGGAAGTCGCGACCGGTGGTCGCCAGTGCCATCGGGGGCATCCTCGACCAGGTCGTCGACGAGGAAAGCGGAATCCTGCTGCAGGACCCGTGCGACCACGCCGAGCTGCAGACCGCGCTCCGGCGTCTGCTGGAGAGCTCCGAGCTGGCTGACCGGCTGGGGTCAGCGGCGCGGGCGCGGATCAATCACGAGTACCTGCCGGACCGCCAGCTGCGGCAGTGGATGGAGCTGATCCTGCGATGAGTGACTCCGCACAGACGAGGACGGCGAGTGCTTCGGCAGCCCGGCCGTACCGGACCGTCAACCCCTACACCGGCGAGACGTCGGCCGAGTTCGACTTCCTGGGTCGCGACGAGGTCGACGCGGCCGTCGAACGCGCTCACGAGGCCTATGCCCAGTGGCGTCGAGAGCCGGTCACCGACCGAGCCGCGGTCGTACGCCGCGCAGGTGAGCTGATGCTCGAGCGGTCCGACGAGCTCGCCGCGCTGATCACCCTGGAGATGGGCAAGCGCATCAAGGAGAGCAAGGGCGAGGTGGCGCTCGCGGCGAGCATCTTGGCGTACTACGGCGAACAGGGTCCACAGTTCCTCGAGCCGCAGGTGCTCGCGGTCGACAGGGGCGAGGCGGCCGTCGTCAACGAGCCGCTGGGGGTGCTGCTCGGCATCGAGCCCTGGAACTTCCCGCTCTACCAGGTCGTGCGCTTCGCCGCGCCCAACCTGGTCGTGGGCAACACGATCCTGCTCAAGCACTCCGAGAACTGCCCGCAGTCGGCGCTCGCGGTGGAGCGGCTGTTCAGCGACGCGGGCGCGCCGGCCGGCGTCTACACCAACCTCTTCCTGCGCATCGAGGACGTCGAGCAGGTGATCGCCTCGGACGCTGTGCAGGGGGTGTCGCTGACCGGAAGCGAGCGCGCGGGGGCCAGCGTCGCCGAGATCGCCGGACGACACCTGAAGAAGTGCGTGCTCGAGCTCGGCGGCAGCGACCCCTTCGTCATCCTGGACACCGCAGACCTCGACCGCACCCTCAGCGCCGCGGCAGCAGGACGGATGGGCAACAGCGGACAGAGCTGCATCGCCGCCAAGCGGTTCATCGTCCTCGACGAGCTGTACGACGACGTGGTCGCCGGTCTGGGCAAGCGTTTCGCTGCCTTGCAGCCCGGCGACCCGGCCGACCCGGCCACCAAGCTGGGGCCGCTGTCGTCTGAGCGTGCCGCCGCTGACCTACAGGCGCAGGTGCAGGACGCGATCGACAAGGGTGCGACGGTCGTCGCGGGTGGGGAGCGGCCCGAGCACGACGGGGCGTTCGTCGCCGCGACGGTCCTGACAGACGTACGTCCCGGCATGCGGGCGTACACCGAAGAGCTCTTCGGTCCCGTCGCGGTGGTCTACCGTGCCGCCGACGAGGACGAGGCCGTCGCGCTCGCCAACTCGTCTCCGTACGGGCTCGGCGGAGCCGTCTTCAGTGCCGACCTGGACCGGGCGCGCGCGGTCGCGGACCGTCTCGACAGCGGCATGGTGTGGATCAACGCGCCGACGTCCTCGCAGGCCGACCTGCCGTTCGGTGGCGTCAAGCGCTCCGGCTACGGCCGCGAGTTGTCGCCGCTGGGGATGTACGAGTTCACCAACCGCAAGCTGGTCCGCACGATGCCCGCACCGGTCGTGCAGTCGCCGGTGGGCTGAGTCGGCACCGGTCAGGTCGGTTCGGGATCACCGAGCGTGTCGCCCAGTCCCGCCAGCGCCAGCAGGTCATGGAGTGCTGGTGTCATGTGCGCGAGGTGCATGCTGCGACCCCGCCGACGAGCGGTCAGCTGGAGTCGCGCCAGGGCATCGACGGTGGTGATGTCCGGATGGGCCATCGCGCCGGTGTCGACCGTTGCCCGCGTGACCTCCGGGTCGTCCAGAATCGCCTCGAGCCCTCGGCACAGACCTGTGATCGCCGCCGGCTCTACGAAGGGCGGCAGGATCAGCACCGGGTCGCGGGCAGGCGGTGACACTCCCCACGGAGGCGTCATGCCCTAGCCCCATCGCACCAGCTCATCCTCTGGAGACTGCCGCCGGGCCCGGAATACATCGGTGCCCAGCAGGGGAGCCGGGGTGCTTTTACGGTCGATCTGGCGGCACGAGCGCCGGCGAGGCTGGCCTGCGTCGGTGCTACGTGATGTGATCGCGACGTGGACCTAGCAGCCAGAAGCCGGCTCGTGGACGTGGACCTTGCGATCGTGGGTGCTGGGCCCGTCGGTCTGTACGGCGCCTACTACGCCGGCGTGCGGGGGCAGTCGGTCGCTCTGATCGACTCGCTGCCGGAGGCGGGCGGGCAGGTCACCGCGATGTACCCGGAGAAGCCCATCTACGACGTCGGTGGCTTCCCCAGCGTGCGCGGGCGCGACCTGGTCGACAACCTGGTCGTGCAAGCCAGCCGCTACCAACCCACGTACGTGCTCGGAGAGCAGGCCGTCACCCTGGACCCGTCCGAGGACGGACGGCCGCTGTGCCTCACCACCACCGAGGGCACCCACGTGGCGTGTGGCGCGGTGATCATCACCGGAGGCATCGGCACGTTCACGCCTCGCACCCTGCCGGCGGGTGAGGACATGCTGGGCCGTGGGCTCGCCTACTTCGTCCCGTCGCTGTCGGCGTACGGCGGCCGTGACGTCGTCGTGGTGGGAGGCGGGGACTCCGCCGTCGACTGGGCGCTGGCGCTGCTCGACGTCGCGGCTTCGGTGACTCTGGTGCATCGCCGCGCCGCCTTCAGGGCGCACGCGGCCAGCGTCGAGGAGCTGCTCGCAAGCCGCGTCACGGTGATGACCGATGCGCAGGTGACGGCTCTGCGCGGCGACGAATGGGTCGAGGAGGTCGAGGTGACCGGACCTGGCGGCACCGACCTGCTGCCCGCGCAGGGCGTGGTGGCCGCGCTCGGCTTCGTGGCCAATCTCGGCCCGATCCGCGAGTGGGGACTCGACATGGCGCAGCGCCGCCACATCGTCGTGGACACCACGATGGCGACCAACCGGCCCGGGGTGTACGCCGCCGGTGACATCGCCGAGTACGTCGGCAAGGTACGGCTCATCTCCGTCGGGTTCGGCGAGGTGGCGACCGCGGTCAACAACGCGGTCGTGTACCTGCATCCGGAGATGCACCTGTTCCCTGGCCACACCAGCGCTGGCGACCCGCCGCCGGAGCCCGTTCTGCCGCACTGACTGGGCTGCCGGGGAGCCACCCCGGCGGCCGAGCGTCAGGTCGGCTGGTTCGCCAGACGTACTCGCCCGGTTGCCACCAGGCGGTCCTGCTCGTCGGTGACCGCCACGTCCCACAGCTGCTGCGAGCGCCCGCGCTGAACCGGTGTCGCGGTGGCCGTCAGCGTCCCCTCGCGTACGGGACGCAGGAACTCGGTGTGGTTGCTGGTGCCGACCACCACGCCGCGGTCGGCGAACCATGCGCCGGCAGCCACACTCGCCGCCGTCTCGACCGCCGAGCAGTGCACGCCGCCGTGGGTGATGCCGAACGGCTGGTGGTGCTCGGGACCGACGGTCCAGCGCAGCACGCACGAGTCGGCGTCGACCGACACCACCTGCATGCCCAGCAGCGCGACGAGGCCGGTGTCCAGATTGACGTCCATGGGTGCCCTCCGTCGGTTCGGTCGCTCAGCCGTCGGAAGCGTACGTGGGTGCGACGCCGAAGGACGCGCGGCGAGACGCCCGCCGAAGGGTGGCCAGGAGCGCCGGGCCCAGCAGCGCGATGGCGACCGCATTGGTCAGCGCGCGACCGGTGTCCCAGCCGAGCCCCGACGTCGCGATCGAGAAGGCGAAGAAGCGCTGCAGGTTCTCCAGCACCGGTGCACCGGCCACGAACGAGACGTCGGTGCCGGCCCCGACAGAGAACGGCCAGAACCACAGGTTCATGAGGAAGCCGAACACGTACGCGCTCAGCGCGCCATAGACCATCAGCATCGCGATCTCGGCTCGCCCGTGCACCCGTCGGGGCAGCAAGCCGGCACCCAGGCCGATCCACGCCGACGCGAGCATCTGGAACGGGAGCCACGGGCCGACCCCTCCGGTGATCAGCGCCGACGCGAACAGCGACGTGCACCCCAGCACGAACCCGAACCCGGCACCGAAGACCCGGCCGGCGAGCACGATGAGGAAGAAGACCGTCTCGATGCCGGCGATGCCCGCACCCAGCGGACGAAGCGCGGCATCGACGGCGGAGAGCACGCCCAACATGGCCAGCGCCTTGGCGTCCATCCCGCCCTCGGCCAGCTCCGCCAGGACGACCGCCACCAGCACGGGCAGCACCAGCACGAACAGCAGCGGGGCGTCGGTGGTGTGCCCGACGCTGTCGGCGGCCGGGTTCATGAGCAGCGGCCAGCAGAACATCGCCAACCCGGCAACGCTCGCGAGCGTCAGTACCACGGCAGAGCGGGGGCGCACCCGTACGGCGGGTGGACGCAGGGACAGCTCAGCCATGCCGCACCCCCAGCAGAGGAGCCGCCTGGTCGACGGTGAGCACCGGATGCGGTGCGAGCACCTTGGCCACCTGCGGGGCGAAGACGGGGGAGTCGGCGAGCGCCTGGCGGGCAGGGGCGTCAGTGACCACCTCGCCCTCGGCGAGCACCACGACCCGAGACGCCGTCGCTGCGACGAACTCGACGTCGTGGGTTGCGACCAGGACGGCATGTCCGGCTGCGGCCAGCTCGGTCAGGATCTGGCGCAGGCGGCTCTTGGCGCCGTAGTCGAGCCCACGGGTCGGCTCGTCGAGAAGCACCGTCCTGGGCTCGGGGCCGAGCTGCACCGCCAGCGCGAGGGCGAGTCGCTGTCCCTCGGACAGGTCACGTGGATGTGCGCTGCCCCTGACCGGACTGCCGGTGAGCCGGTCCAGCAGCGAGCGGGTCCAGCCTGACGGGCGATTCGATGCGGTGTCGGCAGCGGCGAGCTCGGCGTCGACCCGGTCCAGGCACAGCAGGTCGGTGGCCTGCTGAGGTACGAGGGTGATCAGGGTCGCGGCGGCACGTCGGCCGAGCGTCACCGGGTCGGTGCCCGCGACCGCGACGGTTCCTCCGCTGCGCTGGCCGGCCCCTCGAAGCGCCCACAGCAGACTCGACTTGCCCGAGCCGTTGCGGCCCATCAGCGCGACGACCTCCCCCGGCGCCACCGCGACGTCGACCTCGCGTACGGCGACCACGTCGCTGTGGCGCACGACCACGCCCCGAGCGACCACGCCGTCGGCCGGGTCGCCGGTCGGCTGCGGGAGCGGTAGCGGCGTGGGCGGCTGCGCGCGCAGGGAAGCGGCGGCGCGGCGCGCGTCGCGCACCGACAGCGGCAACGGGTCCCAGCCGGCGAGTAGGCCCAGCTCCACAACGGGCGGCGCGACCGGCGAGGTGCGCAGGAGGTCGCGGGGGGCGCCGTCCGACACGGTGCTGTCCTGCACGACGACGAGGCGGTCGGCGTACTCGACGACCCGCTCTAGGCGGTGCTCGGCGGCGAGCGCGGTCACCCCGACGTCGTGCACCAGCCGCAGCACCGCCGACAACGCCTCCTCGGCTGCGGCCGGGTCGAGCGCCGAGGTCGGCTCGTCCAGGACCAGCACACGTGGGTGCATGGTGAGCACGGCTCCGATGGCGACACGCTGCTGCTCGCCACCGGACAGCGTCCGCAGCGTCCGGCGTCGCAGCGACGCGATGCCGAGCAGGTCGAGCACCTCCTCGACCCGGCGCCGCATCGTTGCCGGCGGCACGGCGAGCTGCTCCATGCCGTACGCCAGCTCCTCCTCGACGGTGTCGGTCACGAACGCGGCCAGCGGATCCTGGCCGACGACACCGACAGTCTCGGCCAGCTCACGAGGAGGATGGCTGCGCGGGTCGAGGCCTCCGACCCGTACGCCGCCCTCGACGTGACCACCGGTGAAGTGCGGAACCAGGCCGTTGACCGAGCGCAGCAGCGTCGACTTGCCCGATCCCGTCGCGCCCACCACCAGCGCGAGCTCGCCCTCCGGGACGGTCAGATCGACCGAGGCCAGGCTCGGCCGGTCCGCGCCCGGATACGTGAAGGTGAAGTCGCGCCACTCGATCATGAGGCTCCGGCCCGGCTGTTGCGGCTGCGGCTGTCGTCCTCGCACGGGCGGCCGCCGCAGTCGGCATCGCCCTCGTACGGGCGGCCGCCGCAGCCGGATCTTGCTGCATTCCTGCTGCTATGGCGACACAGATGTCGATAGATCGGTTGGCTGACCGAAGGCCCCGACCTGATCCCTCTGCGTTGCTGCTGCCATGGCGACAGAAATGTCGATAGATCCGGCTGCCGGTCCGCTCGGGCGCCGGGTACGGCGGGGCCAGCGGGCTGGCGAGGCGCGAGGGGACCCAGACCGCCGGCGCGTTCGGCGGGGCGTACGCCTGCCGACCAGGTGGCAAGCACAGGCACGATCACGACACCTCCTCGTGTACTCGGCGACGAGCTGGCGGGGAGGCGACCGCTGCCGTGGACGAGTCCACCGGAGGCGCCAGCCAGGCGGGCAGCAGGCCGACGAGCAGCGCGAGTGCGGCCGCCGGCAGCTCCGGCCACACCGGCGGGGACACCGAGGGGTACGCCACACCGGGATCGGCTCGACCCAGCTGCCACATGACCAGGGCGACGGCGGCTCCGCAAGTCACCACCGCCAGCTCGGGCAGCCGCCAGCGGTCCGGACGGTACGCGGTCCGCTGCACGCCTCGTCCGGCCAGGCCCAGCCCCAGCAGGCCGACGACCACGCCGCCCAGCAGCACCGGTCCGGCCAGGAACCGCGGCGTCGTTGCGTCGAGCAGCGCATAGACCCCGACGCAGATGCCACACAGACCGGCCACCAGCAGAGCACCGGTGACCGCCACAGTCCTGCGAGAGCGGTCCCCACGCCGGCCGTACCCACGCGAGTCCATGGACGCCGCCAGTAGCAGCGAGCGGTCCAGCGCGTCCTCCAGGACCGGCACGACCACGCCGAGGAGCGCGCGGACGCGGCCGGACTCCGGCTGGGGACGCAGTCGTCGGGCCCGGCGCACACGCACCAGGCTCTCGGCCAGCTGCGGGAACACCGACAACGCCACCACCACCGCCGTACTGACCTCATGCAGTGCGGGCGGCATGGTCCGCAACAGGCGCCGGGGGTTGGCCAACGCATTGGCCGCCCCTAGGCACACCAGCATGGTCGCGAGCCGCAGGCCGTCGTAGAAGCCGCCGAGCACCGCCTCCAAGGTGACATCACCGAGCAGTGAGATGCCGGTCCCCGCAGGTAGGGGCACGCGCGGCAGGTTCAGCAGAATCGTGCCGGTGCCACCACCGGCGAAGAGGACCCGGAACAGCACGCGCAGTGTGACCACCACAGCCGCCGCGATGAGGTAGAAGCGGAACGCACGCGCCCACGGGGCGTCGGTGCGCCGCGCGAGCACTACCCAGACCGCGATGGCGAAGATCGCGCCGAGCAGCAGCGGATTGATGGTGCGGCTCGCCGCAACGGTGAGGCCGAGCGCCCACAACCACCAGGCGATTGGGTGCAGACCGCGGGGGAGTCGGTGCACTGCCCACCGTGCACCGCTCACGTGCGCCTCACCCCTCAGCTGCGTCGGCGGCGCCAGGCCGTCACGCCGGCTCCCGCGCCCAGCAGGGCGAGCAGGCCGACTCCGGTCATGGTGGCGACCGGGGTGCCGTTGTCGGGAGGAGCCGCGTCAGGCAGATCGCCAGTGACGACGACGTCGTCGTCCGAGTCGGTCTCCGGGTTCGGCTCGGCCGCGAGTTCCCGCTCCATCCGGTCGCTCTTCTCGGCCCCGCCGTCGCGCTGCTTGCCCGCCCCGCCCTCGCCGCGCTTGGGCATGGGGCTGCCGGCCTTCTTCGAACGCTTGTCGTCACCCGACGTCGCGCCGTCTGCCGGAGCGTTGGGAGCGTCGGAGCGACCGGGAGGATCCGTGTGCCGGGTTTCGTCGGTACTGGCGTCCGCGTTGTTGCCGGTGGACGTATCGGTACCGGCGCCGACTGCTGGCTCCCGGTTCGAGTTGCCGCGGGGGCCGCCGCCGCCGGTCGAGGCGCCGTTCGGAGCGTCTGGTCCGCTGGCTGTGTCCCTGCCGCCTGAGCCGCCACCCGCCGAACTGCCCCCGTCGCCGCTACCGGGCCCGCCGCCATCCGAGCCGCCCGAGCCGCCCGAGCCGCCCGAGCCGCCCGCGCCCCCCGCCGAGCCGCCCTCGCCCCC
>DASQMN010000016.1:0-5264 GCA_035645475.1 Nocardioidaceae bacterium
ACCAGTCCCCTGCCTTCGGCGCTGACGACCTGGCCGTGGCCAGGGCGTACGGCCTGCCGATCGTGAACCCGGTCGGCGCCGATGGCCGCTTCCTGCCCGGCGTACCGATGGTGGGAGGCGAGTTCTTCAAGCACGCCGACACCCGGCTGGTCGACGACCTCGCGCAGCGCGGGCTGCTCGCGCGGCATGTGCCGTTCGAGCACACGTACCCGCACTGCTGGCGCTGTCACACGCCGCTGCTGTACTACGCCCTCCCGTCCTGGTACGTGCGCACGACGCACGTCAAGGACGCGCTGCTGGCGCAGAACGCGCAGACCACCTGGCACCCGGAGAGCGTCCGCGACGGCCGCTTCGGGGACTGGCTGAACAACAACGTCGACTGGGCGCTGTCGCGCAGCCGCTACTGGGGGACGCCGCTGCCCATCTGGCGGTGTGCCGACAGGCACCTGACCTGTGTCGGCTCGCTGGCGGAGCTGTCCGAGCTGTCCGGGAGCGACCAGTCGGGACTGGACCCGCATCGCCCGTTCGTGGACGACGTGGTCGTCTCCTGTCGCACCTGTGGCGAGGAGGCGCGCCGGGTGCCCGAGGTGATCGACGCCTGGTACGACGCCGGGGCGATGCCCTTCGCTCAGGAGGGCTACCCGCACGCTCCCGGCTCGGTGGAGCGCTTCGACCAGGCGTACCCCGCTCAGTTCATCTGTGAGGCGATCGACCAGACCCGCGGCTGGTTCTACTCCCTGATGGCGATCGGCACCATCGTCTTCGGTCGCTCGTCGTACGAAGAGGTGGTCTGCCTCGGGCACATCCTCGCCGAGGACGGCCGCAAGATGTCCAAGCATCTGGGCAACATCCTGGAGCCCCTGCCGTTGATGGAGCAGCACGGCGCGGACGCGCTGCGCTGGTTCATGGCTTGCTCCGGCTCCCCGTGGGCGTCGCGGCGGGTGGGCCACACGGTGCTGACCGAGATCGTGCGCAAGGTCCTGCTCACGTACTGGAACACCGTCTCCTTCCACGTGCTGTACGCCCGAGCGGCCGGCTGGGCGCCGGGCCAGACAGCGGGAGACCCGGCACCGGATCCGGCAGATCGGCACGTCCTCGACCGCTGGCTGGCCTCGAGCACCGACACGCTCGTGCAGGGCGTCACCGCTGCTCTGGACGTGTTCGACACCCAGCGCGCGGGACAGCTGCTGGCCACGTTCATCGACGACCTGTCCAACTGGTACGTGCGCCGATCGCGCCGCCGGTTCTGGGCCGGCGACCCCGGTGCGCTGGCCACGTTGCACGACACGTTGGACACGCTCACCCGACTGCTGGCCCCGCTCGTGCCGTTCGTCACCGAGCGGGTGTGGCAGGACCTGGTCGTGCCGGTCGATCCCTCCGCACCGTCGTCGGTGCACCTGGCCGACTGGCCGGTGGCGTCGGGTCTCGGGCCAGAACACGACCTGGCAGCACAGGTCGCGCTGGCGCGACGGCTCACCGAGCTCGGACGCGCGGCCCGGGCCGAGGCGAAGGTACGTACCCGCCAGCCGCTCGCGCGGGTGCTGGTCGGCTCGGCTGCCTACGCCCGGCTGCCTGAGGAGCTGCGCGCCGACGTGTGCGAGGAGCTCAACGTCAACGCGATGGAGCCGCTGTCGGCCGTCGGCGCCGGGCTGGTCGACTACACCGCGAAGGCCAACTTCAGGGCGCTGGGACGCCGCTTCGGTCAGCGGACCCCGGCTGTAGCCGCGGCCGTCGCCGCCGCCGACGCCGGCCGGCTCGCTGCTGACCTCGCGGCGAGCGGGGCGGCCCAGGTCGACGTGGACGGCGAGCAGGTGCGCCTGGAGCCTGACGAGGTGATCCTCGCCGAACGTCCTCGCGCAGGCTGGTCAGTGGTGAACGACCAGGGCGAGACGGTCGCCCTCGACCTCAACCTGAGCCCCGCGCTCGTGTTGGCTGGGCATGCCCGAGAGGCGATCCGGCTCGTCCAGGAGGCCCGCAAGGCCAGCGGCTTCGAGGTCACCGACCGCATCAGCCTGACCTGGGCAGCGGACGGCCCGGTCGCCGAGGCGCTGAGCAGGCACGAGGGGCTGGTGGCCGACGAGGTGCTGGCCACGCAGGTGCGCAGGGTCAGCACGGGCGAGCTCGTCGAGGGCGCGGAGTACGCCGATGATGCTCTGGGCCTGCAGGTATGGGTGCGGCAGGTGTGACGCCGGCCGTCAGCTCTGCGGCGCGGTGCGTACCTGTTGGGCCGAAGCCTCCGCGGCCTCCCCGTCGAGCGCGCCCAGCTGATCGGTGAGGTACTCGCGCAGCCGAGTGCGGTACTCACGCTCGAAGGTACGCAGGCGCTCGATCTCGGTGCTGAGGCTCGTCCTCTGCCGGTCGAGCTCACCGGTCAGCTCTTGGCGGCGGCGCGCCGTCTCGGTCTCCAGCTGCTCGGCCTTCGCCTTGGCGTCCTCGGTCAGCTTGTCGGCGCGGGCCCGAGCTTCGGCCAGCAGCGCCTCTGCTTCTGCCTGCGCCTCGGCTACCAGCTCATCGGCGTTGCGCGTGGCAAGCTCGAGCAGGCGAGCGGCGCGCGTCGGTGCGCTGTCCGTCGAGGCAGCTGGAATAGCCGAGCTGATGTCGGCCGCGCTCGGGGCCGCCACCGCGTCGGAGTCGCTCTCCGGGGCGATGTAGCCGGCGAACGCCGACGTCTCGCCGTCAGTGTCCGACGGCGAGCTCGTGCTGCCCTCGTCGGCCAGCCGGATCAGCTCGGCCTCGACCTCGTCGAGGAAGGCGTCGACCTCGGCCATGTCGTAACCCTCGCGCAGACGCACGGGGGTGAATCGCTTGTTGCGTACGTCGTCTGGTGTCAACGGCATGCCTGTCACCTCAAGATCGCCGGCCGGGAAGAACGCCCGTCACCGTATCGGGTGAGGCACGCACGTGCTCCCACACTGACCGCGATCAGTAGAAGATCAGAGCGACCAGGAAACGCAGCAGGTAGATGATCACGAACAGCACCAGCGGCGACAGGTCGAGCATCGCGACGCCGAGCCGGACGGGAGGAATCACCCGGCGGACTGCTCGAAGCGGGGGGTCGGTCAGGGAGTAGATCGTCTCCGCGAGCACCAGCACCGGCCCGGACGGGCGCCAGTCCCGAGCCAGCATCTGCACCCAGTCGAGCACGATGCGGGCAATGAGCACGATGAGAGCCATCCACAGGATGAACCCGAGGACGTCACCGACGGTTCGCACACACCCTCAACTCTGGTTGAAGAAGCCGCCCTCGGCGATGCGCTGCTTGTCCTCAGCGGCGACCGAGACGTTGGGCGGCGACAGCAAGAAGACCTTGCTGGTCACCCTCTCGATCGTGCCATGCACGGCAAAAACCAGCCCGGCGGAGAAGTCCACCAGCCGCTTCGCGTCGTTGTCGTCCATCTCCGAGAGGTTCATGATCACCGGCGTCCCGTCCCGGAAGTGCTCCCCGATCGTGCGCGCCTCGTTATAGGTGCGTGGGTGCAACGTGGTGATGCGCACCTGCTCCGGTGCGGATCGCATCTCGACCAGGCGTCGGTGCTCCGACAGCGAGGCGACCGAGGCATCCTCGTCCCGCACTGACCGGACCGGGCTGGGTTGCGGCTCGATCACGGCGGCAGGCCGACCCTCGTACCGGGTGGCACCGCCCCGCGTCTCGGTGGGGATCTCGTCGTCGTAGACGTCGTTGTCGTCCTCGACAAGGCCGAGGTAGACGCCGACCTTGCGCATCGCGCCAGCCATGGGAGCAGCCTCCGGTCGTGGGGTCGAGCCGTGGCCGACCCTACTGCAGCGCCGGTCTCTCACCGAGGACGGCGCGCCCGATGCGTACGTGTGTTGCACCCGCCTGCACGGCCTGCTCCACGTCTGCGCTCATGCCGGCGGACATGGCCGTCGCCGCGGGATGATCGACTCTCAGCCGAGCGTGCAGCGCAGCGAGCTGGTCGAAGGCAGCGGCGGGGTCACCATGTCGCGGCGCCACGGCCATCAGCCCGACCAGCCGTAGCCGCTCGGTCCCTGCCACGGCGTCGGCGAGCTCGCTCAGGCCACCGGGCTCGACTCCGGACCGCTTGCCGATCTCACCGGTGGCGCCGGGCGGGTCGAGGCTGACCTGCACCATGACGTCCACCAGCCGGTCATGAGCAGCGGCGCCCCGTTCCAGTGCGGTGACCAGCCGCAGCCGGTCGACCGACTCCACGACGTCGCAGTACGACGCGACGGCGGCGGCCTTGTTGGTCTGCAGCGCACCGACGAAGTGCCACACCAGGCTCTCGTCCACCGCGGCACGCTTGTCCCGCGCCTCGGGATGGCGAGCCTCCCCCACATGGGTCACGCCCAGCGATGCGAGCAGCGCCACGTCAGCCGCCGGGTAGGTCTTGGTGACCACGGTCAGGGTCACGTCTGCAGGCGCCCTCCCCGCACGGTCGCACGCGGCGTCGATACGCGCTCGAACCGACTCCAGGCCGCCCCTGAGCTCAGTACGCCGCTCCTCCAGCGGCGTCACGCAGCCCTCCCGGCGTGCACGCGCACCACCACGGCACTGCGTCCGCTGGTGGCACCTTGCCGGCGAT
This sequence comes from Nocardioidaceae bacterium, assembly GCA_035645475.1. Taxonomy (GTDB): domain Bacteria; phylum Actinomycetota; class Actinomycetes; order Propionibacteriales; family Nocardioidaceae; genus DASQMN01. Next base: position 4,563 of record DASQMN010000016.1, read on the forward strand.
ACGAGTACAGGTCGGGGTTCTCCAGGGTGCAGCCGTGCCCGGGCGTAGCTAGGTCGTCGACGTCGACATCGAGCGCCCGCAGCTGCTCGACCACGCCCGCACCCACGTCGAGCGCCGGGGTGCCCTGCCTGGTCGTCGACCACGAGGCGGGGGCCACAGTGGCCACCTGGGCGCGCATCTGGTCGGGCACCTGGTAGCAGGCTCCGCACGCGCGTGGACCGACCCATGCCTGCAGTGCGTCCGCACCCATCGCGCGCAACCGGCTGACGGCGGCGGCCACCACGCCCACCCGCAAGCCCTCACGCCCCGCGTGCACCACGCCGGCCAGGCCGCGGACGGGGTCGGCCAACGCCACGGGGGTGCAGTCGGCGACCCGCACGCACAACGCCACGTCGGTGCGGCGGGTGACCAGCGCGTCGCCGGTGGGCAGGTGACCTGCCCGCCAGGTCCCGTCGATGACGGTCACGGCGTTCCCGTGCACCTGGCGGGTCAGCACCAGGTCGGACGCGGCCACCCCCAGCTCCCCGGCCAGCAGCGCCAGGTTGCGCTCGACCGCCGCCGGGTCGTCGCCGCCTCCGGCACCGAGGTCGAGCGACGTCCATGGACCGGTGCTGGTGCCGTCGTGCCGGTCGGTGAAGGCCACCTCGACCCGACCACAGCGACGGCGGTCGAAGAACACCTACTTGAGGAAGTCGGGGACGT
>DASQMN010000017.1:0-1966 GCA_035645475.1 Nocardioidaceae bacterium
ATCGGCACCGTGGGCATGAACGGCGTCGTTGTCATCGGTGAGGGCGAGAAGGACGAGGCGCCGATGCTGTTCAACGGCGAGCGGGTGGGCGACGGCAACGGACCCGAGTGCGACGTCGCCGTCGACCCGATCGACGGCACCACGCTCACCGCCAAAGGCATGGCCAACGCGATCTCGGTCCTGGCGGTCTCACCGCGCGGTTCGATGTACGACCCGTCCGCCGTCTTCTACATGGACAAGCTCGTGACCGGTCCCGACGCCGCTGACGTCGTGGACATCCGGCTGAGCCCCGCCGAGAACATCCACCTGGTGGCCAAGGCCAAGGGCTCCTCGCCACACGACGTCACCGTCTGCATCCTGGATCGTCCTCGCCACGAGAGTCTGGTCGAGGAGATCCGCGCGACGGGTGCTCGCATCATGTTCATCACCGACGGCGACGTCGCCGGCGCCATCATGGCCGCGCGACCGGACACCGGCGTCGACCTGCTGCTCGGGGTGGGTGGCACCCCGGAAGGAATCATCGCCGCCTGTGCGATGAAGTGCCTGGGTGGCACCATCCAGGGTCGGCTGTGGCCCGTCGACGATGCCGAGCGGCAGCGGGCGGTCGACGCCGGCCACGACCTCGACCATGTGCTGCACACCGATGAGCTGGTGCGAGGCGACGACTGCTTCTTCGTGGCCACCGGCATCACCGACGGGGAGCTGATGCGGGGCGTTCGCTACCGCGCGGGCGGATGCACGACCCACTCCCTGGTGATGCGCTCGCGCAGCGGCACCATTCGCGAGATCACGTCGTACCACAAGCTCTCGAAGCTGCGGGCCTACTCCTCGGTCGACTTCGAGAGCTGAGAGGTGACGATGTCCTCCCCCCTGCTGGTCGTCGGTGAGGCCCTTGTCGACGTGGTCCTGCGCCCTGACGGCTCCCGCCGCGACCATCCCGGGGGGTCGCCGATGAACGTCGCGGTGGCCGCCGCGCGGCTCGGTGCCAACACCGTGCTGGCCGCTCAGCTGGGCGACGACTTGCACGGGGATCAGGTGCGACGACATGTTGAGGCCTCGGGCGTACGAGTGCACGCCGTTCCCCCGGACCATCGCACCGCGACGGCCACCGCGCGCATCCAACCTGACGGTGCAGCCGACTACGAGTTCGACGTCACCTGGAACCCGGAGTCCTTCCCCGACCCGGCCGACTTCGCGGCTGTCCACACCGGCTCGATCGCGATGGCGCTGGCCCCGGGCAGCGACCGTGTGCTCGAGCTGCTGACCACGGCGCACCACGCAGGCATCCCGGTCACGGTCGACCCCAACGTGCGGCTGGCCATCACTCCGGACGTGGCTGCCGTCCGTCGGCTGGTGCGTTCGGCTGCCGCGGTCAGCTGGGCGGTCAAGCTGAGCGACGAGGACGCCGCCGCCCTGATGCCGGGCATGTCTGCGGGCGAGGTGGTCGACGCGGTCCTGGCGGATGGCCCGTCGTTGGTCGTCCTGACTCGAGGGTCCGCGGGCATGCTGCTGGCCTGCGCGGACGCACGCGTCGAGGTGCCGACGCAGAGGACCGACGTGGTCGACACCATCGGCGCCGGCGACACGGCCATGGGGGCGCTGCTGGCGACGTGTGCGGCGCGCGGGTGGCTCGGTGCTCGCGCGCTGTACGGATCACATCTGGAGGAGCTGGGCTCCGTGGCGGTGCGTGCCGCTGCCGTCACGTGCTCGCGTGCGGGGGCCGACCCGCCATGGGAGGCCGAGCTGGCGGCTCCTTCGGCGAGGCAGCGAACCCGTCGGTAACATCGGAGGCGTCCCAGCCGAAGAAGCTGTGTTGCCCGAGCTGACCGCCAAGGTCTCCGACGACATCGAGCTCTGTTACGAGACATACGGCGACCCGGCTGATCCCGCCATCTTGCTCATCATGGGCATGGGCGGGCCGATGGGCTGGTGGAGCGTCAGCTTCTGCGAGCGGATCGCCGCCTCC
>DASQMN010000018.1:0-3270 GCA_035645475.1 Nocardioidaceae bacterium
GAGGCGGTGTACGTCAACAAGTGGGCCAAGCTGGAGGTCGGATCCGTCCGGTACGGCGTCATGTGTGCCGACGACGGGGTCATCATGGACGACGGCGTCACCGGGCGGCTGAGTGAGCAGCACTACCTGATGACCACGACATCCACCGGTGCCGCGGCGGTGCAGGAACACCTGGAGAGCTGGCTGCAGACCGAGCGACCCGAGTGGCGGGTCCACGTGACCCCGCTCACCGCTCAGTACGCGAGCATCAATGTGGCCGGTCCGCAGTCGCGGGAGCTGCTGAGTCGCCTGGCGGAGGGGGTCGACCTCTCAGCGGAGGCGTTCCCTTACATGCGTGTGCGCAGCGCAACAGTCGCCGGTGTGGCGGACTGTGTCGTGTGGCGCATCGGCTTCACCGGCGAGCTGAGCTTCGAGGTCCATGTCCCCGCCTCGTACGGGCTGCATGTCTGGCAGGCGCTGCTGGAGACCGGCCAAGACCTCGGAGTGGGCCCCTTCGGCGTCGAAGCCCAGCGAGTGCTGCGGCTCGAGAAGGGCCATCTCATCGTGGCGCAGGACACCGATGGCCTCACCAAGGCCTACGACGCCGGCCTGGACGGAATGGTCAAGCTGGACAAGCCGGACTTCGTCGGGCGTCCGGAGCTGCTGTGGCAGCAGCAGCGCGGCGCGTCGACGCGTCTGGTAGGGCTGCAGCCGGTTGACGGCAGCGTGGTCCCTCCGGAGGCCAGCCAGATCGTCCGCGACGGCACGCAGATCATCGGTCGAGTGACGAGCAGTCGGATGTCACCGACGCTTGGCCGCTCGATCTGTCTGGCTGCGATTCGGACTGAGGCGGCACAGGCCGGCTCCCGAGTGACGATCCTGCTCGAGGACGGTCGGCCCATCGAGGCGACGGTGATGGAGCAGGTCGCGCACGTGGACCCGGAAGGACGTCGGCTCCGTGCCTGAGACTCCTGTCGCCCGCAGCCCGATCCGCCCGAGCCCCCCGGTGGGTGTCCGCGAGGGCTGGGAGGTCTCGTTGCTGCGTGCCCACGGCGGTCTCCGACTCGCGGATCACTCCCCGCTCACCAAGGTGCTGGTGCGCGCGAAGGTCGGAGGTCGCGTGGCGACGCGCCTGGGCGTGCGGTTCGGACACGCCATGGCCGACGGAGACGGCACTCTGGTGGTGGGATCCGGACCCGGTGAATGGCTGCTAGTGGCCCCGCCGAACAGCTCGGACGCCGTGACGAGCCGTCTGGACACCTCCGACGACGACCTCGTGACAGTCGTCGATGTGACTCATGCCCGAGCACTCATGCGCCTGACCGGCGATGAGGCTCACCAGGTGCTGGCGAAGCTGTGTGCCATCGACTTCGATCGCGGAGCTGCAGACGGTACGGCGTTGCGCACCACCGTCGCCGAGGTCGCCACCGACGTCGTGCGCGACGACGTGCGCAGCACGGGGGAGCGCTCCTACCTCCTGCACTGCGAGCGCTCGTCCGGGCAGTACCTCTTCGACGCGCTGCTGGACGCCGGCCGGGAGTTCGGCGTCCAGGTCGACGGCGGCCCTCTCGACTGAGCACACTGAGCGCGTCCGGACCACCGTCCCTGGCCACGGCGTTGGCTTTCGCGCGGGATCAGGAGGTTCCGGGCGGGGAGGATGTACCGGTGCGTGCCGTGGTCGTTGATGCCGTCCGAGCCCAGCCAGCGGTGCGGGAGGTGGCCGACCCCACGGCCCCGGCCCGCGGCGTGGTGGTCCGAGTAGTGGCGACCGGGATCTGCCGCAGCGACTGGCATGCCTGGGCGGGACACGAGGAGATCGTGTGGCCGCACGTGCCGGGCCATGAGCTTGCCGGGGTGATCGCGCAGGTCGGTGCAGAGGTCGGTCGATGGCGGGTCGGCGACCGCGTGACTGTCCCGTTCGTCTGCGGCTGTGGTCGATGCGAGTGGTGCCGCGTGGGGGCGGCTCAGGTCTGTCCTCATCAGCAGCAGCCAGGCTTCACCTCCTGGGGATCGTTCGCTGAGTACGTCGCTCTCGACGCTGCCGACGCCAATCTGGTGGCCATCCCCGAGCAGGTCGACGTCACCGCCGCGGCGAGTCTCGGCTGCCGGTTCGCCACGGCATATCGCGCCTTGGTCGGCCGGGCCCGGGTCACCGACGGGGAGTGGGTCACCGTGGTGGGTGCCGGTGGCGTGGGGCTCAGCACGGTCATGATCGCCCGTGCGTTGGGGGCCCGAGTGGTCGCCGTGGACCGGAATCCGGAGGCTCTCGCTGTTGCTTCCGAGCTCGGCGCGGAGCACCTCGTGCGCGCCGACGGCACCGACATCCCGGCCGCTGTCAGCGACCTCACTGGCGGCGGTAGCCACGTCGCCGTGGATGCGGTGGGCAGCGAGCAGACTTGTGCCGATGCCATCCTCAGCCTCCGTCGACAGGGCCGTCATGTGCAGGTCGGGCTACTGCCACCGGTCGGCGGTCACCCGCGGGTGCCGATGTCACGGGTGATCGCCTGGGAGCTCGACCTGCTGGGCAGCCACGGCATGGCAGCGGCCGACTACCCGGACATGATGGCGCTCATCGAGAGCGGGTCCCTCCAGCCGCAGCGGCTGATCGAGCGCACGATCGGACTGCGAGAGGCCGCGGCGCTGCTGCCCACCTTCGACCAAGCCGCAGTCGCGGGCATGACCATGGTGGACCCGACCCGCTGACCGCTGCCAACACGTCGACACGGACGATGGAATAGGCGTCGGCGCCACAACCTCCGTAGACTGGGAGAGCGCTCGACGAGCGCGGACGGCTGACGAGCCCGGGTTCTGCCCGGACTACGCGCGATGGCCGCAAGTTCGGTGAGTCCGAAGCGCAGTTTCTGCGTTGGGCTCAGGTCCCGTTTCTGGCGTGCAGTCAGGTCGGGTGCTCAGGCATGGAGCGTCAGCGCATGGCGGAGCATCCGTACGAGAAGAGAGTTGTTGGTTGGCCCCCAAGGGTAAGCAGCGGTCCGGTGACGGCCGGCGTACGAGGCGTCCTCCCAATCGGCGCCGGGACAACGTCGGGCTCATGCCAGTCCTGGCGAAAGCGGTACGCGAGATCGAGACCGCGGTCGAACGCAAGCAGGTGACGGGGGGACACCACTCCCGGTTCCAGGCCGTGGCGCTGCTCATCCGCGAGGAGCGCACCCGGATCCGGACCGACGCGTCGGTCACTGGGGCACGACGAGACGCTCAGCTCAAGCGACTGGACGGCGTGGCGACGAGCTTGGCGCAGGTGGCGGCGCGGGAGCCGTCCTTCTTCTCCCTGCT
>DASQMN010000019.1:0-13597 GCA_035645475.1 Nocardioidaceae bacterium
ACCTGCATTCGCCGGGCGTCGTTGAGGAAGGAGTCGTCGCACTCGGCGACCACCGGGATGATGAAGTCCTCGGCCACCCGGGGGTGCCGATCGAGCATCGACTCGCAGGCCGCGTCGTAGACCCGCCCGAGCTGCAACGTCGAGGTCAGGAACACCGGCGTCTCCAGCGAGCCCCATTCGCCCGCTGTGATGAAGCCCGTGCACTCGCCTGCTCCGTTGAGCACAGCGCCACCGGCTGTGCAGGGGCGGTCGAAGGCGTCTTCGGCCACCACCAGCACGGTCACCCCGGTACGTGCGACGCCCCTTCCTTGCGGCGGGTCCGGCTCGTCGCGCCAGACGGTGGCGTGTCCGAGGCCGACTCCGTCGACGTCGAGCACGGACCCGGTCGACCCGGACGGGAGCTCACCGATCCTGATTCCCAGGTCAGCAGCGCGTGGCATGCGCGCATCCTCCCGCACGACTGCCGGCTCTGACGAGGGGCTGCCACGTGGCGCCCCTCGCTGGCATGCTGGCCGGGTGTCGTACCAGGTGCCCGTGGTGTGGTCGCCGACCACGCGCGATCACGACCCGCGGAGCGAAGTGTGGGTGGGCGTGCCGACCCCGGCAGCGGAGGTCGCGGCTCGAGTCGACGCGATCCTGGCCGCCCTCGATGCCGCCGGGCATCCCCGGGTGGACGCAAGCCCGCACGCGGACACCGTCCTGTTGCAGGTGCACGATCCCGCGCTGGTCGAGCATCTGCGAACCGTGTACGACGACTGGGTGGCAGGTGGCTATGCCGAGCTGGTCGGCCAGCAGCAGGCGGTGCCTTACTTCTTTCCGAACTCCGCCATGCTCGGTGCTCTGCCGGAGCGCCGCGCAGCTGCGGTGCACGCGCGGGTCGGCGCGTTCGCCTACGACACCATGACTCCGGTCGGCGAGGGCACCTGGGCGGCCGCCCGGGCAGCCGTCGACTGCGCGCTCACTGCAGTGGAACTCGTCGAAGCAGGGGCCGGCATGGCCTACGCGCTGTGCCGGCCGCCCGGGCACCACGTGACCCACGCAGCGTACGGCGGTTCCTGCTACCTCAACAACGCCGCCGTTGCCGCCGAGGCGCTACGCATCGCCGGCGCTCAGCGAGTGGCCGTCATCGACCTCGACGCGCACCACGGCAACGGGACCGAAGCCATCTTCTACGCCCGCGGTGACGTCTGCTACGGGTCGGTGCACGTCGACCCGGGCGCCGGATGGTTCCCGCATGTCGCTGGCTTCGCCGTGGAGACCGGGGTGGGCGAGGGAGTCGGGGCTACGCGCAACATCCCGCTGGCGCCCGGCACCGGGGACCAGGAGTGGTGCGCCGCGGTCTCCGCGCTGGTCGCCTGGGTGGCTGAGTGCCGGGTCGACGCGCTCGTCGTCTCGCTGGGCGTGGATGCCGCGGCCGAAGACCCGGAGAGTCCGCTGCTCGTCACCGCCGACGGGTACGAGCAGGCTGGCCGGATGCTCGCCGGACTGGGGCAACCCACCGTCGTGGTGCAGGAGGGTGGGTATCACCTGCCATCCCTCGGCGGACTCGTCGCCGCCTATCTCTCCGGCGGCGCCCGGGAGTGACTTCTCTCCGCGACAGACGCCGGATCTCGGCTTACGCTGGGAGCCGACGAGGGGTGGTGTCAGCGTGAAGGACCTCCTCGACCGCGTGCGCATCGCCGTGGTCAGCCGGCTGTCACCCACCCCGCCTGATCCGTTCCGGACACTGGAGCTGCAGGCACGGCTGACCCGCCTGGTCGGCCAGATGGACACGTTGAGCGGCGAGCAGTCCGCGAGATTCGCCCTCGGACATCACGCCCGGGCGATCAACCGGGCCTACGACGAGACCTTGGTCGAGGCGTGCGCTCTCATCGGCGTTCCGGTCGCGCTGGAGAACTCAGCCAGCCGGCTCCTCGCGGAGGGACACCTGATCCAAGCAGGCTGGACCTGGTGACGCTGCGCATCTGGCCAGTAGTCACTTGATCGCTTATAGTGACCGCAGGTTCGGATAGGAGCCTGCGAATTCGCACCCGACGCGCACAGCTAGTCGGGGTCTCTTCGTTCAGATCGCGAACCGATGCCGCAGCTGCGCTGTCCCTGTCACGTCTCGACAAAACCCCCCTCGGCGCCCGTCCCGCCCGGTGCGATTGCGGTCGATCGATGACCGACACCGAGCTCGAAACCCCAGACCTGATCAAGGCAGTGGCTGACCTCTCGCGAACCGCGACGGGTCAGTTCGCCGTGAACGATCTGCTGCGACACCTGGTCGACCTCGCGGCAGACCATCTCTCCGCGGACGGTGCAGGCGTGATGGTCGCCGACGGTGCCTGCCTGATGTTCGTCCACGGCAGTTCGACGGGCATCGGAGCCGTCGAACGGCTGCAGGAGCTGATGCAGCACGGGCCCTGCCAGGAGGCCATGCGGGATCTGCGCGAGGTCACCGTCGGGGACCTGGCCGATCCCTCCCTGCCGTCCGAGTGGGCGCCTTACCGTGCTGAGGCCGAGCGGGCGGGGTTGCAGGCCGTGGTCGCCGTGCCCCTGGTGAGTCGTGGTCGCGGCTGGGGAGTTCTGGACCTCTACCGTCGCGAACCGGGGCCATGGAGCCCCGCCGACATCGCAGCCGCCAGACTGCTCGCCGACGTCGCGGTCTCCTACGTGGTGATGGCCGCGGACCGGGACGAGGCTCGCCACGCCCAGCGGGAGCTGGCCCACCGAAGCACTCATGACGAGCTGACCGGCCTCCCGAACCGGGCCTTGCTCTTCGACCGGCTCGAGCACGCCCTCACCGCAGCGGCTCGGCACGAGCAGGCCGTCGCCGTCTTCTTCATCGACCTGGACCGGTTCAAGCAGATCAACGACACGTTCGGTCACGCCGGCGGGGACAAGGTCCTCGTGGAGGCCACCGCTCGGATGGCTCAGACGCTGCGCACCGAGGACACCCTGGCGAGGCTCTCCGGCGACGAGTTCGTCGTCGTGGTCGAGCAGCTGCCGAGGCAGGCCGGGAGCGAGTTCGAGGAGCATCTGGATGCCGTCGCGCAGCGCGTCCGCTCCGCGTTGAGCACGCCGGTCCGCATCGGTGGCGTGGACCTGGTGGTGACAGCAAGTATCGGCGTCGCCGTGTCCGACTCGCAGTCGACCGGCGACGACCTGGTGTCGGAGGCCGATGCCGCGATGTACCGGGCCAAGCAGCGCCGCCAGGGCGAGCTGGTGATCCGCGCCCACAACCCCGGGCTAGGCCGGCGCTCGTCCCGGCATCTGGACCGCGAGCTGGCTGACGCCCTGTCCGGTGGGCAGCTGCGAGTGCACTACCAGCCGATCGTGTCGGCCGACGACCTGCGGGTCTTCGCGGTCGAGGCCCTGCTTCGCTGGGAGCACCCCACCCACGGGTTGCTGCCGGCGGCGGACTTCATCGCCGTGGCCGAGAGCACGGGGCTGGTCGCACCGATAGGGCGGTGGCTGATCGACTCCGTCTGCGCGCAGCTTCGCAGCTGGCACGACCAGCTCAACGGGCAGGCGCCCCCCACCGCCTACGTCAACCTGAGCGCTCGCGAGCTCGCTGATCCCAGACTCGCCGACATCCTGCACGCGTCACTCCAGCGCCACGGGCTGCAACCGCAGCATCTGGGCCTCGAGCTGCTCGAGGCATGCTTCATCGACCCGCACCTGGTCCCCGTCCTGCTCAGCCTGCACGCTCGAGGTCACCCACTGTCCGTGGACGACTTCGGGACCGGGTACTCCTCACTGTCGCGGCTCATTCAGCTGCCGGTCGGAACGGCGAAGATCGACCGGTCCGTCGCGACGGCGCTCGAGCACGACCCGCGCTCGCGCGCCCTGGTCGATGCCGTGCTGGTGGTGGCGTCCAAGCTGGATCTGCAGGTGATCGGCGAGGGCGTGGAGAACTCAGAGCAGGCGCGCTACCTCCGCGAGGCGGGCTGCCCGTTGCTGCAGGGCTACCACTTCGGGCCGCCGCAGACCGCGCGCGAGCTCACAGCGCACTGGACGCAGTGACCTGCTCCTAGCCCTGGCGGGCGTCCATGCGCTGAGCGGTCAGGTCCCGGACCTCTGCGTAGCGCGTGCGCACCTGGGGCGTCGGGTCAGCCTCGTACAGGGCCGCCTCGGAGCGTCCCACGCTCCACTCCGGCGGCTCAGCGCTGCCCGACAGCGCCCATGCTGCTTGACGGGCGGCACCGATGGCCACGTACTCAGCGGGTGGTGGGACCAGTACTGGAGTACCCAGCACCGCCGGGGCGATACGGCGGAGAGCCTCGGACTGCGCGCCCCCACCGATGAGGAGCACCCGGTCCACTCGAGCACCCTGGTCCTTCAAGGCATCGAGTCCGTCTGCGAGCCCGCACAGGAGACCCTCCACCGCGGCCCTCGCGACATGCGCCGGCGAGCTCGTCTGCAGGGTCAGACCGTGCACGGCACCCGTGGCATCCGGGCGATTGGGGGTGCGCTCGCCTTCCAGGAAGGGCACCATCACCAGACCACCCGCCCCGGCCTCCGCGGACAGGGCCAGCTCGGACAGTCCCTCGTGATCGGTGCCGAGCATGGTGGCGGCCCGCTCGAGCACGCGCGCGGCGTTCAGCGTGCACACCAGCGGCAGGTGACGGCCGGTGGCGTCGGCGAAGCCGGCGACGATGCCGGTGGCGTCGGCGGCCGGCACCTCCGAGACGGCGCAGACGACGCCCGATGTGCCCACCGACACCACGACATCACCCGAGGCTGCCTGTAGCCCGAGGGCGGCACCGGCGTTGTCGCCGGTGCCGGCGCCCACGACGGCCCCCGAGGGAGTACGGCCGGGCGACTGCCCAGGGTCGAGCACCTGCGGGACGTGTGCGGGACGTCCGAAGGCCCGCTCCATCAGGTCCGGGCGGTACGTCCCCTCTGCTGCCGACCAGTAGCCGGTGCCGCTGGCGTCGCCCCTGTCGGTGGTCAGGTCACTGAGGTCGGTGCTGCCTCTAAGCCGCCAGGTGAGCCAGTCATGCGGCAGGCACACCGCTGCGGTGCGTTCGGCGGACTCCGGCTCGTGCTCGGCGAGCCAGCGGAGCTTGGCGACGGTGATGGAGCTGACCGGCACGACTCCCACGGCCTGCGCCCACGCCCTTCCGCCTGCCTCGGGGTCGCCGTCACCGAGCTCGCCGACGAGGTCCGACGCGCTGCCCCCGGACCGGGTGTCGTTCCACAGCAGCGCGGGGCGTACCACCTGGCCGTAGTCGTCCAGGCAGACCATGCCGTGCTGCTGGGCGCCCACGGCGATGGCGTCGACGTCGTCCAAGCCCCCGGCACCCTCGATGGCCTGCTCGAGGGCAGCGTCCCAGGCCTGGGGATCGACCTCGGTGGCGTCCGGATGACTGGCTCGACCCTGGCGTACCAGCTCGCCGGTGTCAGCGTCGTGCACGACAACCTTGCAGGACTGCGTCGATGAGTCGACGCCGGCGACGAGCGCCACCAGGCACCTCCCAGGAGGTTGAGTGAGCACAAGAAAGCACAGGAAACCGGGACGAACAACTCTTGTACGCACAGATTATCTGTGAGACGTTCGCCGCCTTGCCGGCGTAGCCGGCGCAAGAGTCACGTTGGGAGCGGTGACCGGTGAGCGAGACGACAACGCCCGAGCGCATGCGGGTCAGCGTGCTGCGCGGCGTGCAGGACCTGATCATCGAGGAACGTCCCGTGCCTCACCCCGGCAGTGGCGAGGTGCTCGTTCGGGTCGGATCGGTCGGGGTCTGTGGCTCCGACGTGCACTACTACAAGCACGGGCGGATCGCCGACTTCGTCGTACGTGACCCGCTCGTCCTGGGTCACGAAGCCGGGGGACAGATCGTCGCGGTGGGTGAGGGCGTGTCGGCTGACCGGGTGGGTGAGCGCGTCGCCTTGGAGCCGGGTGTGCCCTGCCGGCACTGCGAGCACTGCCTGGGTGGGCGCTACAACCTCTGCCGCGACCTCCGCTTCTTCGCCACCCCGCCCTTCGACGGCGCCTTCTGCGAGTACGTGGTGATCGACGCCGACTTCGCACATCCCGTTCCCGACGCTCTCTCCGACGACGCGGCGGGCTTGATCGAGCCCTTGTCGGTCGCGGTGTGGGCCAACCAGAAGGCGCACATCGGTGCTGGTTCCTCGGTGCTGGTCGCTGGAGCCGGGCCGATCGGGCTCCTCGTCGCCCAGGTCGCCGCTGCGCTGGCTGCCGCCCGCATCGTCGTGTCCGACGTCGACCCGTTCCGGCGGGAGCTCGCCAGCAGGTACGGGGCCACCGAGGTGATCGACCCGACTGACGGAAAGGGCACAGTCGGGGGGGAGGTGGACGCCTTCATCGACTGCAGCGGCGCCCCCGCCGCCATCCAGTCCGGCGTGCGCACCGTGCGCCCAGGCGGCACCGCCGTGCTGGTGGGCATGGGATCCGACGACTTTCCGCTGCCGGTGTCCTACCTGCAGACGCGGGAGATCGAGCTGACCGGCACCTTCCGGTACGCCAACACGTGGCCAAAGGCCATCGCGTTGGCAGCGGGGGGTCGCATCGATCTCGACGGGCTCGTCACTGCGCACGTCGACCTGGACCACGTCAAGGATGCGCTCGCTCCCGAGCCGGGGGCCCAGCACGTGAAGATCGTCGTCCGGCCGGCAGGGGTCGACGAGGGCAGGTCTTGAGAGACCGGCCCTGGTCATGCCCGGCAGCCGGTCCAGCAGCGCGTCGATCCAGGCGCGCCGTGACCGCATCCTGGACCTCGTCCTCGACCGGCAGCAGGTGCCGATCCCCACGCTCGCGGCGCTCTTCGACGTGAGCAGCATGACGATGCGCCGGGATCTGAGCACCCTCGAGTCGCAGGGGTTTCTGCTGCGGCGGTCGGGGCATGCCGTCGCGCCTCCTCAGCTGCATGTGCAGACCAGCGCTGGTTTCCGGCGACGCGCTGCCGTCTCGATCAAGGAAGCCGTGGCGCGCACCGCACTGCCCCTGTTCGCCGGCGTGCAGTCGATGCTGGTGGACGACTCGACCTCGGCTCTTCCGCTCCTCTCCTCGCTGGCGACGCAGGCACCCCAGCCACTCACCGTGGTCACCAACTATCTGGACGTGGTGCGCTTGGCGGCAGCCAGCAACACGATGCGGGCTCACCTGCTCGGCGGCGACTACGTGTGCGACCTGGATGCGACGTTCGGCACCGCGTGCGTCGAGGCCGTCGCCGGCTGGCACGTCGACGTCTTCGTGTCCAGCGTGCCGGCGATCGAGAACGGCAGGTGCTACCACCCGCTGCCGGATTCCGTCGCGGTCAAGAGGGCGATGTTGTGTGCGGCTGACCGGCGCGTTCTGCTGCTCGACCACACCAAGATGCCGAGGACCGCACCGCACCTGCTGTGCGACGTGTCGGCCGTGGACGTCGTGGTGGTCGACTCGGCAGTCGCCGAGCAACAGCTGGCCATGCTCCGCGCGACGGGGGTGACCGTCCTGGTCGCCGATGGAGGTCGCAGCGAGGATGCCGTCGTCTCGACCCGGACCCGGACCTGACAACCGAATGGGGAAGCCCGTGCCCGTACTGGACTCGTTCTCACTGGCAGGACGCACCGCCTTGGTGACCGGCGGCAACCGGGGCCTGGGGCGCAGCTTCGCCCTGGCGCTGGCCGAGGCCGGTGCCGACGTGGCGATCGCCGCTCGGGACGCCGCGTTGTCGGCAGGCGTCTGCGAGGAGATCCGGAGCAGGGGCCGGCAAGCACTGTCGGTGCAGGCCGACGTCACCGACGCCGGTGACGTGCAGCGTATGGCCGACTCGGTGGTCGATCGCTTCGGCAGGCTAGACATCCTGGTGAACAACGCCGGCGTCGCCATCCACCGCCCCGCCTTGGAGGTGCCTGACGACGAGTGGCACCAGGTCCTCGACCTCAACGTGACCGCCCTGTGGCGGTGCAGCACGACGGTCGCGCAGCACATGCGCTCGCAAGGCGGTGGTGTGATCGTCAACATCGGCAGCATCTCGGCCCTGATCGTCAACCGGCCACAGTGGCAGCCCGCGTACAACGCCTCGAAGGCCGCGGTGCACCAGCTGACCAAGAGCCTCGCGGCCGAGTGGGCCCAGGACGGCATCCGCGTGAACGCCCTCGCGCCCGGCTATGTGAAGACAGACATGGCGCCGGTCGATGAGCCGCAGTTCCGCCAGCACTGGATACTCGACGCGCCGATGCAGCGGTACGCGACCCCTGAGGAGATAGCTCCGAGCGTCGTCTACCTGGCCAGCGATGCCTCGTCCTTCATGACCGGCTCTGTGCTGGTGGTCGATGGCGGCTACACGGTCTACTAGCGGCGAGGCCTCCCTACCCGCCCGGGGTATAGTGATGGGGTGACTTCCTCTGGAGAAGACCTCGCCAGCTCTTCGCACGGGTACCTGTCCAACAAGGAGGACTACCGCAAGCGGCTGCGTCGCATCGAGGGCCAAGCCCGCGGCCTGCAGCGCATGGTCGAGGAGGAGCAGTACTGCATCGACATCCTCACCCAGGTCTCGGCGATGACCAAGGCGTTGCAGTCCGTCGCGCTGGGCCTGCTCGACGAGCACCTCAGCCACTGCGTCGTCCGAGCCGCCAGCGAAGGCGGGCCGGAGGCCGACGCCAAGGTGCAGGAGGCGTCGCAGGCCATCGCCCGCCTGGTGCGCTCCTGACTGCTCGGCCGAGTCTTTTCGTCCTGCCCGGAAGGAGATGACATGAGCAGCACGAGCACCTACTCGGTCCGGGGGATGACGTGCGCACACTGCGTGCGAGCCGTGACCGAGGAGGTCAGTGGGGTCCCCGGCGTCCTCGACGTCGACGTGGACCTCGCGACCGGCGATCTGCACGTTCACACGGAAGGGCCGCTGGACCCCAGCGCGGTGGCCGCGGCCGTCGAAGAGGCCGGCTACGAGCTGGCCGGAGTGCCGGCCGGGTGATCCACGGCGCAGCCGAGCGGACCACGGCTGCGGCGGTTCACCACTGCGCGGCCTAGTCTGACCCAGTGACCTCGGTCGTCCCCGCCGTCGGCTCCGGCATCGGGGACGTGCTGCGCATCGTCGCCTTCCGGCGCTTGTGGGCGGCACTCGGACTGTCCGGGCTGGGCGACTGGGTGGGGCTCCTGGCGCTGACCGCGTACGCCAACGCGGCTGCGGGGGACGGCGCCGACGAGCGCAGCTTTGCCATCGCGGGGGTGCTGCTGCTGCGCATCCTTCCCGCTGTCGTGATCGGTCCGCTGGCCGGATGGGTTGCCGACCGTCTCGACCGGCGCAGGACGCTGGTCATCGGCAATGTCGCCCGCGGCCTCGTCTTCGCCACCATCCCGATCGTCGACACGCTCATGTGGGTGTACGTGGCGACCGTCCTCATCGAGGTGGCGAGCCTGTTGTGGCTGCCCACCAAGGACGCCACCATCGTCGCCATCGTCCCGACCGGGCTGCTCGCCGACGCCAACCGGCTGAACCTGGCCACCTCGTACGGCTCGGCCGTGCCCGCGGCCGGCATCTTCATCGGCCTGGCCGAGATCACAGACCTCGGCCAGGCGCAGCTGGGGTGGGGTTTCGGGGGACCCGTCGCGCTGGCTCTCTGGGCTAACGCGGTGTGCCTGGTGGCTTCCGGACTGCTGTGCGCGCGGATCGGCCCCGTGCCGCGAGCGTCGCTCACCTCCGCGTCCATCCTCAGTGACATCGTCGAGGGCTGGGCGTACGCGTGGAGGACGCCGCTGGTGCGTTCGCTCGTCGGGGGGATCGTCGCTGCCTTCGCCGCCGGCGGGGTCGTCATCGGGCTCGCCAGAGTGCTGGTGGGCGACCTCGGAGCCTCCGACGCCGGATACGGCACGGTGTTCGGCATGGTCTTCGCCGGTCTGGGCGCCGGCATGTGGCAGGGCCCGCGCGTGTTGCCCGGTCTAGGACGGCCCCGGCTGTTCGGCCTGGCGCTGTCGGCGTCAGGCGTCTTGCTGGCGGCCGTCGCGCTGGTGCCGTTCATGGTGCCGGTGGCGTTGCTCGCGCTGATGCTCGGCTTCGCGTCAGGCGTCGCCTGGGTCACCGGATACACCCTTCTCGGCACGGAGGTCGACCCCTCGTTGCAGGGCAGAACCTTCGCTCTCGTGCAGTCGCTGGTGCGTCTCGCGCTGGCCGCCGTCCTGGCCCTGGCGCCGTTGACAGCTGGACTCCTCGGGGCCACCAGCGTGGATCTGCCGGCTGTCGGAGCCCTCTCCTACAGTGGGGCGCAGCTCACCGTGCTGGCCGCGGGGCTGCTGGCGGTCGCAGCCGGAGCAGTCTGCCTGCGCCGGATGAGTCAGCTGCACCCTCCCGGCCAGCGCCGGGTGAGCGACTCCTTGCGCCCGTAGCGACTCGTACGAACGTCCGCTGGAGAGGAGACACCCGGTGAGCTCGTCCGGCGGAGTCCTCATCGCCTTCGAAGGCGGCGACGGGGCGGGCAAGTCGACCCAGGCCGCACGGCTGGCGGCTTGGCTGACCGAGCGCGGGCACGAGGTGGTGGCCACCCGCCAGCCCGGTGGTACGCCGGTCGGTGCTGCGGTGCGCGCAATCCTGCTCGAGCCGGCCACCGGTGAGCTGAGCCCGCGCACCGAGGCGTTGCTCTACGCCGCCGACAAGGCCGAGCACGTCGACACGGTCGTGCTGCCGGCGCTTCAGCGGGGCGCTGTGGTGGTCACCGACCGCTACGTCGACTCGACGCTGGCGTATCAGGGCGCCGGGAGGGCTCTCACACCGGATGAGCTGCAGTGGCTGGTCGACTGGGCCACCCGCGGGGTGCGCCCGGCGCTCACCGTCCTGCTCGACGTCGACGTAGACACTGGTAGCGAGCGCCTGACCGGGCTCGACCGGCTGGAGGCCGAGCCGGCAGAGTTCCACCGGCGCATTCGGGGACGCTTCCGGGAGCTGGCCGAGGCGGAGCCGACGCGGTACCTCGTCCTGGACGCCGGCGCTCCCGCTGACCAGATCTCCACGGCGGTGCGAGATCGCGTGCAGGCGGTGCTCCCTGCCGTTGCAGCGGGCGCCTCGCCATGACGGTGTGGGACGACGTCGTCGGGCAGCCGGCGCTCGTTCAGCTCCTGCAGAGTGCGGTCGTCTCGGCACAGGACCGTGTCGCGGGTGGGCCGGGGTCGGGCATGACACATGCCTGGCTGTTCACGGGCCCGCCTGGCTCGGGGCGGTCCAACGCAGCGCGCGCCTTCGCTGCGGCCCTGCAGTGCGACCAGGGCGGCTGCGGCTCCTGCAACGCCTGCCGCACCTCGGTGACGGGCGCGCATCCTGACGTGCGGCTGGTGCGCACCGACCAGCTCAGCATCGGCATCGACGACGTTCGCGCGCTGGTACGAGATGCGGCGTTGCTCCCAGCGATGCGGCGCTGGCAGGTGCTGGTGGTCGAGGACGCGGACCGGCTCACCGACCAAGCCGGCGACGCGCTGCTCAAGAGCCTCGAGGAGCCACCGCCTCGCACGGTGTGGATGTTGTGCGCCCCCACCGCGGAGGATGTGCTGGTGACGGTGCGGTCGCGTTGCCGCACCCTCGTCCTGCGCACACCCCCGGTCA
Source organism: Nocardioidaceae bacterium (assembly GCA_035645475.1). Lineage (GTDB taxonomy): Bacteria > Actinomycetota > Actinomycetes > Propionibacteriales > Nocardioidaceae > DASQMN01. Next base: position 11,523 of record DASQMN010000019.1, read on the forward strand.
CAGCGATCGCCGAGGTGCTGGAGCGGCGCGACAAGGTGCCGGCGGCGATGGCCGCCTATGCCGCGCGTGCCTCCCAGGGGCACATCGGCCGTGCGCGGGCGCTCGCTCGCGACGAGGCCACCCGCAATCGGCGCCGAGAGGTGTTATCGATCCCCGGAGTGCTGCACGACCTGGGCGCGTGCCTCATCGCAGCGGCGAACCTGCATGACGTGGCCACCGAAGAGGGCGAGGCGGTCGCCGCAACCCTGGACAGCCGTGAGCTCGCCGAGCTGGAGCAGGCTTGGGGCGCCGGTGAACGCAGCGCCCGTACGCGCGGCTTCACGGGGGCCTTGAGCGGACTGCGAGACGATCAAAAGAAGCGCCAGAAACGTGTGGTGCGCGACAGCATCGACGGTGCGCTGATCGACCTGCTGTCGTTCTACCGCGACGTGCTCATCGTCCAGACGGGTGCGTCGGTGGCACTCGTGAACGCCGAGGTGGCAGCCGGCGTGCATCAGACGGCCCGAGCCGGAACCCCCGAGCAGACACTGGTCCACATCGAGGCGATCCTGGCGTGCCGCACGGCTCTGCAGGACAACGCCGCCCCGCTCCTCGCCCTGGAGTCGCTGATGCTGAGCCTTGCCGAGTGACCGGCGAGCGCGAATGACCGACGGGTAGTCCGCGGCCATGCCTACGCTTGGCGCCGGTCGCCGTAGCGGCCCGGCCAGCGACGAAAGGCACCTCTGATGAGCCCACCTGGGCGCTCCGGCCGCCGGGTTCGCGCTTGGGCGGTCGCCGCTGTGATGACGACCCTGGTGCTCACAGGCTGTGGCAGCACCGACGACGTCGCCGACGATCCCTCGGCCGCAGCCTCCGAGGCCACGACGAGCCCCGATGCCACGGAGGGCAGCAGCAAGCCCTCGGGCGCTGCCGCTCCGGCCAGGGCCCTTCGGTCCTTCTACGAGCAGAAGCTCGAGTGGGAAGGGTGCGGCTCTGGGCAGGACTGCGCCGAGGCCGACGTGCCGCTCGACTACACCGACCCGACCGGTGACACGGTGACGTTGGAGCTGCGTCGCAGTCCGGCCGAGGGGGAGTCCCGCGGCACACTCTTCGTGAACCCCGGAGGGCCGGGCGGCTCCGGTGTCGACTTCACGTCGTACTTCGCCGGCCAGGCCGGGGAGGACGTCGTGGCGAGCTACGACGTCGTCGGGTTCGACCCGCGCGGGGTCGGCACCTCCGAGCCGTTGGAGTGCTTGGGCACCGAGGCCATGGACCGCTACGTCTCCTCCGACCCTGACCCGGACGCCGCCGCGGAGAGTGAGGACTTCCTCGCCTCTGTGCGTGAGCTGGGCGAAGGATGCGCACGCAGTTCGGGAGCGCTCGCCGCGCACGTCTCGACTCAGGAGGTCGCGCGCGACCTCGACGTGCTACGCGCCGTCGTCGGTGACGAGCAGCTCACGTACTACGGCGCCTCATACGGCACCTACATCGGCGCCACCTATGCCGAGCTCTTCCCTGAGCAGGTCGGACGGATGGTCCTCGATGGTGCCGTCGACCCGACCTTGTCCAACACCGATACCAACTTGGAGCAGGCACGCGGCTTCGAGACCGCTCTGCGCGCGTACGCGGCCGACTGCGTGGAGCAGGGTGACTGTCCACTCGGCGAGTCCGAGGACACGGTCGTCGAGCGCATCGGTCAGCTGCTGAAGGATCTAGACGAGTCGCCGATGCCAACCAACGACCCGGAGCGACCGCTCACCCAGGCGCTCGGCTTCTATGGTGTCGCGCTGCCGCTGTACGACGAGGGATCCTGGGGTTACCTGACGCAAGGGCTTGAGGCCGCTCTGGCCGGCAACGGCGGGGTGCTGCTGCTGTTCGCCGACCAGTATCTCTCCCGGACCGAGAGCGGCTACTCCGACAACTCCGCCGAAGTCATCTCGGCGGTGAACTGCCTCGACAAGCCGGTGGACACCACCGCCGCCGATGTGGAGGCGACGATCCCCGACTTCGAGAAGGCCAGTCCAACCTTCGGCCGAGTCTTCGCCTGGTCGGTGGCCGGCTGTGGCGCGTGGCCGGTTCGCTCACCTCTTGAGCCG
>DASQMN010000020.1:0-39736 GCA_035645475.1 Nocardioidaceae bacterium
CGTGCCGGCAACCTGTGGATCGCCACCGACGGCAACCAGCTCGGCTCTCACGACGGCATCTTCGCGGTGCCGGTACGAGGGCCGCAGCGCGGTCGGGTCCAGCAGTTCCTCACCATGCCCACGGGAGCGGAGGCATGCGGACCGCTGGTGAGCAAGGACGGCAAGACCGTGTTCGCGGCCGTGCAGCATCCCGGCGAGACCGACGACGCGACGTTCGAGAACCCGTCCAGCACCTGGCCGCACACCGACCGCTTCCCACGGCCGTCGGTGATCTGCGCCTACCGGGTCAACGGGGGCTGAGCGAGTCGAGACAGGCGGGTCAGCCCGTCCGGGTGACGACGAGGTCGCACAGGGCCTCGAGCGCCGCCCGGGCGGGACCGTCCGGCAGCGGGTCGAGCTGGGAACGTGCCAGGTCGGCCCGCTGCTTCACGACGTCACGGGCGTCGTCGACCGCCGGGTGCTTGCGCAGTGCATTAAGTGCGGCGGCCAGTGCGGCGTCGCTGGCCAGGTCGTTATCCAGCAAGGCGAGCAGCTCGTCGGTGCCCGGGGCGTCGCTGCGTCGCGCCAGCAGCACCGGGAGCGTGGGGACGCCTTCGCGCAGGTCGGTCCCGGGGGTCTTGCCCGACGCGTCGCTGTCACTGACCACGTCGATGACGTCGTCACTCAGCTGGAAGGCGATGCCGATGTGCTCGCCGAACTCGGCCAGTGCCGGGTGCAGGCTCACGAGCACACCGGATGTGCGGGCACCGAAGAGGGCTGAGGTGGCGATCAGGGACCCGGTCTTGTCGGCGACGACCTCCAGGTAGTGCTCCAGTGGGTCGGAGTCTCCGGGTCCGAGCGTCTCAGCTATCTGGCCGTGCACCAGCCGGGAGAAGGTCTGGGCCTGCAGACGGACCGCCTCCGGCCCGAGATGTGAGACCACCTCGCTGGCCCGTGCGAACAGGTAGTCGCCGGTGAGGATGGCGACCGTGTTGTCCCAGCGCGCGTTGGCGCTCTGCGCTCCGCGGCGCAGCGCGGCCTCATCCATCACGTCGTCGTGATAGAGCGTCGCGAGGTGGGTGAGCTCGACCACCAGAGCAGCGGGGACGACGCCGTCGGCGTGGGGGTCGCCCAGCTCGGCGGCGAGCAGCACCAGCAGCGGGCGGAAGCGCTTGCCGCCGGCGTCCAGCAGATGCCGGGCCGTCTCGGCGACGAACGGGGCGTCGGAGCGCACCGCAGCGGCGAGGCCTGCTTCGACCTCTTCCAGCCGCGTGCGAACGCGGTCTTCCAGGGCGATGTCGGCGAACGGCAGCCTCAGCGTGTTCGATGAGACCGCGTCCGTTCTCCGCGTCACGCTCGCCTCATCGCACGAACGAGCCGAGCTGGGTGGTGAGGTCCAGCAGCGGACCCGGCACCACGCCGAGCGCCAAGGTCGCGACCGCGGCGACCGCGATGACGGTGGTGGTCATCGGAGTGGCTGCCGCTACAGACGGGCCCTCGTCGACCGGGTCGGAGAAGAACATGACCACGATGACGCGGACGTAGAAGAAGGCGGCCACGACGCTCGCGAGCACCGCCACGAGGACGAGCGGCCAGGCGCCACCTGACCAGGCAGCCGAGAACACGGTCCACTTGCCGATGAAGCCGCTGGTGAGCGGGATGCCGGCGAAGGCGAGCAGGAAGAACGCCATCACTCCGGCAAGCAGCGGTGCGCGCTGGCCAAGCCCAGCCCAGCGTGACAGCTGCGTGGTCTCCCCGCCGGCGTCGCGCACCATCATCACGACGGCGAAGGCGCCGATCGTGGAGAAGCCGTAAGCGGTGAGGTAGAACAGCACGCTGGACAGGCTGGTGATGTCGCTGCCCTGGCCGCTGCCGGCGAACACCCCGGCGAAGCCCACGAGCAAGAAGCCGGCGTGAGCGATGGAGGAGTAGGCGAGCATGCGCTTGATGTCGCTCTGGGTGATGGCCAGCACCGACCCGACGATCATGGTGAGGATGGCAACGGCCCACATCATCGGCTGCCAGTCCCAGCGCGCAGAGCCGAGGCCGGCGTAGAAGACCCTCAGCAGAGCCCCGAAGGCGGCGATCTTGGTGCACGCCGCCATGAAGGCGGTGATGGCTGTCGGTGCGCCCTGGTAGACGTCGGGAGTCCAAGCGTGGAACGGCGCGGCGGCGACCTTGAACAGCAGCCCGACCGCGAGCAGGGCCATGCCGCCGAGCAGCAGTGGCTGCCCGTCGGTGCGCTCCGTCACGGCCGTGTTGATGCCCGCCATGGTGAACGAGCCTGCGTACCCGTAGACCAGGGCGATGCCGTAGAGGAAGAAGGCGGAGGAGAAGGCTCCCAGCAGGAAGTACTTCACCGCCGCCTCCTGGCTGAGCAGGCGGCGACGCCGCGCCAGGCCGCACAGCAGGTACAGCGGCAGGCTGAGCACCTCGAGTGCCACGAACATCGTGAGCAGGTCGTTGCTCGCCGGGAACAACAGCATGCCTGCGATGGCGAACGCCATCAACGGGAAGACCTCGGTGTGCTCCAGGCCTTGCGTCGAGGCCTCCCGCTCCGCGTCGGTGCCCGGCAGTGCGGCTGCCTGCCCGGCGAAGGCGGTGACGCCTCCTTCGAGGCGGCGTTCGGCGATCAGCAGGACGCAGATCAGTGACAGCACCAGCAGCACGGCCCAGATGAAGACGCTGGGACCGTCGACGGCGACGCTGCCCTCGGCGTCGATCGTGCCGTACGCGGTGACGCCCTCGACCTTGACCAGCTCATAGCCGACGTAGACCGTGCTGGCCAGTGCGGCGATCAGGCCGACCACCATCAGCCCCAGCTGGGTCGGGTAGCGCAGCGACCGGGGCACGAAGGCTTCGACGAGCACACCGAGCAGGGCGACGCCGAAGGCGATGAACAGCGGCAGCAGCTGGACGTAGTCGAAGCTGGGCGGCTGGAACGGGGGGTTCACGGGGCCGACTCCTCGGCGACGGTGACTGGGACGTCGGGGACTGGATCATCGACGCCGACCTGCTCGAGGGTGGCGTCGACGCTGGGGTCGATGACGTCGAGCAGTGGCTGCGGGTAGAAGCCGAGGACGAAGATGAACACGATGAGCGGTGCCAGGGCGAGCACCTCGAAACCACGCAGGTCGGTGATCGCGGCGTTGTCGGGACGCAGCGGACCGGTCATCGTGCGCTGGTACATCAGCAGGATGTAGAGCGCGGCGAGCACGATGCCGAACGTGGCGATGACCGCGGCGGGGATCGACGTCGTGAACGTTCCGGCGAGCACGAGGAACTCGCTCACGAACGGCGACAGCCCGGGCAACGACAGGCTGGACAGGCCGGCGATCAGCAGCATGCCGGCCAGGATCGGCGCCACCTTCTGCACGCCGCCGTAGTCGCTGATGCTGCGTGAGCCCCGCCTGCTGATCAAGAAGCCGGTGACGAGGAACAGCGCGGCCGTGGACAGCCCGTGGTTGAACATGTACAGCGTTGCGCCGGTGGCGGACTGGCTCGTGAAGGCGAAGATTCCCAGCACGATGAAGCCGAAGTGCGATACCGACGTGTACGCGATGAGCCGTCGGATGTCGTCTTGCCCGATGGCGAGCAGCGCCCCGTAGATGACCGAGAACACCGCAAGCGCCACGATGACCGGCGAGGCCCACTCCGAGGCCTCGGGGAAAAGCTGCAGGCAGAAGCGGATCATGCCGAACGTGCCCACCTTGTCCAGCACGCTCACCAGCAGGACGGCGGTGCCCGGAGTCGACTCCGCGGCCGCGTCGGGCAGCCACGTGTGCAGCGGCCACATCGGCGCCTTGATCGCGAAGGCGATGAAGAAGCCGAGGAACAGCCAGCGTCCGGTCGACTCGCTCATGGGGATCTCGTTCAGCGTGCTCAGCAGGTACGACGGCTCGCCGGCACGGGCGGACACGACGTACAGCCCCACCACGGATGCCAGCATCAGCAGGCCGCCGAACAGCGAGTAGAGCAGGAACTTGACCGCTGCGGCGGAGCTGCGGGCACCTCCGAAGCTTCCGATCAGGAAGTAGACCGGAATGAGCGTCGCCTCGAACAGCACGTAGAACAAGAAGACGTCAGTGGCGGCGAACACCCCGATCGCGAGGCCTTCGAGGGCGAGCATCCACCCCATGTACGCCGACGTGCTCCACCGGCGGCCGGCCGCGAGTGCCGCGTCACCGTCGCGCCAGGAAGCGAGCAGCACGACCGGAGTCAGGATGGTCGTCAGCAGGATCAGCGTCAGGCCGATGCCGTCCACACCCACCGCGTAGTACGCGCCGAACACACCGATCCACTCGTGCTGCTCGGTGAGCTGGAAGCCCGCCGCGCCGACGTCGAACTGCGTCAGCATCGCCAGCGACACCACGAGCGTCAGCAGGGAGACCCCGAGCGCCGCGGCCTTGATGGAGTCGGAGGAGCCTCGACCGCGCGGCAGCACCATCACCAGCACGGCACCCAGCAACGGCAGAGCGACCAGGACGCTCAGCCAGGGAAAGTCCTCAGCACTCATGCCAGCGTCACCGCCAGAGCCGACAGGACGATCAGCAGGGCGCCCCCGAGGATGGCCAGGGCGTACGAGCGCACGTAACCGGTCTGCGCCCGACGGGCCTGGGTGGAGGTGCCGCCGATGAACGCCGCGAGGCCGTTGACCGACCCGTCGACCCCACGGTTGTCGGCTCTCACCAGACCCTGCGTCAGCCGCTGGCCGGGTCGCATGAGCACAGCCTCGTTGATCGTGTCGCCGTACAGGTCGCGGCGAGCGGCCGCGGTGAGCAGCGTGACGTTGACCGGAGCGGCGCGGGGCACCGGCCGCGCGCCGAACAGCGCGTACGCCAGCCCGGCGCCGGCGAGGACGAGTGCGGTGATCGCCAGCGTGAGCAACCAGGCCGGGATGCCGAGATGGTGCTCGGGCTCAGGTCCGGTGAGCGGCTCGAGCCAGTGCACGATCCAGCTACCGAGGAGCAGGACGCCACCGACCACTGAGAGCGCCGCCAGCACGATCAACGGCAGCGTCATGGTGGATGGCGACTCGTGAGGGTGCACGTCGTCGCGCCACCGCTTCTGTGAGAAGAAGGTCATCAGCATCAGCCGGGTCATGTAGAAGGCGGTGATGCCCGCACCGAGCAGTGCGCCCAGGCCCACGAGAAGGTTGTCCGCGAAGGCGGCCTCGATGATCTTGTCCTTCGACCAGAAGCCGGAGAAGCCGGGGAAGCCGATGATCGCCAGATAGCCCATCGCGAAGGTGGCGAAGGTGATCGGCATGGCCGTGCGCAGGGCGCCGTAGTTGCGCATGTCCACGTCGTCGTCCATCGCGTGCATGACCGAGCCGGCGCCGAGGAACATGTTGGCCTTGAAGAACCCGTGCGTGATCAGGTGAAAGATCGCGAAGGCGTACCCGGCCGGGCCGAGACCGGCCGCCAGCATCATGTAGCCGATCTGGCTCATCGTCGAACCGGCGAGCACCTTCTTGATGTCGTCCTTGGCGCACCCGATGATCGCCCCGACCAGCAGCGTGACCAGACCGACGACGACCACCGCTGTCGAGGCGACCTCGGACTGCTCGTACACATAGCTCGAGCGCACCACCAGGTACACCCCGGCGGTGACCATGGTCGCGGCGTGGATGAGAGCCGACACCGGGGTGGGACCCTCCATGGCGTCCAGCAGCCAGCTCTGCAGGGGCACCTGGGCTGACTTGCCGCACGCCCCCAACAGCAGCAGCAGACCGAGCGCCGTGGCCACCCCTGCCGATGCCTGCGACATGCCTTCCGCGACACCGGTGAACGTGGTGGTGTTGAACGTCGCGAACATGAGCATGATCGCCAGCGCCATGCCGATGTCTCCGACGCGGTTGACGATGAACGCCTTCTTGGCCGCCACAGCCGCTGAGTTGCGGTCCTGCCAGAACCCGATCAGCAGGTAGGAGGCGAGCCCGACACCTTCCCAGCCGAGGAAGAGCACCAGGTAGTCGTTGGCGAGCACCAGGGTGAGCATCGCGGCGACGAACAGGTTGAGGAAGCCGAAGAACTTGCGACGCTGCGGGTCGTGCGCCATGTACCCGATGGAGTAGATGTGGATCAGCGAGCCCACACCGGTGATCAGCAGGACGAACAGCGCCGACAGCTGGTCGTAGCGCACGCCCATCTCGACGGAGAAGCTACCGACCTGCATCCAGGTGAACACCTGGTAGTCGGTGATGCGCTCCTCGGCGCCGTGTCCCAGCAGCTCCACGAACATGACGACGCCGAGCAGGAACGACACCAGGGGCGCGACCGTGCCCAGCAGGTGTCCCCAGCGGTCAGCGCGGCGGCCGGCCAGCAGCAGCACCGCGGCACTGGCCAGCGGCACGGCCACCAACACCCAGCCCAGGGCGAGCACGCCCTCGGCAGTGGTCGTCTCCGTCACGTTCGTTGCGCTCCTCGGCTCAGTACTTCAGCAGGCTGGCGTCGTCGACCGAGGCCGATCGGCGGGTCCGGAAGATCGCCACGATGATCGAGAGCCCGACCACGACCTCAGCAGCAGCCACGACCATGACGAAGAAGGCCGCGATCTGGCCGTCGAGGTTGCCGTGCACCTTGGCGAACGTGACGAAGGCCAGATTCGTGGCGTTGAGCATCAGCTCGACGCACATGAACACCACGATGGCGTTGCGGCGTACGAGCACCCCGACCGCGCCGATGGTGAACAGCAGCGCCGAGAGGGTCAGGAACGGCGTGGCGCTCACGCGTTACCTCCGTCACCGCTCGTGGCGACGCTCTGCGAGGTCGGCGGGACCGCGTACTCCCCCGACGGCGTGCCGGCGGAGTGCCGACCGTCGACACCGCCGTCCTCGGTCATCTGCCCGGCCGTACGCGCGACCTCGCGACTGCTGCTGAGCCGGACGGTCCCGCGCGCCTGCAGGGCCCGGGACACCGATCCGCTCGCCGTCGTGCCGTCGGGCAGGAGCGCCGGTGTGTCGACGGCGTTGTGGCGAGCGAAAACCCCGGGAGTAGGCCGGGGCACCAGTGGCGCGCCGTGCTCGGCGTACTGGCGCATGCGCTGCTCTGACACCTCACGCTGGGTGATCTTCGCGCTCTGCCGCTCCTGGTGAGCGAGCACCATGGCTCCCAGCGCCGCGGTGATCAGCAGCGAGCTGGTGACCTCGAACGCGAGGACGTAGCGACCGAACAGCAGATGGGCGACGGCGACGACGTTGCCCTCCGGCGCGACAGCGTCGAAGCCTGTCATCGCTCCGATAGTGGTCTGGGCGACCCCGAGCACGACCGTGGCACCGAACAGCACCCCGAGGACAGCGGCGAGGACCCGCTGCCCCTTGATCGTCTCGACGATGGAGTCCGAGGCGTCGACCCCGACCAGCATCAGCACGAACAAGAAGAGCATCAAGATCGCGCCCGTGTAGACGATGATCTGCACGGCGAACAGGAACGGCGCGTCCAGTGCCGCGTACATGATCGCCAGGCAGATCATCACCACGGCCAGCATCAGTGCGGCGTGGACGGCCTTGCGCGCGAACACCATGCCGAGCGCCGCCAGCACCATGAACGGCGCCAGCACCCAGAAGACGGTCAACGGTGCCCTCCTGTCTCGGCGCCGGGTCCGGCGGCGGCGCCGCCACCGTAGTAGGCGGACTCGTCGTCGCCGAGCAGCATCTCGTGCGGCGGCTGGGTCATTCCAGGCAGCAGCGGCGCGAGCAGGTCCGACTTCTCGTAGATGAGGTCGGCGCGGCTGCTGTCAGCCAGCTCGTACTCGTTGGTCATCGTCAGCGCACGAGTCGGGCAGGCCTCGATGCACAGGCCGCACAGGATGCACCGCAGGTAGTTGATCTGGTACACGCGGCCGTAGCGTTCCCCCGGCGAGAAGCGCCCGTCCGGGGTGTTGGTCGCGCCCTCGACGTAGATCGCGTCGGCCGGACACGACCACGCGCACAGCTCGCACCCGATGCACTTCTCCAGGCCGTCCGGCCACCGGTTGAGCTGGTGGCGGCCGTGGAACCTGGGGGCTGTCGGCTTCTTGTACTCCGGGTACTGCTCGGTGACGACCTTCCTGAACATCGTGCGGAAGGTGACGCCGAAGCCGGCGACCGGATCCCAGAAGCGGGCCTTCTCCTCGGGGCGGCCCGCCGGAGAGCCGGAACCGGTCGAGCCGCCACCCTTGGGAGCGTCGGCGGGGGAGCTAGGCACGGTTCTCCTCGAGAGGGTCGTCGGTGCGGGCGGTCGAGCTGCCCACCTCAGCTGGGGTCGCGCTGCCCGGCACCGTCATGCGCGATGCCGCGACAGGCAGGCTCTGGCCCGGCATCGGCGGCACGGGGTAGCCGGCGGCGAACGCGTCGAACGGCCTCTGCTCGGCGGGCTCCTCCTCCGGCGAGCTCTTGCCTTCGGGCCAGAACAGCAGCACCAGCAAGGCCGCCAGTGCGATGCCGACCGCGATGAGCACCGTCCGGGAGTCGAGATCCTCGTTGATCCGTAGCTGCCGGACGACCGCGACCGCCAGCGTCCACACCAGAGCGACCGGAATGAGCACCTTCCAGCCGAGCTTCATGAACTGGTCGTAGCGGAACCGCGGCAGCGTGCCTCGCAGCCAGATGAAGAAGAAGATGAAGACGACGACCTTGCCGAGGAACCACAGCACCGGCAGGTAGCCCTCGTTGGCGTTCTCCCACAGCGACAACGGCCACGGCGCCCGCCACCCACCGAGGAACAACGTGACCGCCAGCGCGGAGACGACCACCATGTTGATGTACTCAGCCAGGAAGAACAGCGCGAACTTCAGCGACGAGTACTCGGTGTGGAAACCGCCGACGAGCTCGCCCTCGGCCTCGGCGAGGTCGAACGGTGCCCGGTTGGTCTCACCGACCATGGCGATCACGTAGATGACGAAGCTGGGCAGCAACGGCAGGATGAACCACATGTCCTCGGCCTGCGCCGCCACGATCTGCGAGGTCGACATCGAGCCGGCGTACATGAAGACCGCGACCAGCGCGAGGCCCATCGCGACCTCGTAGGAGATCACCTGGGCGCTCGAGCGCAGCCCACCGAGCAGCGCGTAGGTGGAGCCCGACGACCAGCCGGCCAGGACGATGCCGTAGACCCCGATGGAGGCGATGGCCAGGATGTAGAGGACGGCGACGGGCAGGTCGGTCAGCTGCAGCGGGGTCTCGACGTCGGTGAACGGCACGTCGACCACCGGCCCGAACGGGATCACGGCGAAGGCCATGAACGCGGGAATGACCGACAGGACCGGTGCGATGACGTAGACGACCTTGTCGGCGGCCGTCGGGATGACGTCTTCCTTCAGGGCTAGCTTGACGCCGTCGGCGAGGCTCTGCAGCAGGCCGAACGGGCCGTTGCGGTTGGGGCCGATGCGGTGCTGCATGCGAGCGACGACGCGGCGCTCGAACCACACGTTGAACAGCGTCAGCACGACCAGGATGACGAAGAGCAGGACCGCCTTGATCAGCACGAGCCACCAGGGGTCGGCACCGAAGATCGCGTCGATCACCGGGCTCCCCCCTCAGCGGTCATGGTCGTCGTGGTCCTGGACGCTGCTGTGCTGGCCCCTGCTGTGCCCTGCCCGGTGCTTGGTGAGGCGCCCGTCGCGGCACGTGGAGCCCGTCTGGCCTCCACGCTCACCACCGATCCGGCCCCTGCGCCCAGCACCTGGGACAGCGGCGCCCCACCCGAGCTCTGTGGCGCCCACACCACCGAGTCGGGCAGGTCGGCGACCTCGTACGGCAGAGCGAGGGCGCCGACCGAGGTACGAAGCAATACCTCGTCACCATCGAGCAGGCCGAGCGTCGACACCGTACCGGGCGACAGCCGGGCCACCACGCGGCGGGCCGTTGCGGCCAGATAGGGATCGCCGTCGAGCAGGCGTCCGTCGTCGATGAGCTGGCGCCAGGTGTCGAGCACCGCACTTCCAGCAGGCACCTGCACGGGGGGGCCGGCGGGTACGGTCGGCGCGGGCGCCCGCGGGCCGTCCCAGGCGCCGAGGTCGATCATGTCCGCGCGTGCCTGCTCGACAGTGCGGAAGCCCAGCGGCGTTCCCATCTCCTCGGCGATGCCGGACAGCACGCGCAGGTCGGGCAGGGTCCCGGTCTCCGGCAGGACGACCGGGAAGGGTCGCACCCGTCCTTCCCAGTCCACGAACATGCCTGACTTCTCCGCCGCCGCGGCAACGGGCAGCACGACGTCGGCCCGTTCGCTGACGGCACTCGCCCGTACCTCCAGGCTGACCACGAACGGGGTCGCCTCCACAGCGGCCAGTGCGGTCGCCGTGTCGGGCAGGTCGATCGGGTCGACGCCCGCCACGACCAGTGCGGCGAGCTCCCCGCGAGCGCCGGCCGCGAGGATGGCCGCGGAGTCGCGACCCGGTGCGGTCGGCAGGTCTCGGACACCCCAGGCCGCGGCTGCGTCCGCCCGTGCGCTCGGGTCGGCAACGGGACGACCGCCGGGGAGCAGCGCGGGGAGGCAGCCGGCTTCCAGGGCTCCGCGCTCACCGGCGCGACGGGGCACCCAAGCGAGCCGCGCACCGGTGGTGGCCGCCAGCCGCAGCGCGGCCGACAGTCCACCGGGGACCGCGGCCAGCCGCTCGCCGACCAGGATGACGCCGCCGCCGTCGAGGGCGAGCTCGGCATCCTCGGCGAGTGCCGTCAACACCTGCGCCTCCCCTCCGGGCGGCGTGCGTACCAGGCGGCCACCGAGCTTGGCCAGTCCGCGGGAGGTGTGGCTGGCCACCGACACGACGCGGGTGGAGTGCTTGCGCATCGCCTTGCGCAGGCGCAGGAAGATGATCGGTGACTCGTCCTCGGGCTCGAAGCCCACGAGCAGGACCGCCGACGCGCTCTCCAGGTCGGCGTAGGTGACGCCCTGGGTGGCCACGACGCTGGAGGCCAGGAACTCGGCCTCCTCGGCGGAGGAGGAACGGGCGCGGAAGTCGATGTCGTTGGTGTGCAGGGCCACCCGGGCGAACTTCGCGTACGCGTAGGCGTCCTCGGCGGTGAGCCGGCCGCCGGTCAGCACGCCCGTGCGTCCACGGGCCTTGGCCAGGCCGCGGGCGGTGACCACGAAGGCCTCGATCCAGGAAGCCGGACGCAGCTGCCGGGTCTCCTCGTCACGGACCAGCGGCGTGGTGAGCCGGTCGGGCTGGCGGGTCCAGCCGAAACCGAAGCGGCCCTTGTCGCAGTTCCACTCCTCGTTGACCTGCGGGTCGTCGCCGGCCAGCCGGCGCATGACCCGGCCGCGACGGTGGTCGACGCGCAGGGCGCACCCCGAGGCGCAGTGCTCGCAGATCGACGGCGTCGACACCAGGTCGAAGGGGCGGGCACGGAAGCGGTACGCCGCGCTGGTCAGCGCCCCTACGGGGCAGATCTGGATGGTGTTGCCCGAGAAGTAGCTCTCGAAGGGCTCCCGCTCGTAGATGCCGACCTGCTGCAGCGACCCGCGCTCGACCAGGGCGATGAACGGGTCGCCGGCGATCTGCTCGGAGAAGCGGGTGCAGCGCGCGCAGAGCACGCAGCGTTCGCGGTCCAGCAGCACCTGGGCCGAGATGTTGATCGGCTTGGCGTACGTGCGCTTGGTCTCGACGAACCTGGACTCCCCGCGGCCGTGCGACATCGCCTGGTTCTGCAGCGGGCACTCGCCACCCTTGTCGCAGACCGGGCAGTCCAGCGGGTGGTTGATGAGCAGGAACTCCATGTTGCCCTGCTGCGCCTTGTCGGCCACCGGTGAGGTGACCTGGGTGTTGACCACCATGCCGTCGGCGACCAGAAGTGTGCACGAGGCCTGCGGCTTGGGTAGCGCGCGGCCGTTGCCCGCGTCGGGCACCTCGACCAGGCACTGACGGCAGGCGCCGACCGGCTCGAGCAGCGGGTGGTCGCAGAAGCGCGGGATCTCGACGCCGATCAGCTCGGCGGCCCGGATCACCAAGGTGTCCTTGGGCACCTGCACGTCGACGCCGTCGATGGTGACGCTGACCATATCCTCGGCGCCGGGTGCGTCGCCTGACTCGGCCGGCGTGCTCGTCGTCATCGTCATCGCAGCGCTCCAGCGGTCGAGGCGGCATGGGCACCGGTTGCGCGCCCCGCCTGAGCGGCGCTTCGGGCGTACGCGGTCGAGGCCGCCGAGTCGAACGGGCACCCGCCCCGCCGGATGTGGTCGAGGTACTCCTCGCGGAAGAACTCGATCGAGGAGGTGATCGGCGAGGTGGCGCCGTCACCGAGCGCGCAGAAGGACCGCCCCAGGATGTTCTCGCTGAGGTCGAGGAGCAGCTCGAGATCTGCCTCGCTGCCCTGGCCGTCCTCGAGGCGCTGCAGCGTCTGCACCAGCCACCAGGTGCCCTCACGGCACGGGGTGCACTTGCCGCACGACTCGTGCTTGTAGAACTCGGTCCAGCGCAGCACCGCCCGCACCACACAGGTGGTCTCGTCGAAGACCTGCAGTGCCTTGGTGCCGAGCATGGACTTCGCGGCCGTCACCTCCTCGTAGTCCAGGGGGACGTCGAGGTGCTCGGCGGTCAGCAGCGGGGTCGAGGAGCCGCCCGGGGTCCAGAACTTGAGCACATGCCCCTCCCGCACGCCACCGCCGAGGTCGAGCAGCTGGCGCAGGGTGATGCCCAGCGGCGCCTCGTACTGGCCGGGGGTCTGCACGTGGCCGGACAGCGAGTAGATCGTCATGCCCTTGGACTTCTCGGTGCCCATCGAGGAGAACCACTCGGCACCGCCGGTGAGGATGCATGGCACCGACGCGATCGACTCGACGTTGTTGATGACCGTCGGGCAGGCGTAGAGCCCGGCCACGGCCGGGAACGGCGGACGCAGGCGCGGCTGGCCGCGGCGGCCCTCCAGCGAGTCGAGCAGGGCGGTCTCCTCCCCGCAGATGTAGGCACCGGCGCCGGCGTGCACGACGACGTCGAGGTCGTAGCCGGAGCCGAGGATGTCCTTGCCGAGGTAGCCGGCTAGGTAGGCCTCCTGCACGGCGCGCTGCAACCGCCGGACGACGTGCAGCACCTCACCACGCACGTAGATGAATGCGGTCGAGGCGCGGATGGCGAACGAGGAGATGATCACTCCCTCGAGCAGGGTGTGCGGCGCCGCCAGCATCAGCGGGATGTCCTTGCACGTGCCCGGCTCGGACTCGTCGGCGTTGACGACGAGGTAGTGCGGCTTGTCGTCGCCTTGCGGGATGAAGCCCCACTTCATCCCGGTCGGGAAGCCCGCCCCACCACGACCGCGCAGCCCTGAGTCCTTGACCAGGGCGATGATGTCGTCCGGAGCCATCTCCAGCGCCTTGCGCAACCCGTCGTAGCCGCCCGAGCGCTCGTACGTCGCGATCGACCAGGACTGCTTCTTGTCCCAGGTCTCGGTGAGGACGGGGGTCAGGATGTTGATGTCTGACTCGGTGGCTGCCGTGCTTCCTGCCGGGGTCACTATTGGGCTCCCTTGCCGGTGGTCGGCCCCTCGGCGTTGGAGGGGGAGTCGGCCGGGGAACCGGCCGGGTTCTGGCCCTTGCCCGTCGCGATGGCACCCTCGTCCTCTGCACGGCCGGGGCCGGTGCGGCTGTCGAGGTGGGTGCTGCCCGACGAGGACGTGGCGTCGTCGTGTGCGCCGGCGGTGCGGTCCGCCGTACCCGGCTTGCCCTGCTCGGGCGCGGTCCAGCCGTGTTCACGTGCCATCCGCAGGCCGGCCAGCGTGGCCGGACCTGCGCCAGGGCCCTCGTCGGCGCGGTCGTCGGGGAATCCCGCGAGCACGCGCTCGGCCTGCCGCCAGGTGCACAGCCTCGGGCCGCGCGTGGCTGAGACCTCCGTCCCCGACCGCAGCGCGTCGACGAGCTGGACGGCGGAGGCAGGGGTCTGGTTGTCGAAGAACTCCCAGTTGACCATCACGACGGGTGCGTAGTCACACGCCGCGTTGCACTCGATGTGCTCGAGGGTGATGCGGCCGTCGTCGGTGGTCTCGTCGTTGCCGACGCCCAGGTGCTGCTTGAGCGTGGTGAGGATCTCGTCGCCGCCGAGCACCGCACACAGCGTGTTGGTGCACACGCCGACCAGGTGCTCGCCCATCGGGCGCCGCTTGTACATCGTGTAGAAGGTCGCGACCGCCGACACCTCGGCAGGGCTGACGGACAGCAGTGCCGCGCACGTCTCGATGCCGGCCGGTGTCACGTACCCCTCGACCGACTGGACCAGGTGCAGCATCGGCAGCAGAGCGGAGCGCGGTTCGGGATAACGCTCGATGATCGAGCGCAGCTCGACGACCAGCCGGGGGTCGAGGCGAGGGGTGCCGGTCTCGCGCGTCGTGGCGGTGGCGATAGCGGTCTCGGTGCCGTCGTTGTCCGACATCGACACCGGCTCTTCGCGCGGAACGTCTGGAGTGGGACTGGTGCTTGGCCCCGTATTGGGCAGGGTCATCAGCGGTCGACACCCCCCATCACCGGGTCGAGGCTCGCGATGGCGACGATCACGTCGGCCACCTGGCCGCCCTCGCTCATCACCGACGCGCTCTGCAGGTTGACGAAGGAGGGGTCTCGGAAGTGCGCACGGTAGGGCCGGGTGCCGCCGTCGGAGACCAGGTGACAGCCGAGCTCGCCACGCGGTGACTCCACCAGCGTGTACGCCTGTCCGGGCGGCACGCGGAAGCCCTCGGTCACCAGCTTGAAGTGGTGGATCAGCGCCTCCATCGACTCGCCCATGATGTGGCGGATGTGGTCGAGGGAGTTGCCCATGCCGTCGGCGCCGATCGCCAGCTGCGCCGGCCAGGCGATCTTGCGGTCGGCGACCATGACCGGGGCTCCTTCCAGCCCGGCGAGACGCTCGGCGCACTGCTCGACGATGCGCAGCGACTCCCACATCTCGTCCAGCCGGATGCGGAAGCGGCCGTACGCGTCGCAGGTGTCGCGGGTGACCACCTCGAATTCGTAGTCCTCGTAGCCCCAGTACGGCTGCGTGCGCCGCAGATCCCACGGGTAGCCGGTCGCCCGCAGGACAGGACCGGTGGCGCCAAGGGCGAGGCAGGTGGCGAGGTCCTGGTACCCCACGTCGACCAGCCGACCCTTGAAGATCGGGTTCTCGTTGCAGAAGGCGGCGTACTCGGGCAGCCGCTGCTTCATCGTCTTGACGAACTCGCCGATGCCCTCCAGGGCGCCGGCCGGGAGGTCCTGGGCCACCCCGCCCGGGCGGATGAACGCGTGGTTCATGCGAAGTCCGGTGATGTGCTCGAACAGGTCCAGCACCAGCTCGCGCTCACGGAACCCGATCGTCATCACGGTGAGCGCCCCGATCTCCATGCCACCGGTGGCGATGGCCACCAGGTGTGAGGAGATGCGGTTCAGCTCCATCAGCAGCACGCGCATGACCAGGGCCTTCTCGGGCACGTCGCCCTCGATGTCGAGCAGCCGCTCGACACCCATCGAGTAGACCGACTCGTAGTGCAGGGGCGCGAGGTAGTCCATCCGGGTGCAGAACGTGACGCCCTGCACCCAGGTTCGGTACTCCATGTTCTTCTCGATGCCGGTGTGCAGGTAGCCGATCCCGGCGCGGCAGTCCGTGACGGTCTCGCCGTCGAGCTCGAGGATCAGCCGGAGCACGCCGTGGGTGGAGGGGTGCTGGGGGCCCATGTTGACCACCACGCGCTCCTCGGAGCTCTCGGCGACGCCGGAGACCACCGAGTCCCAGTCCTGCCCGGTGACGGTGTAGACGGGCCCGGTGGCCTGGGAGTACGCGCCCGAGGAGTCCCCCGGGGCGTAGGCATCGGCACCGGCGCGCGCGGTGGTCTGTTCGCTCATCAGTTGTACGACCTTCGCTGGTCGGGCGGGGGGATGACTGCGCCCTTGTACTCGACGGGGATGCCGCCGAGCGGGTAGTCCTTGCGCTGCGGGTGTCCGGGCCAGTCGTCGGGCATCTCGATGCGGGTGAGCGCCGGATGCCCGTCGAAGATCAGGCCGAAGAAGTCGTAGGTCTCGCGCTCGTGCCAGTCGGCGGTGGGGTAGACGCTCGTCACGCTGGGGATGTGCGGATCCGAGTCGGGGGCGGTGACCTCGAGCCGGATGCGTCGGTTGTGGGTCATCGAGAGCAGGTGGTACACCGCGTGCAGCTCCGCGCCCCTCTCGCCGGGGTAGTGGACTCCGGAGACGCCCGACAGCACCTCGAAGCGCAGGTCCTGGTCGTCCCGCAGCCGGCTCACGGTGGGCACCAGGTGCTCCCGGCGTACGTGGAACGTGATCTCGCCGCGGTACACGACCACCTTCTCCACGGCCTCGGTCCCGACCGAATCGCTGAGCACGGCCTGCAGCCGGTCGGCGACCTCGTCGAACCACCCGCCGTACGGACGTGGGGTCGCCGCGGGCAGGGTGATCGGACGGACCAGCCCGCCGTAGCCGGAGGTGTCACCGGACCCGCGGGCACCGAACATGCCTTCGCGTACGTCGACGATGTCGAGCGTGCGGGCATCGGTGGTCGGCACCACGGCCGGCGACAGGGTGTTCTCGGGCGTCCGCCCGAGGTGGCCCTCGCCGGGCCGGTTGCCGGCGGGGCCGGCGTCGGCTGGGTCCTTGCCGGGGGTGTCGCTCACCGCAGCAGTCCCTTGAGCTCGGAGGTGGGCGGCGCGGTCAGCGCAGCCTTCTCCTGCTCGACGATCTGGGCGTTGCGGTTGGCGCCCAGCTTCGTGTGCTGGATCTGGTCGTGCAGCTTCAGGATCGAGTCGATCAGCATCTCCGGGCGGGGCGGGCAACCGGGGAGGTACATGTCGACGGGCACGACGTGGTCGACGCCCTGCACGATCGCGTAGTTGTTGAACATGCCGCCCGAGCTCGCGCACACCCCCATCGCCAGGACCCACTTCGGGTTGGGCATCTGGTCATAGATCTGCCGCAGCACCGGTGCCATCTTGTTGCTGACCCGCCCGGCGACGATCATCAGGTCGGCCTGGCGCGGTGAGGCACGGAAGACCTCCATGCCGAACCGGCCGAGGTCGTAGCGGGGACCGCCGGAGGTCATCATCTCGATCGCGCAGCACGCCAGACCGAAGGTGGCCGGCCAGAGCGACGCCTTGCGGAAGTAGCCGGCCACGCCTTCGACGGTGGTGAGCAGCACTCCGCTGGGTAGCTTCTCCTCGAGACCCATCAGTGGTGCTCGCTTTCTGTCGTCGCTGCCGTGGTCGTACGCCGTGCTGCCCGGAATGGTGTGGTCAGTCCCACTCCAGACCACCCCTGCGCCAGACGTAGGCGTAGGCGACGAACACGGTGCCGATGAAGATCGACATCTCGATCAGGCCGTACCAGCCGAGGCCGTCGAAGGCGACCGCGAAGGGGTACAAGAAGATGATCTCGATGTCGAAGATGATGAAGAGCATCGCGGTGATGAAGTACTTGACCGGGAACCGGCCGCCACCGATGGGCTGCGGCGTCGGCTCGATGCCGCACTCGTAGGAGTCCAGCCGCGCGCGGTTGTAGCGCTTGGGACCGGTGAACGTGCTGATCGTGACCGAGAAGATCGCGAAGCCGGCCGCGAGGGCTCCGATGGCAAGAATCGGGATGTACTCGTTCATGGGCAGCCGGTCCATCCGGTGAGCGGTGCGGGGGCTGTGCGGGCGACGTTCATCCTAAGACGGGCCCCTGACGTGACGGGCACCGCCACAGCGGCAGACACGGCACGCGCCGAACCCGCCTGATAAGAAGCGATCATGCCGCCGGAGCCACCTTCGACAGTGCGTTGATCAACCGGTCCGAGGTGTCCCCGTCTCGGGGGTCCGTGAGGTTGGCGAGCAGCTTCAGCGTGAAGCGCATCAACCGCTCGCGCGGCAGACCGTGCCGGGTCGCCTGCTTCATCACCTCGGGGTGACCGATGAGCTTCACGAAGATCCGGCCCAGCGTGTAGTAGCCGCCGTAGCGGGCGTCCAGCGCGGCGGGGTAGGCGTTGAGCGACCGCTCCTGCTCGGCGAACGGGCGGCCGAGAGCCTGCGTGATGACCTCGGCGGCCATCTCCCCGGACTCCATCGCGTACGCGATGCCCTCACCGTTGAACGGGTTCACCATGCCGCCGGCATCCCCGACGAGCAGCACCCCGCGGGTGTAGTGCGGCTTGCGGTTGAACCCCATCGGCAGCGCCGCGCCACGGATGGGTGAGGTCATGTTCTCGTCGCGGAAGCCCCACTCGGCCGGAGTGTTCTCCAGCCAGCGGCGCAGCAGGTCCTTGTAGTCGACGCTGCCCCAGGCGCTGGAGGTGTTGAGAATGCCCAGCCCGACGTTGGCGGTGCCGTCACCGACACCGAAGATCCATCCGTAGCCGGGAAGCAGGTCGCCGGTGCCAGGCTCGCCGGCCCAGAGCTCGAGCCAGGACTCCAGCCAGTCGTCGTCATGTCGCGGGCTGGTGTAGTAGGTGCGGACCGCGACACCCATGGGGCGGTCGTCTCGCTTGCTCACTCCCATCGAGAGGGCGAGTCGTGCGGAGTTGCCGTCGGCGGCCACCACGACGGGTGCGGAGTAGGTGACCTCGTCGCCGGCCTTGCGGCCGACGTCATCGACCGGCTTGGCCGTCACCCCGACCACCCGGCCGGTGGCGTCGATGACGGGGCCGGTGACAGCCGTGCGCTCGAGCAGCCGGGCGCCGGACTTCTGGGCGTGCCGGGCCAGGGTCTCGTCGAAGTCGAGCCGGGTGCGGACGAGCCCGTAGGCGGGGTAGCTGGCCAGATCCGGCCAGGGGATCTGCAGCCGGTGCCCGCCGCCGATGATGCGCAGACCCTGGTTCTTCACCCAGCCCGGTGCGTCGACGTCGATGCCCATGCGCAGCAGCTGGCGTACGGCTCGGGGGGTGAGGCCGTCGCCGCAGACCTTCTCGCGGGGGAACGCCGTCTTCTCCAGCAGCAGCACATCGGCTCCGGCCTGGGCCAAGTGGTGCGCTGCGGCAGCGCCGGCCGGGCCGGCGCCAACGACGATCACGTCCGCGTGCCGGTCGGTGCCCAGGGTGGTCATCGAGTCCTCGAGGCGACGGTGGCAGCGCTCGTGAATGAGTTCACGAGCGACATGATGTCAGTTTATGCCCCCACCATCGCGTTTGCCACCGGTCAGAGACGCCGGGCCGAGTGCAAGGCGACGATGCCCCCGGACAGGTTTCGCCAGGCCACCTCGGACCACCCGGCGGTACGCAAGCGCGCGGCCAGGCCGGCCTGGTCGGGCCACGCGCGGATCGACTCGGCGAGATAGACGTACGCGTCGGGATTGGACGAGACGGCACGAGCCACCCGCGGCAGCGCGCGCATCAGGTACTCGATGTAGACGGTGCGAAACGGCGCCCACACCGGCGCGCTGAACTCACACACCACCAGCCGGCCACCGGGGCGCGTCACCCGCAGCATCTCCGTCAGCGCCGCCTCGGCGTCGACGACATTGCGCAGCCCGAAGGAGATCGTCACCACGTCGAACGCCGCGTCGCCGAAGGGCAGCCGGGTGGCGTCGCCGCCGGTGAACGGCAGCTGCGGGAAGTGCCGCTTGCCCACGCGCAACATGCCCTTGCTGAAGTCGCACGGCACGACGAACGCCCCCGCGGCCGCGAAGGGCTGGCTCGAGGTGCCGGTGCCGGCCGCGAGGTCGAGCACCCGCTCCCCCGGTCTCGCCGCCACCAGGTCGACCACCTGCCGCCGCCAGCGGCGGTCCTGCCCCAAGGACAGGACGTCGTTGGTGAGGTCGTAGCGCCGGGCGACCGCGTCGAACATGCCAGCCACCTCGGACGGTCGCTTGTCCAGGCTGGCGCGGTTCACCGAACCAGCCTCGCACCCGCGCTCGCCCCTGGCACCGCGGGTCGCCGTACCCTGGCTCGTTGTGACCTCAGCCGCCGTCGCTCACCCGACGCCGTCACCGCTCGTCGTACGCACCGTGGCGGTCGAGGACCCCGGCGACCTGGTCGCCCTGCTGCCGGCCGATGCGCCGCTCGCATGGGTGCGCCGGGGCGAGGGTCTCGTGGCATGGGGCGAGACCGCTCGTCTGGAGGTCGCGGGGCCCGACCGGTTCGAGCTGGCGCAGCGCTGGTGGGCGACGCTGAGCGCCTCTGCGGTGATCCGGGACGAGGTCGGTGTGCCGGGCACCGGACTCGTGGCGATGACGTCCATCGCGTTCGCCGACGGCGCCTCGGTGCTCCTGGTGCCCGAGGTGCTGGTCGGCCACCGGGTCCGCTCCGGGCGGTCGGTGTGGTGGGTCACCACGGTCTCCGTCGGCAACATGCCGACCGCTCCGGTGCTGCAGCCGCAGCCCGCGCCACCCGCACCGGCTGGCCTGCGCTACGCCGACGGGGCCATGTCGGGCGCGCAGTGGGAGGGCCAGGTGAGCGAGGCGGTACGCCGCATCGCCACCACGGAGCTGGAGAAGGTCGTGCTGGCTCGCGACCTGATCGCCCACGCGGACGAGGTCGTGGACGTGCGGTGGCCGCTGCGGCGGCTTGCCGTCTCGTATCCCAGCTGCTGGACGTACAGCGTGGACGGAATGGTCGGCGCGACCCCCGAGCTGCTGGTGCGCCGCGAGCGTGGGCTGGTGACGTCCCGGGTGCTCGCCGGCACCATTCGACGCACCGGCGACGACGAGCACGACCTGGCGCTTGCCGCCGCGCTGGCTCGCAGCAGCAAGGACCTCGAGGAGCACGAGTACGCGGTGCGCTCGGTCGCCGACGCCCTGGCGGCGCACTGCACCAGCGTCAACGTGCCCGAGGCGCCGTTCGTGCTGCACCTGCCCAACGTGATGCACCTGGCCACCGATGTCGCCGGTGTGCTGGACGACGACACGTCGGTGCTGGGGCTGGCCGCGGCGCTGCACCCCTCAGCGGCCGTGGGCGGCACTCCGACCGGTGCGGCGCTCGCCGCCATCGCCGAGCTCGAGCGGATGGATCGGGGCCGCTACGCCGGGCCGGTCGGCTGGATCGACGCCGACGGTGAGGGTGAGCTCGGCATCGCGCTGCGGTGCGCCCATGTCGACGGCTCGCGTCTGCGGCTCTTCGCCGGCTGCGGCATCGTCGCAGGCTCCGACCCCGTCGAGGAGCTGGCGGAAGCCCAAGCCAAGCTCGTCCCGGTACGTGACGCCCTCAGCCGCTGACGTCACTGCCTCGGCTGTGCGCGTCGAGCGCCTCCGCGGCGACCCGGCGTAGGCGTTGGTCCAGCGCGCGCCGACGGCTGCGGTCGACCCTCACCTCGACCACCTCGATGCCATGCGGTGGAGCAGCCAGCGCTTGCCGCAGGCCGGACAGGTCGTCGACCCGGCGGTGGGGCACTGCGGTCGAGGCGCACGTCGCCGCGAGGTCGGCGCCAGTCGGCGTGCCGAAGACCCGCTCGAAAGCCGCCGCGTACGTGTCGGCGCCCTGTTCCAGCAGCGTGAAGATGGCGCCCCCGTCGTCGTTGACGACGACGAGTGTGAGGTCCGGCCGCGGCTCGTCGGGTCCGATGAGCAGCCCGTTCCGGTCGTGCAGGAAGGTCAGGTCGCCCATCAGTGCCAGTGACCGCGTCGGCCGGCGGGCGAGCGACAGCCCGACAGCGGTGGACACGGCCCCGTCGATGCCGGCCAGGCCACGGTTGGCCATGACCATGCGTCGCTCCCCGACCGGGTGGGCGGTGGCGACGAGGTCGAGGTCGCGTGCCGGTTGGGAGGCGCCGACGAACAGCAGCCCGCCGGGAGGCACGCCCGCCGACACCTCACGTGCGACGTGCAGTCCGCCGAGCGGCTCAGCTTCCAGCAGGTCGTCGAGGGCGCTGGTGACGCGGCGGTCGGCTTCCTGCCACGCCGTCGCCCAGGCCGGGTCGTCAGTGCCGGCCACGGTCGCCGCGGGTACGACGCGGCTGGCCTGCAGACCCGCATCCACCCGGTCGGGGCGCTGCGACACCACCACGTGCTCCACGTCGGTACGGGCGAGGAGCGAGCTCACCGGTCGCGACAGTGTCGGGTGGCCGAAGGTGACCACGCGTTGCACCTGCGGGGACAGGTGCTCCAGGAGCAGCCGGTAGGCCGCCACCGGCGCCGCGCCGGTGCGCGCGCCCGACGACGCCTCCGCCAGCAGCGGCCAGCCGGCCCTCTCGGCGAGCTGACGGGCGGGTGGCCCGGAGTCGTCCCCGGCGACGACGACGGTTCGCGGCCCCAGAGCCAGCTCGACCGGGGCGAAGGACGCGGAACGTTCGACCTGGGTCCACGCGAGCCCCCCGGGACGTCCGTGCAGGCCCACCGGCAGACCGCTCGCGTCGGGACCGGGCAGCAGCGGGTCGCGGAACGCGACGTCGAGGTGCACCGGACCCGGGCCACGCGTCGCCGCAGCCAGCAGGCGCCCGACTGTCGAGCGCCACCCCGCCGAGCCGGCGGGGACGACGTCCGGCGCGGGAACCTCGGCGAACGCCACCACCGACGAGCCGAACACCTTGACCTGGTCGGTCGTCTGGTTGGCGCCCGTGCCGCGGAGCTCGGCCGGCCGGTCAGCTGAGAGCACGACGATCGGGACCCCAGCGTGCCGTGCCTCCAGCACGGCCGGGTGCAGGTTCACCAAGGCGGTCCCCGACGTGGTCACGACAGGCACCGGTCGATGGGCACCCTTGGCGAGGCCGAGCGCCAGGAAGCCGGCGCTGCGCTCGTCCACGCGAACGTGCAGGCGCAGCCGTCCCGCCGCGTCGGCCGCGTGCAGGGCCATCGCCAACGGCGCCGACCGCGAGCCAGGTGACAGCACCGCCTCGCGGACTCCGGAGCGCACCAGCTCGTCGACCAGCACCCTCGCCAGCGCCGTCGACGGGTTGAGCGGGCGCTCGGGAAGGCCTCGCTCAGGGTTGTCGGACACGGCTCGACCCTAGGGCTCGATCAGCGATGAGTTGCTGGTGCGCCGGGGGTCTACTCCGCAAGAGCCGTCGCGAGCAGACTGGCCTGCCCGCCGTACGAGAGGATCATCGACATGGAGCACAAGATCATCCCCAGCCTCTGGTTCGACACCGAGGCGGAGGAAGCCGCGAGCTTCTACTGCTCGGTCTTCAAGAACTCCCGCATCCTCGACACCACCCGCTACCCGGAGGGCAGTCCGGGGCCGGCCGGCGAGGTCATGACCGTCGACTTCGAGCTCGACGGTGAGCGCTTCGTCGGCATCAACGGCGGACCGCAGTTCCCGTTCACCGAAGCCGTCTCGTTCCAGATCACCTGCGAGGACCAGGCCGAGGTCGACTACTTCTGGGAGCGGCTGACCGACGGCGGACAGGAGGTCCAGTGCGGCTGGCTCAAGGACCGTTACGGACTGTCCTGGCAGGTCGTCCCCCGAGGCATGGACGAGGTCTTCGCCGACGCCGATCCCGCCCGCGCCCAGCGGGCCATGCAGGCGATGATGGGCATGGTGAAGCTCGACCTCGCCGCGCTGCGCGCGGCTGCCGACGGCTGATCAGGCATGGGCGCGTGGACCGTACGCGACGCGCGGCAGCATGACGCCGAGGCCTGCGCCGCGATCTACGCGCCCTACGTCACCGACTCGACGATCTCGTTCGAGAGCGAGCCTCCGTCCGCGGCCGAGATGGGACAGCGCATCGCGACCGCGCAGCAGTCGCACGCTTGGCTCGTGCTCGAAGACGACGAGCACGTCGTCGGTTTCGCCTACGGCGGGCCGTTCCGTACCCGGGCGGCGTACCGGTGGTCGTGTGAGGTCAGCGTCTACCTCGAGCACGGTCGACGGCGCAGCGGAGCCGGTCGCGCCCTGTACGACGCACTGCTGGCGCGGCTGACCGAGCGTGGCTTCGCGACGGCCTTCGCGGGCATGACGCTGCCGAACGACGCCAGCGAAGGCCTGCACCGTGTCATGGGTTTCGAGCCGGTCGGAACGTTCCGCCGGGTCGGCTGGAAGCACGACAGGTGGCACGACGTCGCCTGGGTGCAGCGCTCGCTGTCGACGGGCGTAGACCCACCGGGTGAGCTGCGCTGAGCTGACGCGATGCTGTGCCGGTGACCACTCCGCAAGTGCCCAGCGACCAGGCCTGGTGGAAGAGCGCGGTGGTCTACCAGATCTATCCGCGCTCCTTCGCCGACAGCAACGGCGACGGCGTCGGCGACGTGCGCGGGATCCTCGAACGTGTCGACTACCTGGCCGACCTCGGCGTGGACGTCGTGTGGGTGTCGCCGTTCTACCGCTCGCCGATGGACGACAACGGCTACGACGTCAGCGACTACCAGGACGTCGACCCGCTGTTCGGGACGCTGGCGGACGTCGACGAGCTGATCGCCGCCCTGCACGAACGCGGCATGAAGCTGGTCATCGACGTTGTGGTCAACCACACCTCCGACGAGCACCCGTGGTTCGTGGAGTCGCGCTCGAGCACGGACAACCCCAAGCGCGACTGGTACTGGTGGCGCCCCCCGCGAGCGGGCATGGTCGCGGGTGCCCCTGGCGCGGAGCCGACCAACTGGCACTCATACTTCTCCGGGCCGGTCTGGGAGCTCGACGAAGCGAGCGGCGAGTACTACCTGCACCTCTTCTCGCGCAAGCAGCCGGACCTCAACTGGGAGAACCCCGAGGTTCGGCAGGCCGTCTACGCGATGCTGCGCTGGTGGCTGGAACGCGGCGTCGACGGCTTCCGCATGGACGTCATCAACATGATCTCCAAGGTGCTGCCGCTGCAGGACGGCCCGCTGCTGCCGTACGGACGGTACGGCGACGGGACGGGACAGTTCCTGCACGGGCCGCGGCTGCACGAGTTCCTGCAGGAGCTGCACGCCCAGGTCATCGCCCCCTCAGACAAGGTGCTGCTCACCGTGGCTGAGACGCCCGGCGTCACCGTGCAGCAGGCCCTTGACTTCACCGACCCTGAGCGTGCCGAGGTCGACATGGTCTTCCAGTTCGAGCACGTGGGGCTGGACCAGGGCGCCGGCGGCAAGTGGGACCTGCGGCCACTCAGGCTGGTCGAGCTCAAGGAGTCGCTGGGACGGTGGCAGGCGGCCCTCGGCGAGCGCGGGTGGAACAGCCTGTACTGGGACAACCACGACCAGCCGCGAGCGGTGTCGCGCTTCGGCAGCGACGACCCGGCGTACCGCGCGCTGTCCGCCAAGCTGCTGGGCACGGTGCTGCACCTGCAGCGCGGCACCCCGTACGTCTACCAGGGCCAGGAGCTCGGCATGACCAACGTGCCGTTCGCCTCGATCGAGGACTTCCGGGACATCGAGTCGCTCAACCACTACCGCCAGGCGGTCGCTGCTGGTGAGGACCCCGATCGGGTGCTCGCAGCGTTGCGGGCGATAAGCCGCGACAACGCGCGCACGCCGATGCAGTGGGACGACGACCCGCACGCCGGCTTCACGTCTGGTACCCCGTGGCTGCCCGTGAACCCGAACTACGTCGACATCAACGCCGCGGCGCAGGTCACCGACGGGCAGTCGGTGTACGCCCACTACCGCCGACTCATCGCCCTGCGTCACGAGCACCCCGTGGTGGCCCACGGCGACTTCACCCTGCTGGCGCCGGACGACCCGGTGGTCTACGCCTTCCTGCGCCGGCTGGGCCAGGTCGAGTGGCTGGTGGCGGCCAACTTCAGCGCAGACACGGCCGGCCTCGACCTGCCGGAGCCGGACCGGTGGACCGGCGCGGAGCTGACGCTCGGCAACTACCCGCACCCCCAGCCCAACGGCGACCGCCTCGACCTGCGGCCGTGGGAGGCCGTGGTGCTGAGCCGGACCGATCGCTGAGGCGTCACCGCGACGGACCGAGGTGTCAGAAGCCGTGGTGGACGGCCTCCACATTGTGACCGTCGAGATCGCGCAGGAAGACGCCGTAGTAGCCCGGGTGGTACTCCGGCCACTCGCGGGGAGCATGCAGGACCTCTGCGCCGACGGTGACCGCAGCGTCGTGCACGGCGTCGACCGCTTCCCGGTCAGGCGCTCGCAAGGCGATGTGCAGCTCCCGCGTCTCCGCACCCGCGGACGGGCTCAGCCAGAAGTCAGGCATCCCGTCAGGCCCGGCCAGGCCGACAACGAAGACATCGCCGACGGGATGTCGCACGAACTCTCGCAGGCCGATCGAGTCGAAGACCCGCAGGTAGAAGGACAGGGAGGCGTCGACGTCGGCGACTTGGATCCCCACGTGATCGATCATGCATGGACCGTAGCGGCGTCCCCCGACAGCTCTGACACGGTGCCGGCATGACCGCTGCCGCACCGCGCACCGGTGCCTGAGGCAGATCGGCTAAGCGCCCGGCGTACGGCTCAGCCGACGCGCTGCACCGCGGCGAGGCGTTCGTCCCAGCGGCGTTGAGCGTCCGCCGAGGACGCCTCGTCGAGCAGGGCCGCCGACGGCTCCGGTCGGCGGACGGCCAGCTCTCCCTGGACGGGTACGAAGCCGTCTTGGACCAGGTCGCACCGCAGCAATGACGTCGTCGCGAGCCCGCAGGCGTACGAAAGATCCGGCAGCGCAGCAGCCAACGCCACGCCGGCGGCAAGCCCGACCGAGGTCTCCAGCGCGCTGCTCACCACGACGGGCAGCTCGATCCGCTCCGCGATCTGCAGGGCCGCGCGGACCCCGCCGACCGGCTGCACCTTGAGCACGGCGATGTCGGCCGCCGCCAGATCACGCACGCGGTACGGGTCCGCCGCACGCCGGATCGACTCGTCAGCGGCCACCGGCACGTCGACACGCCGGCGCACCCGCGCCAGGTCCTCCACTGCCGCGCACGGCTGCTCGACGTACTCCAGCCCGCCCGCAGCGCGGTCGAGCGCTCGGGTGGCATCCACCGCGGTGTCGACGTCCCAGCCGCCGTTCGCATCCACCCGCACGCGCCCGGAGGAGCCGAGCGCCGCGCGGACAGCCGCGACCCGGTCGAGGTCCTCGGCCAGCGACTGGCCCGGTTCGGCGACCTTGACCTTGGCGGTCCTGCATCCGCTCGAGCTGACCAGGCGGCCCGCCTCCTGCGGGCCGACCGCCGGCACCGTGCAGTTGACCGGCACGCTGGACCGCACCGGGGCAGGCCACGGTTCGTACGCGGCCTCCATCGCTGCTGCCAGCCAGCTCGCCGACTCGTCGGCGCCGTAGTCCCAGAACGGGCTCCACTCGGTCCACCCGGCCGGTCCCCGGGCCACCATGCCCTCGCGCACCGTGAGGCCGCGGAAGCGGGTGACCGTGCTGATCGCGTACGCCTGCCACGACAGGGTCACGATCCGGCCGCCAGCGCCTGAACTCCGGCCCGGTCGACCTTGCCCGTGTCGAGCAACGGCAACGCGTCGACCAGCACCAGGCGCTGCGGTGCCCACGCGCGAGGCAGCGCCGCCGCGACGGTCTCGCGTACGGCGAGCAGGTCGGTCGATCCGGCCACGACAGCCACCACGCGACTCCCCCACTCCCCGTCCGGCACACCGACGGCGACGGCATCGCGGACGCCGGGCACGCTGAGCAGAGCACTGGTCACGGCGCCGAGCGCGACGTTGACGCCGCCGCTGACAGCAACGTCGTCGGCGCGCCCGAGCACCTGCAGACGCCCCTCGTCCAGCCGGCCGAGGTCACCCGTCGAGAACCAGCCGTCGACGAGCACCTGCGCCGTCAGCTCGGGCCGTCCGGCGTACCCGTCGAACAGCACCGGGCCGGCCAGCTGAACCCGCCCGTCGTCGAGCCGTACCTCCACCCCGTCCAGTGGCACGCCGTCGTACACGCAGCCGCCGCAGGTCTCGCTGGCGCCGTACGTCTGCACGACCTCGACTCCGGCCGCGACGGCCTGCTGGGCCAGCTCGGGTCGAAGGGCCGCTCCGCCCACCAGCACCGCGTCGAAGCCGCTCAGCGCCGACAGCTCGCCCGCGGCGGCCAGCCGGTGCAGCTGGGTCGGCACCAGCGCGGTGTAGGTCCGCTCGCCCCTCATAGTGGCCGCGGCCCGTTCCAGGGGTCCATCGGTCAGCACCGGTGGGTGGCCGGCCAGAGCCGACCGCACCAGCACGTTGAGCCCGGCCACGTACGTCGCCGGAAGCGCCAGCAGCCAGCGGCCCGCACCACCGAGCCGGGCATCGGCAGCGCGCGCCGATGCCCGCAGAGCGGCAGGGGAGAGCACGACGTCCTTCGGCTCACCGCTGCTGCCGGAGGTGCGTACTACCACCGGGCCGTCGGGTTCGGCGAGCCAGCGGCGCAGGAGCTCGAACAGCTCCAGTGGCTCCCCGGCGAGCGGGCGAAGGCTCGGCGACGTCACGGGCGCCAGGCTAGGGCCAGCCGTGCTGAGACACTGGACGCCTCATGGCCTCTCTCGCGCAGTGGGTGGAGGGTGCGCGCCCTCGTACGCTGCCGGCCGCCGTCGCGCCCGTCCTCGCCGGCACCGGGGCTGCCGCGGCCGTCGACGGGGCCGTGTGGTGGAAGGCACTGCTCGCCCTGGTGGTGTCGCTGGCCCTGCAGGTCGGCGTCAACTACGCCAACGACTACTCCGACGGCATCCGCGGCACCGACGCCGACCGGGTGGGCCCGCTCCGGCTCGTCGGGTCCGGGTTCGCCTCGCCCGCAGCTGTGCGTACGGCCGCCTACGCGGCCCTGGGTGTCGGAGCGCTGGCCGGGCTCGTGCTCGCGGCGACCTCGGCGCTCTGGCTGGTCGGCGTCGGCGCACTCGCCCTGCTGGCCGCCTGGGGCTACACCGGCGGCGAGCGGCCGTACGGGTACCGCGGGCTCGGCGAGGTCGCGGTGTTCCTGTTCTTCGGCCTGGTGGCCGTGCTGGGCACGACGTACACCCAGGCGGGCAGGGTCACGTGGCCGTCGGTGCTTGCCGCGGTCGGAGTGGGCGCGCTGGCCTGCGCCATCCT
Organism: Nocardioidaceae bacterium; assembly: GCA_035645475.1. Classification (GTDB taxonomy): domain Bacteria; phylum Actinomycetota; class Actinomycetes; order Propionibacteriales; family Nocardioidaceae; genus DASQMN01. The sequence continues at coordinate 28,716 of DASQMN010000020.1, forward strand.
GGTGGCCAACAACCTGCGCGACGTACCGACCGACGCCGTCAGCGGCAAGCGCACGCTGGCGGTGTTGCTGGGCGACTCGCGCACCCGCTGGTTCTACGCGGGGCTGCTGGGCGTGTCCGGGGCATGCCTGCTGGCACTGGTCGCCGCTACGCCGTGGGTGCTGCTCGGAGCCCCGGCGGTGCTGCCGGCCGGCCGCGCGCTGCGGGTGGTGCTGTCCCGCGCGAGCGGCCTGGCGCTGGTACCCGTCCTGCGTGACACCGGCCTCGCCGAGCTGGTCTACGCCGCCGGGATGGCGCTCGGTCTGGCCCTGCGCTGACCGCTTGGGTGTGCGCGGCTCGTCCCTCTGGCGATCTATCGACATACCGGTCGCTCTGGCGACGCCAGTGTCGATGGATCCGTCGCGGGCCGGTCGCGCCACACGGCGATCTATCGACACGCCCGTTGCGGTAGCGACGCTGATGTCGATAGATCCGTGCCGCCGGCTGGTCAGGTGAGCGGGCAGGCCCGGCTCAGTCCACGTCTTCCTTGGTACGGCCCTCAGCCAGCGCCGCGGTCACCCGCTCGGCGCGGGCCTGCACGTGTCGGGCGACCGCATCGCGGAGCCGGGCCAGCAGTACCAGCGACAGCAGCGAGGAGATGACCAGCGCGATGAGCGCGGTGAGCAGAGCTGTCGACTCGGTCCAGCGATAGCCCGCGAGCGGCGCTGCCACCGCCCACACCAGCGCCCAGCACACCAGGAACAGACCCAGTCGGGCCAGGGTGTAGACGACGACGCTGCGCACGACAAGCAAGCGTAGTCCTGGCCGGCCGGACCGGCGCTGATGCAGCTAGCGCAGCAGCCGGCGCAGCAGGTCCTCGTCCACGTTCCCCCCGGAGACCACCGAGACGACGGGCGCGGAGCCGTACGCCGACGGGTCGCGCAGCCAGCGGGCCGTCGCCACGGCGCCGCTGGGCTCGGCGACGAGCCGGCCGGTGGTGGCCAGGAACCGCACGGCGCCGACGATCTCGTCCTCGGTCACCGTGACGACGTCGTCGACCAGGGTCCGGATGTGCGCCCAGTTGAGAGCGCCGACCGTCGAGCTGTGCAGCCCGCCGGCCATCGTGCGCGTCGTCAGCTCCGGTGACCAGACAGCGTGCTCGCCTCGGGCGAACCCGTCGGCGAGGTCACCGGCCAGCTCCGGCTCGACCGCGACCACCCGTACCGATGGAGCCAGCGCCTTCACGGCGACGGCGACACCGCTCACCAACCCGCCGCCTCCCGACGGCACCAGCACGGTGCCGACATCAGGGAGGTCGGCGACGATCTCGCGGCCGACCGTTCCCTGGCCGGCGATGATCCGCGCGTCGTCGTACGGGGGGATCACCTCTGCGCCGCTGGCAGCCGCGAGCTCCTCGACCCGCGCGATGCGGTCGGCCTCCTCGACCAGGTCCACGTGCGCGCCGTAGCGCCGCGTCGATGCCACCTTGACCGCTGCGGCGCCGTGCGGCATCACCACCGTGCAGGCGACCCCGGCGAGCGAGGCCGCGTACGCCAGCGCCTGACCGTGGTTGCCGGACGAGTGCGTCAGCACTCCCCGCTTCCGTTGCTCCTCGCTGAGCTGCAGCACGGCGTTGGTGGCGCCCCGCAGCTTGAACGCTCCGGTCGGCTGCAGCGACTCCGGCTTCAGCCACAGCCCGTTCTGCACCGTGAGCAGCGGGGTGCGGAGGACCCGTCCCACGATGCGTTCCGCGGCCGCATCCACGTCGGCCAGTGTCACGAGTGCGGGCTGTGGTGGGCTGCTCACTGTTGTGCTCGTCAGGTCGTGCATGGGAGCCAGCCTGTCACCCGCCCATGGTGTTAACCAGAACGTGACCGACCCGCCATCTGCCGGACTTGACCAATCGACCTAGGCTGACCGCGTGGGCAAGGTGTTGCTGGTGCTGGTGGCGGTAGGGCTCACCATCTACGCCGTGCTCGACGTGGCCACCACCGCCCGCAAGGACGTGCCCGCGATGCCGAAGTGGCTGTGGCTGCTTGCGGTGCTGGTGCCGGTCGTCGGTCCGCTGACCTGGCTGGTGCTGAGCCGGCGGGCGCGACGCCCGCGGCCGGTGCCTCGCATCACCGGGCCCGACGACGATCCCGACTTCCTGCGTGGCCTGCGGCCGCCCAGGCCCGGCCCCTCCGATGACTCGGTGCAGCGCTGGGAGGACGAGCTGCGAGGAGACGCCGACCGCTGAGGTCTGGTTCCCCGCTGGTCTCCACCTAGCAGGCGGTGGCGATGCTCGCGCATCGGTTGCGGCCCGAGCGACACCGACGCAGCCCCACCGGTCTGGGCCGCGTGCGACCCGCGGTGCGGCCGTCGAGAGGCATCGGCCCGAGGGCTCAGACCCCCGCGTAGGAGTGCAGGCCGTCGGCGAACAGGTTGATGCCGATGAAGTTGAAGACGAAGGTCGCGAACCCGACCAGCGCCAGGATGGCCGCGCCCCGGCCGCGCCACCCGGCGGTCGCGCGGGCGTGCAGGTAGGCGGCATAGACCACCCAGGTGATGAAGGCCCACACCTCCTTGGGGTCCCAGCCCCAGTAGCGGCCCCAGGCGTACTGCGCCCAGATCGGTCCGGCGATGAGCGCGGCGAAGGTCCAGATCGGGAACGCGAAGGCGTGCACCCGGTGCGCGACCCGGTCCATCGCCGCGGATGCCGGCAGCCGCCACAGGTAGCCGGTGCGCTGATCGGGAGCGGTGCGCCGCTCGGCGCGCTCCTTGACCAAGAACAGCGCCGATGCTCCGGCGCCCACCAGGAAGGCGCCGCCGGCGATGGCGGCCGCGGACACGTGCAGCACGAGCCAGTACGAGCGCAGCGCCGGCACCAGCGGTCCCGCCGGCACGTAGACGGTGAAGGCGAGCCCGAGCACGACCACCGCGAAGCCGGTGACCCAGATCCCCAGCCACTGCACCTGGGCCACCTGGACGAGCACCAGGTAGACGAGCAGGCCGAGCAGCAGCCCGGTGGTGGCGAACTCGTACATGTTGCCCCAGGGCACCCGCTGGGCGGCCAGCCCGCGGGTCAGCACGCCGAGCAGCAGCACGGCGGTACCGAGCACCGTCAGGGTGAGGCCGACCCGGGCGGCGGCGTCGCTGCGGTCGCCGCCCGACGCAGCGCCCGCAGGTGCCACCGGAGCGCCGGCGCCGACGAGCACCCGCTCACCTCGCGGCGCGCCGACCTTGGTGAACGCCCACTCGGCGACGAAAGCCAGCCAGGCGAGGCCGAGGATGACGGTCGCGCTCGCCATGGCGAGGTTCGACCAGCTGGCGTACTGCTCGAGATCCATGCTCAGTCCTTGCCCGTCGTCACTGGCTCGCGCTCGACCGCGCTGGCTCCCGGTCCGGCGCCCGTACGAGCCGGGGCGCCGCGCAGATCGGCGACCAGCTCACCGAGGTCCGGCCCGAGGTCGTCTCCTCCGGTCCGGTCCAGTCCGGCCACCTCGACCACCGTACGCCCGCCGGTACGGCTGGCCCGCACCCATGCCCGCCGGGGCCGCACGTACAGCGACACGACGAGTCCGCTGAGCGCCACGACGAGCGCCGCGAGCGGCACGACCTTGCCCGGGGACTGGCTGACCTGGAACCGCGCGAAGCGGCGGATGCCGTCGAAGGTGATGGAGCCTCGGCCGTCGGGCAGCGCCAGCGTCTCACCGAGCGACAGCTGCAGGCGCAGCTGCTTGCCGTCGCGGCCCTTCAGCGGTGTCATCTCGTCGGTGTCCAGCGTGTAGACCGACTGGGCAACGCCGTCGTCGAGGCCGAGGTCCCCCGAGTACGCGAAGAGGTTGAGCACCGGGTTGGCCGCGTCGGGGAACGCCGACAGCGTCACTCCGTCGGGGCCGTCCACCGCCGTCGGCAGCAGAACACCCTCGAACCCGAGGCCTCGCGGTTCCGCGTCGGGTGCCTTGACCACACCTTCGGAGGTGTAGGAGGAGTCGACCGGCAGGAACGGCACCGGGCCGTCGGTGACGACGTTGCCCTCGGCGTCGCGCACCGTGACGACCGGTGAGTAGCCGGTGCCGAGCAGGTACACCTCCGTTCCGTCGAGCTGCAGCGGGGAGTTGACCTCGATGTCGAACGGCTGCGCAGAGGCGCCGGGCTCGGGGGTGTAGGTGCCGACGGCGCGGAACAGCCGCGGCGCACCGGCCTGCGGGCCCGAGGTCTCGAACTCGGCGTCGAACTGTTCGAGGCTGACCGTGAAGGGCTCCAGGTCGTCCTCGGTGAAGAGCACGCCGGAGGCGAACTGGTCGTACTGCGTCAACGTGTTGGAGAAGGCTCTGCCCTCGCTGACGATGACGCTGCCCCGGTAGCCGACCAGTCCACCGACGGCGACGCCGACGAGCACCACGACCAGGCCGATGTGGAAGAGCAGGTTGCCGGCCTCGCGCGAGTACCCCCGCTGCGCTGCCACCGAGCCGGCCTCCACCAGATCAGGGTCACCGAGCCCCTCCGCCCGTACGTCGGTGCGGAATCGCCGGGCTCGCAACACCGACTGCGCCCGGTCGAGCACGACGTCGACCGGCTCGTCGGTCTGGTAGGTCTGCGAGTGCGGCAGGCGCGACAGGTGACGCGGTGTCGCCGGCGGGCGAGCGCGCAGCGCCCGGAGGTAGTGCCCGGTGCGCGGAATGATGCACCCGACAAGCGACACCATGAGCAGTAGGTAGATCGCGGCGAACCACACCGAGCTGTAGACCGAGAACAGCCCCAGCCGGTCCAGCCAGGGGGCGAGGTCGGGGTACTTGCGCGCGTAGGCCTGGACGGCCACGGGGTCGACGCCGGTCTGCGGGATGATCGAGCCGGGCACGGCGGCCAGTGCCAGCAGCAGGAGCAGCAGCAGGGCGGTGCGCATCGAGGTGAGGGTGCGCCAGGCCCACCGCCCGGTCTCGCGCGCAGTCAGCGCCGGGGCGGACACTCAGATCACCAGCTCGTAGCCGGCGGCCCACTGCTGCAGCGCGACCACCCAGACGTCCCACCAGCCGGTCAGCAGCGCGACGCCCACGAGCACGAGCATCCCGCCGCCCAGTGCCGACACCCATGCCTGGTGTCGCCGCAGCCAGGAGGTCGCCTCCAGGAAGCGGCGCAACGCCAGGGCCGCGACGATGAACGGCAGCCCCAGCCCGAGGCAGTAGACCGCCGTCAGCAGCGCGCCCCGCGCCGCTGAGGCATCGGAGGCGGAGTACGACAGGGTCAGCACGGCCGCGAGGGTGGGGCCGATGCAGGGGGTCCAGCCGATGCCGAAGAAGACCCCGAGCAACGGCGCGGCCACCAGACCGACAGCCGGCACCCGGTGCACCCGTACGTCGCGCTGGAGGAACGGCAGCAGCCCGCTGAATACGAGCCCCATGACGATGACCAGGACACCGAGCACGATGGTCAACGGGCGGTAGTACTCCTGCAGCCAGAACCCGGCGGCGCCGAACAGGGTGCCGTACGACACGAAGACCGCGGTGAAACCGAGCACGAAGAGGAGCGCGCCGGTGAGCAGCCGGCCGCGGTGCCGCGTGCCCGCGTCGCTCGCGGCGAGCTCGGCTGCGGACAGTCCGGACACGTACGACAGGTAGCCGGGCAGGAGCGGCACGACGCACGGGCTGAAGAACGAGAGCAGGCCTGCCAACGCGGCGACCGGCACGGCCAGCAGCAGCGAGCCGGCGAAGGCGGTGTCGCCGAACCACTCACCCATCCGAGCCGTCGCTGCTGACGTCGCCGGCGCGTACGTCGGCCACGACGTCGATCAGGGTGGAGGCGTCGACCTCGTCCACGATGCGGGCACCGATCCGGCCCTCGTCGTCCAGCACCCAGGTGGTGGGGATGGCCGCGGAGGGGACGTCACGGAAGGCCAGTGCACTGCGAGCGCCCGGGTCGTCCAGGCTCGGCCAGGTCACGTCGCGGCTGCGCTGGAAGGCGCGGGCTGCACTCGGCGTGTCCCTGACGTTGATCCCGACGAAGAGCACGTCCTCCCCGGCCAGCTCGGCCTCGGCAGCCACCAGGTCGTCGGTCTCGGCGCGGCAAGGCGGGCACCAGGATCCCCACACGTTCACGACGGTCTCGGCTGCGTCCTGACGCGCCTCGGTCAGGTCGAACGTCTCGCCATCGACGGTGGTGCCGCCCACGCCGGTCACCGGCTCACCCCGGTCGGCCTCGGCGATCACCAGCACCGAGCGTTCGGCGGTCACGTAGCCGTCGGCACCGGTGCTGTCGACCCGTGAGCATCCTGCGACAGCCGGCACCAGCAACCCTGCGACCGCGGCGAGCGCGAGCGGGCTACGACGGCGACGGGCTGGAGCGGTCATGCGCCGGCGGCGAACTTCTTGTCGGCGCGGACGGGCAGCAGGTCCGCGACCGGCTCGGCGTAGGACAGGCCGATGATCGCGTCGCCGGCGTAGGTGACCGAGGTGACGCTGGCCAGGTTGCACTCACGCCGGCGCGGGTCGTGCGCGAAGCGCCGCTTCTCCACGTGCGAGCGCGCGATCCACACCGGCAGCTGGTGGGAGACGATCACGGCCTCGTGGCCACGCGCGGCGTCGCGTGCGTCGGCCATCGCCGCGAGCATGCGGGCCGCGATCTCCCGGTACGGCTCGCCCCACGACGGGCGGAACGGGTTGCGCAGGTGCCACCAGACCCGGGGGTGACGGAATGCTCCGTCGCCGACTCCGAACTTCTGCCCCTCGAGCTTGTTGCCCGCTTCGATGACACGCTCGTCGACCCGCCAGCTGAGCTCCTTGGCCTCTGCCAGCGGAGCAGCGGTGTCGTGCGTCCGCTCGAGCGGGGAGACGACCAGATGGGTGACGTCGGCCTCGGCGAAGTGCTGGGCGAGGCGCCGGGCCATCTCCCGACCCCGCTCCGACAGCCGGAAGCCAGGCAGCCGGCCGTACAGCACGCCCTCGGGGTTGTGTACCTCGCCATGGCGGACGAGGTGCACCACGGTGCGCTCGGCGGACATGTCGGGCCGGGCGTCGGTCTGGGCCTCGTCGACGGCTCCGCCCACGAGCGGCTTGCCATGGACGAGCAGCGAGTCCTGGGCGGCCTGCTCGGCCTCCTGATCGCTCTGCGGCTCGGCCGGGTCGGGCTTGACCGACGACTCGGGTACTGACGGGGACGTCATGTCGAGCGCTCCTCGGGCAGGGGGAGGTTGGGTCCGTCGGGGACAGCCTGTGCGGCCGCCCGGGCAGCGGCCGGTAGAGCCTCGCTGATGCGGTCCAGGGCGGCGTCGTCGTGCACCGAGGAGACGAACCACGCCTCGAAGGCGCTGGGCGGCAAGGACACGCCGGCCGCCAGCATGGCGTGGAAGAAGGCACGGAACCGGTGCAGCTCCTGGCGCTGCGCCGTCGCGAAGTCGCGGACCTCGCAAGCGTCGGCGTCGTCGACGAAGAACACGCTGAAGAGGTTGCCCGCCGACTGCGCCAGGTGGGGCACGCCGGCCTCGCTCAGCGCGGTCGAGGCCATCTTCTCGACCTGAGCCGCCGCAGCGTCGACCCGCGCATACGCGGGCTCGTCAGCGAGCACCAAGGTGGCCAGCCCGGCCGTGGTCGCCACCGGATTACCCGAGAGGGTGCCCGCCTGGTAGACGGGTCCGACCGGCGACAGCATGGCCATCACGTCGGCGCGGCCGCCGAAGGCGGCCGCGGGCAGGCCGCCGCCCATCACCTTGCCGAACGTGGCGAGGTCCGGCGACCAACCCTCTACCGCGCCGTCGAGGCCCCAGTGCCCTGAGCGCGAGACGCGGAAGCCCGTCATCACCTCGTCGCTGATGAGCAAGGCACCGTGCTCGGCGCAGGTGCGCGCCAAGAAGGCGTTGAACCCCGGCCGGGGTGGCACCACCCCCATGTTGGCCGGCGCTGCTTCAGTGACCAGGCAGGCGATGCGGTCCCCGTGCTCGGCGAACGCAGCGCTCACCGCCGCCTCGTCGTTGTAGGGCAGCACCAGCGTGGCCGCGGTGGCGGCGGCCGGGACTCCGGGAGTGCCGGGAACGGCGAAGGTCACCAGGCCGGACCCGGCCGCGGCGAGCAGGGAGTCGACGTGACCGTGGTAGCAGCCGGCGAACTTGACGACGAGGTCCCGCCCGGTGAAGCCGCGCGCCAGCCGCACCGCCGACATGGTCGCCTCGGTGCCCGAGGAGACCAGGCGCACCTGCTCGACGCTGGTGCGTCGCACGATCTCCTCGGCCAGCGCCACCTCCGGCTCGCTGGGCGCCCCGAACGACGTCCCCCTGGCCACCGCAGCCTGCACCGCGTCCACCACTGCCGGGTGCGCGTGCCCGTGCAGCAGCGGGCCCCACGAGCACACGAGGTCGACGTACTCGCGACCGTCGGCGTCGACGACGTACGGCCCGTGACCGGAGACGAAGAAGCGCGGGGTGCCACCGACGGCGTGGAAGGCGCGCACGGGTGAGTTCACACCACCAGGTACGACGGCGAGCGCCCGCTCGAACAGGGCCTCGCTCGCCGGCGCCGCACCGGACGTCGCGGTTGTCGTCACGTCTCTATTGTCCTCTCGCTGCCGAGGTGGCGCTCGGGGCAGACGGCCGATGTGTCCGCACTCATATCCCTAGTCCAGGGCGGCCGCGACCTCGGCCGCCCAGTAGGTCAGCACCACGTCCGCACCGGCGCGTCGGATGCCGGTGAGCACCTCGACGATGGCGCGCTCGCGGTCGATCCAGCCGTTCGCCGCTGCAGCCTCGACCATGGCGTACTCCCCTGACACGCTGTAGGCGGCGACCGGCACGTCGACCGCCTCCCGTATGTCGCGGACCAGGTCGAGGTACCCCAGAGCCGGCTTGACCATGACCAGGTCGGCGCCCTCGTCCACGTCGAGCCGGGCTTCGCGTACGGCCTCGCGCCGGTTGGCCGGATCCTGCTGGTACGTGCGCCGGTCGCCGACCAGAGCGGAGTTGACCGCCTCGCGGAACGGACCGTAGAAGGCCGATGCGTACTTCGCGGCGTACGCCAGCACCGCGACGTCGAGATGCCCGGCAGCGTCCAGCGCAGCCCGCACGGCGCCGACCTGGCCGTCCATCATGCCGCTGGTTCCGAGCATGGCCGCGCCGGCCTCGGCCTGGGCGAGTGCCATGGCCGCGTAGACCTCCAGCGTCGCGTCGTTGTCGACCCGGCCCTGCTCGTCCAGGACCCCGCAGTGACCGTGATCGGTGAACTCGTCGAGGCACAGGTCGCTCATCACGATCAGGGCGTCGCCGACCTCGGTCGCCACGTCGGCGAGAGCGACGTTCAGCACGCCGTGCGGGTCGAGCCCGCCACTGCCGGTGGCGTCCTTCTCCAGCGGGACACCGAACAGCATGACCCCGCCGAGACCGAGCTGGGCGGCGGAGGCAACCGCCTTGCGAAGGGAGTCACGGCTGTGCTGGACGACTCCGGGCATGCTAGCGATGGCCACCGGATCGGTTGCCCCTTCGCGGACGAAAAGCGGCAGCACCAGCTGGCGAGCCGAGAGGTCGGTCTCGGCCACCAGCCGGCGCACCGCCGGTGTCGCACGCAGTCGCCGCGGCCGGTCGACGGGGAACGCCATCGCTCAGGCCTTGCGGCGGACCGGTCCGCGTCGCTGCAGTGAGGGGCGTGACATCGCCTCGCCTGTCTCGCTCGCCTCCTGCCTGCGCTGCGCTCCGAGGTCGGCGAGCGCGTCGGCCAGCGCCCGGGCCGACGGCGAGTCGGCCATCACGTCCACGCGCAGCCCGTGCTCCTGAGCGGTGGCGACCGTGGCCGGCCCGATGCAGGCGATCACCGTCGAGGGGTGCGGCTTGCCGGCGATGCCGACCAGGTTGCGCACCGTGGAGGACGAGGTGAACACCACAGCGTCGAAGCGGCCGGTCTTGATCGCCTCCCGCACCGGAGCCGGTGGTGGAGCGGCCCGCACCGTGCGGTACGCGGTGACGTCGTCGACCTCCCAGCCGAGCTCCAGCAGTCCGGCGACCAGCGTCTCGGTGGCGATGTCGGCTCGTGGCAGGAAGACCCGGTTGATCGGGTCGAGCGCCTTGTCGAAGGGCGGCCACTCCTCGAGCAGGCCGCGAGCCGACTGCTCGCCCTGCGGGACCAGGTCGGGGCGGATACCCCAGGCCTTCACCGCCTCGGCGGTGCGGTCACCCACGGCGGCGATCTTCAGCCCGGAGAACGCTCTTGCGTCCAGTCCGTACTCGTCGAACTTCTCGCGCAGGGCACGCACGGCGTTGGCGGAGGTGAAGGCGATCCACTCGTATCGACCCTCGACCAGTCCGCGGACGGCCTTGTCCATCTGCTGCGGGTTGCGCGGCGGCTCCACCGAAATCGTGGGCACCTCCTGAGGCACCGCGCCGTGGGCACGCAACCGTGCCGACAGCTCACTGGCCTGCTCCTTGGTGCGCGGCACCAGCACGCGCCACCCGAACAGCGGCTTGGTCTCGAACCACGACAGGGTGTCGCGCAGTCCGACGACCTCACCGACGACGACCACCGCCGACGAGGTCAGCTCAGCGCTGGCGACGTCGGACACGACGATGCGGAGCGTGGACGTCACGGTCCGCTGGTCGGTGGTGGTGCCGACGGTCGTCACGGCCACCGGCGTCTCGTCGAGGCGCCCCGCGTCGCACAGACCGCTCACCGCCTCCGCGAGCCGGTCCACGTCGCACAGGACCACGACGGTGCGCTCGCCGGCGTAGGGGCGCCAGTCGACGCGGCCGGACCCGCTGAGGCGCAGCACGGACAACTCGCGGGACGTACGAGTGGTCAGTGGGACGCCCGCGTACGTGGGCACGGCGGAGACCACCGAGATGCCCGGTACCACCTCGAAGGACAGGCCTGCCTTGACGCACGCCTGGGCCTCCTCCGGGCCGGTGGCGTAGGTGAACGGGTCGCCGTCGACGAGCCGGACGATCGCAGCGCCGCTCTTGGCATGCCGGGTGACAAGCCGGGCGCGTGCCGACGCGGTCAGCGGAACGCCCGCGTCGTCGGCTCCGATGACACACACCTCGGCAGGTGGCGGCGGCGCGGCGCCGTCCTCGCTCACCGAGGCCCGGACGCC
>DASQMN010000021.1:0-8408 GCA_035645475.1 Nocardioidaceae bacterium
CTTGGGGTGCCACGTGCGCTCACGGTGAGCCCGGACGGTCGTCGCGTGCACTTCCTGCGGACGCCGTCGGGCACCGAGCGGGTCGGTGCCCTGTGGGCGTACGACGTCGGCACTCGCCAGGAGCGAGAGGTCGCGTCGCCGCCGGCCCTGCTCGGAGACGGCGAGGAGGCGCTGTCGGCCGAGGAGCGGGCCAGACGGGAACGCAGCCGCGAGTCCGGCGGGGGCATCGTGTCCTATGCCACCGATGCTGCCGCCGAGCAGGCGTGCTTCGCCCTGTCCGGATGCTTGTGGCTGGCCCAGCTCGCCGCGGACGCCGGCCCGGTGCGCGAGCTGCCGGTGACGGGCTCGGTCATCGACCCTCGGCTGGATCCGACCGGACGCCTCGTCGCGTACGCCAGTGGGCGCGGCCTGCGGGTCGTCGGCACCGACGGAACGGGCGACCGAGCACTCGTCGAGGCGGTGGGCGAGCACGTGGTCTGGGGACAGGCGGAGTTCATCGCCGCCGAGGAGATGGAGCGCCACCGTGGCTACTGGTGGGCCCCGGACGGCTCGGCGTTGCTGGTGGAGCGCTATGACGAGAGCGCGGTGCCCGTCTGGTTCATCTCCGACCCGGGTCACCCCGAAGCAACGCCGGTCGCGCATCGCTATCCGGCGGCGGGCACGACCAACGCGGACGTCTCGCTGTGGCACGTCACGCTGGGCGGGGAGCGACTGCAGGTCGGCTGGGATGCCGTCGCCTTCCCCTACCTGTGCCGGGTCAGCTGGACCGAGGCCGGTGACCCGCTGCTGCAGGTGATGAGCCGCGACCAGAAGACGTCACAGATCCTCGCGGTCGACGTGTCCACTGGCGCGACCCGCACGGTGCGTGAGCTGCATGACGACGCCTGGCTGGATCTCGTCACCGGTGTGCCCGCCTGGTCCCCGGATGGCCGGCTGGTGACCTGTGAGGACTCCCAGGACACACGCAGGGTGTGCGTCGACGGCGAACCGCTGAGTCCGGTCGGTCTGCACATTCGTGCCGTCGTCGACGTCGCGGACACCGGAGTCCTGGTCAGCGCTTCCGCCGAGCCGACCCAGGTGCAGCTGGGCTGGATCGGCTGGGACGGCGCGGTTGCACCCGGAGCGATGACCGAAGGAGACGCGGTTCACTCCGGCACCGTTGTCGCAGGCACCTGGGCAGTCGCACGAGGTGGCCTGGACGCCGACGGGGTGCAGGTCTTCGTCGTCGCCGACTCAGAGCGCCATGAGCTGGCCAACATGCAGCTCTACGCGGGCTTCCGTCCTCAGGTCACGCTCCTCAGCGCGGGCGAGCGCGCGCTGCGGACGGCCGTGCTCTTCCCGCGTGAGCACGTACCCGGCTCGCGCCGGCTACCGGTGCTGATGGCCCCCTACGGCGGCCCCCACGCCCAGCTGGTGCTGCACGCCTCGCGACCATTCCTCCGCGCCCAGTGGATGGCCGACCAGGGTTTCTGCGTGGTCGTCGCCGACGGGCGGGGTACGCCTGCCCGCGGGCACGACTGGGAGCGATCGGTGCGCGACCGGCTGGCCGACGTGACGCTGGCCGACCAGGTGGAGGCGTTGGCAGGCGTTCTCGAGCGCTGGCCCGACGACATCGATGCCTCCCGGGTCGGCATCACCGGCTGGTCGTTCGGTGGGTACCTGGCGGCCAAGGCGGTCCTGTCTCGCCCCGACGTGTTCCACGCCGCGGTGGCCGGCGCTCCGGTGACCGAGCAGCGCCTCTACGACACCTTCTACACCGAGCGCTACCTCGGTCATCCGGACGAGCAGCCGGAGGTCTACGACGCCAACTCGCTGCTCCCGCTCGCAGCCGGGTCCCAACGGCCGTTGATGATGATTCACGGCCTCGCCGACGACAATGTCGTCTTCGCGCACACCCTTCAGCTCAGTTCCGCCTTGCTGGCCGCCGGCCGGCCACACACGGTGCTGCCCCTCAGCGGGGTCACCCACATGGCGTCCCAGGAGACGGTGGCGGAGAACCTCGAGCTGCTGCAGATCGACTTCTTCGCTCGGGCGCTGGGGTCAGCCTGAGCTCGTCATCCGAGTGCGGCGCGGATCGCTGAGGTCCTCTGTCGCAGGGCGTCCAGAGCGGCCAGCATGCGGGCCGGTTCTCCGGCCTCCAACAGATTGAGCATGCCCGGGTCGCCAGCGCCTTGGCCTGCAGTGATCCGGCCGGCGGCGAAGGACATCCGCGGGTCGACTGCGTCGAGCAGCTCGGTCGCGCTCACGCCTCCGTACGAGGCAGCCATCAAGCGGAGCCGGCGTACGACATCAGCCAGCGGGAGCGGCCGGACCAGCGGCAGGGAGCTCCACGCCATGAAGGCAAGGTCGTCAAGCGGACGACCCGGCCCGGCCATGTCCCAGTCGATCATCCCGACGAACCGCTGGCCCGCCACCACCCAGTTGTAGCCGCCCGCGTCGTTGTGGCAGATGATCTGACCGGCCGCCAGCTGAGCAGAGGTCGTGCGCCAGCGGGCTCCGGTGGGTCGATACGCCGACACCGCGTCGTGGTAGCGACGCACCCAATGCACGGCTTCGACCAGCATCTCGTCCGGAGCGATCTCCGTGTCCACGTCGAGGGCACGGCCCGACAGGTATGTGAGGACCTCCCGACCTCGGCTGTCGGAGCCGACCAGACGGGGAACGCCCTCGAGCCCGGAGTCGGCCAAGAAGGCCAGCAGGTCGTGCACGGCCGGTGTCCACGGCCCGGTCGGGCGACGCACCGTGGTCCCGATCCGGACCGCGCCCCCCACGTTGCCGCCGAGCAGGCGCTCGCCGTCGAGCAGGGAGGCATGCAGCTGAGCGACGAAGCCGGTGTCCGCGGGCAGCCAGTCCACCTCGGTGAGCTCCTCCGGTGCGAGCCACCGCATCGCGTCGTGCTCGGTCGGGACGGGCTCGCCGTCAGCCAGCTCGGCCGCCCAGGCTGACAGCGCCAGTCCCGGACGCAGCGACACCTCACCGGCCAGGCGGTGCAGTGGCCGTACCTCGCAGCCGAGCTCCTCGCGCACCTCTCGCATCAGAGCCTCTGGCTCGCTCTCAGCCAGCTCGACCTTGCCCCCGGGCAGCTCCCAGCGCCTGGCGGAGTCGGCGGGAGAGACACGCCGGCAGGCGAGCACCCGACCGTGCGAGATGACAGCTGCCGCGACCACGCGCGCATCGGCGGGCACGCTCATCCGGCCCGCTTGTCCTCGAAGCATGAGGCGCAGGGCTCGCCTGGCTCGTGGCAACGGATGAGCGGATGGTGCCCCACCCCCGAGTGCACGCTGTCGTGCGCGGGCACGAATGAGTCGCGGGCTCCGACGTGCCCGATCTCGAAGGTCTTTGCAGTGACGAGCCCGCCGGAGAACAACCTGCGCCACTTGTTGCAGTGGGACTCGACCGATCCACCGAAGGGCGTTATCACGACGCTGACCGACGCCACGACAGGCGCCCGGGCGACAATGTCAGCGCGATGTCCACGCCCGGATTGTTACAGGCGTCACTGCCTCTAGGGGCGAGCGCCTTCAGCGACCGGCACCCGGTCGATCGGCCTGGAGTCATGCCGTGACGTCGGCGCAGCGGCGGTCGCAGACGACTCAGCGGTCGAGTCGGTCACCGCCGGCGCGACCGACTCTGACAGCGAGTCCTCCAGCACGCTGAGCACCGCGAGCAGAAGGCCCAGAATCACCGGACAACCGAGCAGCACCAGCGCGATGGCCCATGTCTCAGTCACGAGGCAAGGATGTTTGCTTCGACCGGCACGAAGCAAGCCGAACCGGACTGACGAGGCCTTTTCGTGATGCATCTGACAACAAGGTCATGGACGTCACCGGGCAACAGAGAGCACGACGAGCAATACCACGGTGAGCGCCACCGACAACATGAGCGATCCGAAGCAGCCGAGGCGATTCGAGAAGAAAAAGAACACGGTGGTTGAATACCCTCACAGCCTGACCTCATTCCCCGTTTGACCACCCGGAACGCGGGTACGAGGTGGGCTGCGACAGACCCGGCCCAAAGCGCCGGGCGTCGCCAGAGACGACGGATGTGAGGTGCACATGAGTCAGCAGCCGCAGAGTTCCACGACGCAGACGGCCAAGGACGAGGCCAGCAGTGTCGCGCGCACGGCCGCCGACAGCGGTGGCCAGGTAGCCGACACAGCCAAGCAGGAGGGCCAGAGGGTCGTCAGCGAGGCAGTCGGGCAGGCGCGCAACCTGGTGGGCGAGGCCCGTACCCAGGTAGCGCAGCAGGCCACCAGCCAGCAGAGCAAGGCCATCAGCACGGTGCGCTCCCTCGGTGAGGAACTGCAGACGATGGCGTCCAGCAGCGACTCGTCCGGGATCGCTGCCGAGGTGGTTCGCCAGGCCGCGACTCGTGTGCAGGGTGTGGCTGACTGGCTGGAGAGCCGCGAGCCGCAGGACCTGATCGAGGACGCGCGCAACTTCGCGCGGCGCAAGCCCGGTGTCTTCCTGCTCGGTGCTGCCGCGGCCGGTCTGGCCGCTGGCCGACTCACCCGCGCAGGTGTCGACGCCAAGCGCGACACCTCCAGCAGCTCCAGCTACACCGAGCTGCCGACGTACGAGACCTCCTACGAGACTTCGTACGAGACGACGCCCACGTACGCGGGCACGTCTGGTGACGGCGACCTGTGGCCAGTGGGCGGGGCTCCTGCGACGACCGGCTCGGCAACGGACTACGACGCCGGTTACGACCCGGTGAGCCCGACGCAGCCCGCAGGCACCGAGATCGCACCTGGCATCCCGGGAACCGCCAACGACCCGCTGGGGCCGCCGCGATGAGCCACCCCGTGAACCCGGGAAACTACCCGGAACCCAACGAGTATCCCGCCACCGGTGCGGACTACCCGGCGGCGGATCCCGACTACACCGCGACGACGGGTGCCGGCTATCCCGCAGCTGGTACCGAGTACGCCGCGGCCGGCACGGGGTACACCGACGCTGGCTACACCGAGACGACGGGGTACACCGAGACGACCGGGGACACCGGCTACGGGGCGTCTGCCTACACACCGAGCTCGTCGGGCGGCAGCTACGCCGCGGGCAGCACCTCCACGGGCAATGACATCTCCGACGTCTCGGTCGGACAGATCATGGGCCGCATCAGCGAGGACATGTCCACGCTGATGCGGCAGGAGATGCAGCTGGCGAAGGCGGAGCTCACGGTCGAGGCCAAGAAGGCCGGTGCGGCGGCGGCCATGCTCGCGGCAGCCGGTGTGGCTGGCTTCTTCCTCCTGATGTTCGCCTTGATCACGCTGTGGCAGGCGCTCGCGAGCCTCTTCGACGAGTCCGCTTGGGCTGCGTTGGTCGTGACCGTCCTGCTAGCC
The DNA here is from genome assembly GCA_035645475.1 of Nocardioidaceae bacterium. Taxonomy (GTDB): domain Bacteria; phylum Actinomycetota; class Actinomycetes; order Propionibacteriales; family Nocardioidaceae; genus DASQMN01. Next base: position 5,342 of record DASQMN010000021.1, read on the forward strand.
GTCATCGCAGGCGTGCTCGCGCTGATGGGCAAGAAGAAGCTGCAGCAGGTCAACCCCAAGCCCGAGCAGACGATCGAGACCTTGCAAGAGGCCCCGTCTGCCCTGAAGCCCACCAACCGTTGAGGAGGCCGAGATGACACAAGATCCCGACCAGATCAGGGCCGACATCGAGCGCACGCGCGCTGAGCTGAGTGCCGATGTTGACACCTTGAACGAGAAGGTCAACCCCAAGTACGTCGCCCAGCGCAAGACCGAGCAGGTCAAGGACCGTGCGCGCGGCGTCAAGGAGAAGGTGATGGGCGCTGTCCCCACCCCCTCGTCCAGCTCCGGCAGCAGCAGCAGCGGATCCCTGAAGGACAAGGTCATGGGCGTTATGCCAAGCGGCGGTTCCAGCAGTGGCGGACCGAGCGTCGTCGACACCGGTAAGGACAAGGCCTCCTCGGCCATGTCATCGGTCACCGGTGCCGCGTCCAACGTGTCCGGCGCCGCGTCCTCAGCTCCGGGCCAGGTCGTCTCCCAGGCTCAGGGCAACCCTCTGGCCGCGGGGCTGATCGCGTTCGGTGTCGGGTGGCTGGCGTCGTCACTCCTGCCGGCGTCCGACGCCGAGCAGCGCGCGGCCGTACAGCTGAAGGACCGTGCGACCGACCTGGCAGCACCGCTGCAGGAGAAGGCCAAGGCTGCAGCACAGGAAGTCGCGGAGAATCTTCGGGAGCCCGCTCAGCAGGCCGCTCAGACGGTTCAGTCCTCGGCTCAGGACGCTGTCGGCACGGTCAAGAGCGAGGCGCAGTCTGCCAAGGACGACGTGGCGGGGCAGGCACAAAGTGCCAAGCAGTCCGTCCAGGGCCAGGCCAGCGGCTCCTCGAGCAGCGGTAGCAGCGGATACAGCGGCGGGGCCACGGCTCCTCCGAGCAGCAGCGTCTGACCCCTACGGCTAGGACACACAGAACACGAAGCGGCCCCCGGCGATTGCCGGGGGCCGCTTCGTGCTTGTCAAGTGTCGAGTGCTGGGTTGGCCGCTTCGCCGAAACCACCAAGGGGCGACAGCAGACGTGCGGCCGACTGACCGACACGAGGCCGCGTCAGCCGACGCAGGGTCACCCCTCGAGACGCGCGTACGCCAGCTGAAGGGCGTCGGACAAGGCGGCAGCCGTCAACGTGGCCGCCACCCAGCGGGTGCGACGGGGGTCGGCGAGGTAGCCGGCCATCAGCAGGGTGCCGATCCACTGGCCGAGGCAGAACGGGCAGGTCAGGAGCTCCCCGACGGCATGCAGGTGTCCCTCCGCGGTGACCTCTTCCTTGACTTCGCCCGGGCCACCGGCGCCGGCGAACTCGGTGAACGGTGCTCGCAACGGACTCGCCACTGCCGACTTGGCCAGCAGGCGGCTGCCGCGGAAGGTCGCGACCGTCAGCAGCGCCAGATCGTCGTAAGGCACCCGCTCGGGTAGGCGCACCCCTCGGGACCGGCCGGCGACCGTGAGCCCGGTGACCAAGGAGCCGTAGGTGGCCATGGCCCGCACGTATCCGCCGATGGGCCGCGTCTCCTGGCCGTTCTCGTACTCCGCGACGATGCGGGCTCCAGTCGTTCGGACCTTGGTCATGGTGGACGCCAGAACGCTCATGTGCGGCTCGTACCCCTTAGCGGCTTGCCGTACCCCCCGCTTGACGGTTACGCCGGCACGGGGTTGACGCGGTGACTGCTGCCTGCTTACGGTCACCGCGCTCGTCCACTTTTCATACGGGGGGAATATGCGTACATCGCTGGTTGCACGCGGCATGGCAGCCGTCATGGCCGTGACCGGACTCGGAATGGTCACCTTGCCGACGGCGTCGGCCGCACCGGTGCTGGAAGGGGACGGCTGCACGGTGTACGGCCCCGTCGCCGATGCCCCGAAGGGCTACGTCCCCCGCGACGACCTGATGACACAGACCCGCGACCCGCTGGCCAAGTGGGTGTCCGAGCATCGACGACAGATCGCCCGGGCACAAGCCGCTGACACGGCCGTCACGGTGCCGGTGGCCTTCCATGTCATCCGCAAGAACGGCACCCTGCAGGGCGGCAACGTCCCGCAGCAGTGGATCACACGCCAGATGGACGTGCTCAACGACTCCTTCGGTGGTCGGACCGATGAGGACGCCGCCGACACGAACTTCAAGTTCGTCCTCGAGGACGTCGACCGCACCACCAAGCCACAGTGGTTCACCATGTTCTACGCCCAGGGCGGCGAACCGCGCTTCTACCGGGGTGGCCACAAAGAGATCAAGATGAAGAAGGCACTGCACCAGGGCGGCGCCGACACGCTCAACGTCTACACCGCCAAACTGGGCAAGTTCCTGCTCGGGTGGGCCTACTACCCCTCGAGCTTCGTCGGCGACACGGCGCTGCCCCGCTTCTACGACGGCGTGGTGATCGACTACCGGACGCTGCCACAGACTCAGTACGTGTGGCCCTACAACGGCGGTGACACGCTCACGCACGAGGTGGGGCACTGGATGAACCTGGCGCACACCTTCGCCAACGGGTGCACGCAGCCCGGCGACTTCGTGGCCGACACACCGTACGAGGCCTCGCCTGCGTTCGAGTGCCCGAAGGGGCGTGACACCTGCGAACAGCCGGGCGTCGACCCCATCGAGAACTTTATGGACTACACGGACGACGAGTGCTTGCATGAGTTCACCGAGGGACAGGCGTCTCGAATGCAGAGGAGCTGGACCGCCTACCGGCAGTAGCAACCACTGTCCGTAACCCGGCCCCCGCTGTCCTTGCGACATCGGGGGCCGAGTCGCGTTCGAAGGCTAGATATCGTCAGGCGAGGCGGCAACGCATCGTACGGCTCAACAATGAGGATCGCCGGGTGGGCCCACCTGTGGCGGACAGTCGCGAGCCCGCCGACGGGCCTCCGGCAGTGTCTAGCCGCCGGAGGCGCAAATGCCCTGGACTCAGAAGCTCGGTCGATGCCCGTCGGGTCGTTCACTTTCCGGAGAGATCACCACGCTGTCGACCACCTCGGCCGGTCGCACGTCGCTGGGAGGCGCTGCCACTGGATCGGTGACCTCCGTCGTGGCGGTG
>DASQMN010000022.1:0-5884 GCA_035645475.1 Nocardioidaceae bacterium
AGCATGTAATTCCATACGTGTCGTCCGGTGGACCGCGAATCCACCAGACAGCGACGCATGGCTGCTCCAGGCGGCGGCAGAAGTCGGTGACGCCAGACATCAACGGTCGAGGAGACACGGTGCAAGACACGGTGCAAGACAGCATGCGAGACCTGTCCGAGGCGACAGTGCCTGACGCAAGGCCCGACGCAAGGCCCCAGGCGGTGGGCTCGATGGTGGCGGTCGAGCTCGCTGCGCTCGACTCCCTGGAGACACCGGGTGGCTGGCAACCCAGTGAGGGCCTGAGCGTCGTCCCGGCACCAGCGGTGCCGAGTGAGCCGCCGGCCTGCGAGCTGGCGGGCTTCGACGACTTGCTCGAGCCGGGCGAGGGAGAGCTGCTGTGGCAAGAGCGCGCCCTGTGCGCGCAGACCGATCCGGAGGCGTTCTTCCCGGAGAAGGGCGGCTCCACCCGGGAGGCCAAGAAGGTCTGTCTGACCTGCGACGTCCGCGCGGAGTGCCTGGACTATGCATTGGCCAACGACGAGCGGTTCGGTATCTGGGGCGGCCTCAGCGAGCGGGAGCGCCGCAAGCTGAAGAAGCGGGCGATCTGACCGTCCATCCGTAGGCACGTCGCCTTTACAAGGTCGCAGCACGCGCTGTAGAACCAGACAACCCTCCGGCGGCCGAGCCCGGTGCCGTCATATCAGGGCATCTCCGTCGGCTCACTGTTGTAACAATCGCGGCACGTTACGAGCCGGGATGCCACCCACGTCTTGGCACGCGGCGCGTCTGGCCAACAATGGCAACGCGCGCGTCGCCACCCACGGCAGCGCCAGATTCTTCCAGCCAAGGAGCAGGACACATGAACCGTTCCCGCAGTCCCATCACGGTGCTCGACCCCAGTGGTCTCAGCCGTCGCAAGTTCCTGGTGATCGGCGGCGGCAGCCTGGCTGCGGTGCTGACCGGCTGCGGGGGAGGCCAGGGTGCCCCCGGCAGCAGCGAGGAGGAAGGCGTCGGCGGCTTCTCGGGTGGGGAGTACGAGGGAGCGGCACTGACGCTGGCCTACTGGAACGGGTTCACCGGAGGTGACGGACCGGCCATGCAGGCGCTGGTCAAGGACTTCCAGGCAGAGCACGAGCTCATCTCGATCAAGAACAACACCGTCGACTGGCCGACGTTCTACCAGCAGCTCCCGGCGGCGACCCAGGCCGGGAAGGGTCCTGACGTAGGGGTCATGCACCTCGACCAGCTGCCGACCAACGCGGTCAGCAACGTGATCGTCCCGGTCGATGACCTCGCCGAGTCCCTCGGCCTCGCGGAGGACCAGTTCGCCCCCGCAGTGTGGGAGGCGAGCGCCTACGAGGACGAGCGCTACGGCATCCCACTCGACGTGCACACGATCGCGATGTACTACAACCAGGACCACTTCGATGAGGCGGGCATCACCGAGCCGCCCACCGATGCGGCAAGCTTCGATGAGGCTGTGCAGAAGCTGCAGGACGCTGGATTCGACCAGCCCTTCTGGATGCCGAATCTCTGGCCGGGGCTTCCCATCTTCCTGTCGCTGCTGTACCAGTTCGGCGGCCTGCCGTACGGCGAGGACGGCTCCGAGGCGACCTTCGGGGAAGAGCCGGGTGTCCAGGCTCTGAGCTGGATGCGCGAGCAGATCGACAAGGGCTACAGCCCCGAGAACGTGAACGCCGACGCCGACTACGTCGCATTCAAGGGGGGAAAGACCTCGATCCACTGGAACGGCATCTGGCAGATCAACGACCTTCAGACGACCGACATCAACTGGGCGCTCGCACCGTTGCCCACCATCGGCACCGAGCCGGCCGCATGGGGTGCCTCCCACCAGTTCTTCCTGACCTCCCAGGCAGCCGAGGAGCAGGACCGGGCCGACGCCGCCAAGACCTTCATCGGCTGGATGAGCGAGCAGTCGGCGAAGTGGACGGAGGCCGGCATGATCCCGGCCCTCAACTCCGCTCGCGAGGACGAGGTCTTCACCAGCTCGCCGCAGGCCGCGCTCAAGGAGCAGATCGACAACCTGCGGTTCCTGCCGTCGGCACCCGGATTGGGCGGCGTCACGCCGGAGACGATCGAAGTCGCCATCAACCAGGTCAACCTCGGTCGAGAGGAACCTGAGGCCGCCCTCACCAAGGCACAGGAGGACGCTCAGGAGCTGCTCGAAAAGGCCCGTGCACAGTACGGGCTCTGAGGCCAGCCATGACCACCAATACCACTGATGCCGTAGCGGCCGTTCCGGTCGCGGACCGCGAGGTCAAGGCGCCGAGGGGCGGCGGACGGCGGGACGACCTCGCCGCCTATCTGTTTCTCGCGCCCTACCTCCTGCTCTTCTTGGTGTTCGTCATCGCACCCATCGTGCTGGGCCTGTGGATAAGCCTGCACAGCTGGAACTTCACGCTTCCTACGAAGCCCTTCGTCGGAATCGACAACTACAAGGACCTGCTTTCGCCCGGGTCGGTGACCTTCGACCCCTTCTGGGACTCCATGAAGGCAACCGCGATATTCACGGTGCTGAGCGTGCCGCTGCTCCTGGTGGTTCCGCTTGCGGTCGCGCTGATCATGAACCTGAAGTTCCGCGGCCGGACCCTCGTACGGGCGATCTTCTTCACGCCCTACGTGCTCGGCGTGGCCGTCATCGGGTTGCTGTGGCGGTTCCTGCTCGACACGAACATCGGTGCGGTCAACTATCTGATGGGTCTGGTGGGACTCCCCGACGACATCGCATGGCTCGGGTCACTGCCGGCGGCCTGGGTGGCGCTGGTCGGCGTCACTGTGTGGTGGACGCTCGGGTTCAACGCGGTCATCTTCCTCGCCGGACTGCAGGACATCCCCGGCGAGCTGTACGAGGCGGCGAAGCTGGACGGTGCCTCGCCCTGGCAGTCGTTCGTGAACGTGACGCTGCCTGGACTTCGCCCCGTGACCATCTTCGTGCTCATGATCACCATCATCGCGTCGGCCAACATGTTCGGGCAGTCCTTCGTGATGACCGAGGGCGCACCGGGTGATCAGACCCGCACCGCCATCTACTACATCGCACAGCAGGGACTGCGCGACTTCCAGATGGGGGAGGCAGCAGCCGCGAGCTGGATCCTCACCCTGTTCCTGATGGCGTTGTCGATCCTGGTGTTCCGGTTGTCTCGTGACAAGACGGGGGCGCAGTCATGAAAGCGGTGAGGTACGGGCTGCTCTTCCTGCTCTCCGTCCTGTTCATCAGCCCCCTGGTGTTCATGGTCGGTACGTCGTTCAAGACACCCGCGGGCGCGCAGGCGACGCCGCCGAGCCTGTTCCCGACCAGCCCCACCACTCAGGCCTACGACCGGATCCTCAACGCCGCGGACACCCCGGTCTTCCAGTGGTTCTTGAACTCGCTGCTATCCGCGACGGCGCACGCAGTGCTTGTCGTAGCCACCTCGGCTCTGGCCGCCTACGCCCTGGCGCGCATGGAGTTCCGCGGCAAGAAGATCGTGTTCGCGACCATCATCGCCACTCTGTTCGTACCTCCGGTGATTCTCGTCGTCCCCAACTACGAGATCGTGGCGCGGCTCTTCTGGCTCGACACGTTGACGGCCGTCATCGTTCCCACGGCGGCTAGCGCCTTCGGTGTGTTCTTCCTGCGACAGTTCTTCCTGCAGCTGCCCAAGGAGCTCGAGGAGTCAGCGTTCCTGGACGGAGCCAACCGCTGGCAGGTCTTCAGCAAGGTCATTCTCCCCTTGTCGAGGCCTGCGCTCGCGACTCTGGCTCTGCTGTCGTTCCTCACCAACTGGAACGACTTCCTGTGGCCCGTCTATGTGCTCTTCAGCCCGGAGAACCGGACGCTGCAAGCAGGTCTGGCAACCCTTCAGGCGGCCAACAACGTCCGCTACGACCTGCTGATGGCAGGTGCCGCGGTGGCCAGTCTCCCGGTCCTGCTGCTCTACATGTTCGCCCAGCGCTACGTCATCGAGGGTGTCAGCCGGTCCGGGCTCAAGGGGTGACGCTCGCCGAGGGCCGGGAGACGCTCTCCCGGCGCTCGGTGCTCAAGCTGGGTGCCGCCGGCCTGGGCCTGGCCGTGACGGCGTGCGACTCCGACCCGTCTCGACCTGAGGAGCCGCGTGTGTCGGGGCCGTCCTTTCGCGTCGCGGAACGCTTTCGGCCGTTCGAGCTGATCGCTCCCGGTTTCGAGCTGGTCGACCAGGCGGCAGGACCCAGCGCGGGCATGACGCGCACCCAGCAGTCTCCGGTCGCGCCCTTCGCCGCGGTCGAGCTCGAGGTGACGCGGATGTCGACGACGGGCGTGCTCGCGGGGCTCGCCACGGCGGACGACGAGCACGTGGCCGTGGCCTACGACTCCAGCCGCAGTCGGATGAGCATCGAGGTCCGCGTCGACGGCCGCACCCGGGTGGTCAGGACCAAGCGCATCAAGCTGCAGGCACCGTTTCGTCTCGGCTTCGTCTTGTGCGAGAACCAGGTCACCGGCCTGGCCGACTCCGGGGACGGCTGGGTTCCGGTGCTCACCATGCGTGACAGGGTCGCCGCGCTGCTCGACCTGCGCGAGCCGGCCACGTTGGCGCGCTACACGTTCGCGTACGGGCCGCGGAGCGCCGGCGACGGGCTCGAGCTCGGCTCGGTACGCGCCGGTGCCTTCGGTTACGCCGGGCTGCGGGACCCGCACCTGGTGCAGCACCCGGACGGGACACCGGTGGTCCGTGACGGCCTGGCATATCTCACGTTCACATGTGCCGGGATGGGCTTCTTCCAGCAGGCGCACTGGGGGGTCTTCACCCTCGACCTCGCTGACCCCACCGACCTGCGCCAGGTGTCTCAGCTGTACTTCTCACGCGACGGTCTGGTGCTCGGCGACCACGCGGGTCAGCTCATCGTGGACGAGGACACCGGACAGAGCTTCCTCGGCGTCAGCTCCTGGGGCGACTTCGACTACTCGGGGGTGCACGTGCGCCACGCGAGCTCGACCGAGGACCTGCTGAGCGGCGTGCACGTCTTGGAGACCGAGCAGCTGGATCTGCCCACCTCGGTCGGCACCTGGGACCCGTCGTTCACCCGCATCGACGAGCGATGGCACGTCGCGTTCGTGGAGAGCCCGTCGCAGGACCCGTTCGACTTCCATCCCGCGCTCGCGATCGGCGCGGCCGGCGGCGCGTACGACAAGGGCCTTGAGCTGGTGGGCATCGACGACACCGTGCTCGAGTGCGAGGGCCCCATCATCGCCCAGCTGGACGGCGACTGGCGGGTGCTGGCCAGCAGCCTCGACGCGCGGGAGTACCCGGTCTACGACCTGAAGATGGAGCGCGTCGGTGTGCTCGACGCGCCCTATCTGACCAACATCCCGCACCCGCAGATCGTCGACCTACCCGACGCGGGTCACCTCATGGTCACCTTCGACGGCACTGCGTACGGGATGAGAGTGCTCGGCTACGGCACCCACGGCGACGTCGTGGTGATGCGAGCCTCCTGACACAGGCTCGTGCGTCCCGGCATCAGGGAGCGCCCATCACCAGGCCCTCGATCGTGTGCTTCTGCACGATCGGTTCCAGCCTGTCGACCACCCGGCAGGACAGATGCTTGCGGACCTCCTCCGGCAGGGCGGCGTGGTAGTCCACGGTGCAGGCGGTGTCGTGCAGCTCCGCATGGCCGGCGCCAGGCGCGTCGACCCCCAGCACGAGCACGGGACGGGAGGAGTCGGAGTGGTTGGCCGTGCCCCGGTGGATGGTCAGTGCCGAGCGGGCCGAGATGTCCCCCATCTTCGGCAGCTTCGGCTGGGCGATGGACTCGTAGCGGTGCCACGTGGACTGGTCGGGGAACATCCCGTGTGCGAAGTCGGTGCCGGGCTCCCACTGGGTGCCTGGCGCCACCTCGAACGGGCCCATCTCGGGCACGGTGT
>DASQMN010000023.1:0-6280 GCA_035645475.1 Nocardioidaceae bacterium
GGGGTTCTCGGCTATTCGCTCGTGCCAGTGCTCGCGTCCAGGGGTCGCCAGTGGCGCCTCCATCAGGCGGAACTCGGTTGCGCCGTCGTTGGTCAGCAGGAGCAGCACGTCCCGGCCGCTTGCCAGGCGGGCATGTTCGACGTCGTACTCGACACCGCGGCGCCGAGGCTCCACACAGGTCGCTTCCTGAGTGGGGGAGTGTGCGTCGACGAGCCAGACCTCGGTGGTCTCACGGCTGCGTGCGGTCGCAACGACGAGGTCGCCGCTGCGGGTGTGGCGCACGGTCAGCTCGAAGCGCGCGTCCGGCTCATCGAGAACGCAGACGTCGTCCTGCACGGCCGAACCCAAGCGGTGCCGCCACACCTGGTACGGGCGGTACGCGTCGTCGTGGACGGTGTAGAAGAAGGTGCTGGAGTCGGCACTCCAAGCGCCGCTGTAGTAGGTGCGCGGGATGACCTCGTCGAGGTCGAGTCCGCGGGCCAGGTCGCGGAAGGCCAACCGGAAGACCTCCTCGCCGGTGGTGTCGAGCGAGTACGCCAGCCAGCGCTCGTCCGGGCTCACCTGCTGCACGCCGACGTCGACGTACCCCGAGCCGTCGGCGTAGTGTGCCGCGTCGAACAGGACCTCCGGCGTAGGTAATCCGTCGGGATGTGCCGACTCGGCCACGGATTCGGTCGCGGCCAGCCCATCCGAGTGATGACGAACCCGCATCAGTTGCGGGTACTCCCTTCCGGTGGGCGTGAAGGTGTAGTAGGAAAACTGCACCCGCCTCCAACTGACCGAACGATCAGCAGGAGGTACCCGCGACGACATCTCAGCAGTGAGGGTCTCGACCAGGGAGCGACCATGAGACGTGGCTGCGTCGTACCAAGCACGCTCGGCCGCAAGATGGGCCAGGACCTCCGGCGAGGACGTGTCGCGCAGCCAGGCGAAGTCGTCGACCCGGTCGACGCCGTGGTCGCTCCGCAGCACGCGGTCACGTCTGGGGGTCGGTGGCGTCGTCGGCGTCGTCCGTTGTCCCGCGTTCACCGGCGGAACGCTACTGCCATCGCCGCGTCCGGCGCCCTGGTCATGATGGCCGGCCTCATCGGCTCGACCAGCGCACCAGCGGGTGCCGCTCCGGACGACGACCTGATGTTCCGCGTGGGGGTGCTGCAGGACATCGACAACCTCAACCCGTTCAAGGGCATCACCGCGGCGGCCTACGAGTCGTGGGCGCTGATGTACGACACCCTCACCGGCTACGCCGCGGAGGACTTCGCGCCGGAGCCACGGCTGGCCGAGTCCTGGGAGCAGTCCGACGACGGTCTGACCTGGACCTACAAGATCCGTGAGGGCGTCACCTTCCACGACGGGGAGCCGCTCACCGCCGACGACGTGGCGTACACCTTCAACCGGATCATGGACGGCAAGCTGGAGAAGACCAACTACGGCAGCTACGTGGCGCAGATCAAGACCGTCGAGGCTACCGACGACACCACCGTCGTCATGACGTTGAAGAAGCCGACCCCGCTGATGGAGCGGCTCTCGATCCCCATCCTCCCCGAGCACATCTGGTCCGAGATCGACGACGAGGAGCTCCGCCAGTACACCAACGAGCCCGACGCCGATCCTCCCGGCGGTGTCGGCAGCGGTCCGTTCATCCTGTCCGAGGCGCGGGAGGGGCAGTACTACACGTTCGAGCGCAACGACGACTACTGGGAGGGCCCCGCCACCATCGAAGGCGTCGAGTTCCGTCTGTACCGCAACGCCGACGCCCTGGTGCAGGCACTGAAGAACGGCGAGGTGGACTTCGCCGACGACCTCGACGCCAACGTCTTCGCGGCTCTCGAGGGCACCGACGGCATCACCACACGGTCCTCGGACTACTACGGCTTCAACTACCTCACCTTCAACGGCGGCGCGGAGACCGTCGACGGCGAGCCGATCGGCACCGGGCACCCCTCGCTGAAGGACCCGCAGGTGCGCCTGGCGATCCACCATGCTGTGGACAAGGAGGCGCTGGTCGACCGCACGCTGGACGGACGCGGGACTCCCGGCACCACCGTCATCCCGCCGCTGTATCCAGAGCACGCCGAACCCGAGGAGCCGGTCACCTACGACCCCGACGAGGCCAACCGCATCCTCGACGAGGCGGGGTACGCCCGTGGCTCCGACGGCATCCGCACCATGCCGGACGGGTCTGACCCACTGGTCTACAAGCTGTACGCCAGAAGCAACTCCGAGACCTCCCAGACGACCATCAAGTTCCTGCAGGGCTGGCTGGAGGACATCGGTATCGACTCCACAGCCGAGACTGTCTCCGAGGGCAGGCTGTACGAGATCGCCGGTGCGGGCACCTTCGACATGTACGAGTGGGGCTGGGTCGTCGAGCCCGACCCCGACTACCAGCTGTCCACATTCACCTGCGGGCAGTTCAGCTACGAGGACGACGGCACCATCTACGCCGGGCTCAACGACAGCTTCTACTGCAACGAGGAGTACGACGAGCTCTACCGGCAGCAGTCGACGGAGACCGACCGGGAAGCCCGCACCGAGATCGTGCAGCAGATGCAGATGATGGCCTACGACGCCAACGCCTACATCGTGACCGAGTACTACGACTACCTGCAGGCCTACAACTCCGACCGCTTCACCGGATTCGTGCCGCAGCCCGACCCCGACGGCGCGATCCTGTTCCAGTACGGCGTCTTCTCGTACCTGAACATCGCCCCGCCGACGAGCGACACTGCTGCCGGTGGGGACGACTCCTCCGACTCAGGAGTCAGCACCGGGCTGGTCGTCGCCGGTGGCGTGGGGGTCCTGGCGGTCGCGGGGCTGGGGCTGGCGGCAGCACGCCGCCGTGGCGCGCGGGGCGACGTGGAGTAGGCCGTGGCAAGGAGCGTGCAGTGACGCTGACCGCCTCCACCTCGAGCCCCGACGTCTCGGACACGGCGGGGGGAGAGGCGCGCGGGAGCGGGGGACTCGGGCGCTACGTCGGCATCCGCCTGCTCGGTGCCGCCGGGACCCTGGCCTTCGTCGTGGTGTTCAACTTCTTCCTGTTCCGACTACTTCCAGGCGACCCTGCCGCTCGGTACCGCGCTGTCAAGAGCATCAGCCCGCAAGATCTGGCCAGCATCCGCGACGAGCTCACCGCACCCGTCGGCGAGCAGTTCCTGGCGTATCTCAGGGACCCGCTCGCCTTGGACGGCATCTCGTCGTGGAAGGGCCAACCGGTCTGGGACCTGGTCGGCGGGCGAGCGTGGCCCACGCTGGTGCTTCTCGGCACCACCACGCTGCTCTCGGTCGTGCTGGGACTGTGGGTCGGCATCCGGGCGGGCTGGGAGCGTGGAGGCCGATTCGACCGGGCGTCCACCGGAATCACACTGCTCTTCTACGCCACGCCCGAGTTCTGGCTCGGTCTGCTGCTCATCATGCTGTTCTCCAGCGGTATCGGTCCCTTCCCCAGCATCTTCCCGAGCGGGGGTGTCATCGACGCGGGGCTCGAGCCGCTGTCCGTCGACGGCGTCCGCAGCGTGGCCTTCCACACCGTGCTGCCGGCCACAGCGCTCACCGCGGTCTACCTGGCGGAGTACTCGCTGATAATGCGCGCCTCGATGGTCGACGAGCTGGGCCAGGGCTACCTGATGACCGCTCGCGCCAAGGGGCTGATGGACCGAGCGGTCAGGCGCCGGCATGCCGTGCCGAACGCCTCGCTCCCCACGATCACCCTCATCTTCCTGAACATCGGCTTCATCATCGGAGGCGCCATCACGGTCGAGACGGTGTTCTCCTACCCGGGACTCGGACTGCTCACCTTCGAGGCGGTCAGCGAGCAGGACTACGTGCTCATGCAGACCCTGTTCCTGGTGTTCACGCTGTCGGTGATCGTGTCCAACCTGGTCGCCGACGTCGTCATTGCGGCGATCGACCCGAGGATCCGCACATGAGCTCGCCGGCGACCGGACCGTCGCAGTCAACGGCCGGACTGTCTGCCCGCGCCATCACTCGAGCACGCCGCCGAGCAGGGTTGCAGCGCTTCACCCGCTCCTTCACCCAGCACCGCTCCGGAGTCGCCGGCGTGGCCATCCTGCTGGTCTTCGTAGCCCTGGCCCTGCTGGCCCCGATGCTGTTTCCGCGCGAGATGCTCGACATCACCAAGACGCTCGGCAACGAGTCACTGGAGCCCCCCAACGGCGAGTTCTGGCTCGGCACCGACGAGAACGGCCGGTCGATCCTCGCCGTGCTGATCTGGGGAGCACGCGCCTCCCTCACCGTCGGTCTGGCGGCATCGTTGATCTCGATGGTGCTCGGCACGCTGATCGGCATCGCGAGCGGGCACTACCGAGGGGTGTTCGGCACCGCCTTGCAGCGGCTCGTGGACTGGTTCCTGGTGATTCCCTTCATTCCGCTCGTGGTCGTGCTGGCCGCCGTGCTGGGGCAACGGGGTCTCGGCACCATCGTCCTCGTGCTGGGAGTGACGTCCTGGCCCGCGACCGCCCGCCTGGTGCGTGCCCAGACCCTCAGCGTCGAGGGCCGGCCGTACCTGGAACGGGCGAAGGTGCTGGGCAACAGCGACTGGCAGCAGATGACCAAGCACGTGCTGCCCAACGTGATGCCCCTGGTGCTCGCCAACACCACGCTCACCGTCGCCATCGTCATCCTGTCCGAGACGACACTGGCGTTCCTCGGGCTCGGTGACCCCTTCCTCGACTCCTGGGGCACGATGCTGGACAAGGCGACCGGGGCAGGGGCGGCCTCCACCGGTGCCTGGTGGTACCTGCTGCCTCCGGGCATCTGCGTCATCGTCGTCGTGCTGGCTTTCACGCTGATCGGACGCACCCTCGAGGTCGTCCTCAACCCGCGGCTGGGGCGTGAGGGAGGTGTCTGAGACGGTCGGCGTTGCAGCGCTGGAGATGCAGGACGTCCACGTCACCTACCGCAGCCAGGACGGTCCGGTCCCTGCCGTACGAGGTGTCGACCTGTCGGTGGCGGCCGGAGAGGTCGTCGGTATCGCCGGCGAGTCCGGGTGCGGCAAGTCCACGCTCATATCCACCGCACTTCGTCTGTATCCCAAGTCGGCGCAGGTCACCGGCCGGGTGCTGCTCGGCGGCGAAGACGTCCTGACCATGCGGTGGGGTCGCCTCCGAGCGGCCCGCTGGGACGAGGCGGCGGTGGTGTTCCAGGGCGCCCTGCACTCCCTGAACCCCATCCAGCGCATCGGCAAGCAGCTGGCCGAGCCGATCACCCTGCACGACTCTACGACTCGAGCAGGTACCGACGACAAGGTCGCGGAGCTGCTCACATCGGTGGGGCTGCCGGCGCGCCTGGCTCGTGCGTACCCGCACCAGCTGTCCGGCGGGCAGAAGCAGAGAGTCCTGATCGCCCTCGCGCTGGCCTGCGACCCGCAGGTGCTGATCGCCGACGAGCCCACGACCGCGCTCGACGTGATGGTCCAGGCCCAGGTGCTCGAGCTGTTGACCGGCCTCGCTCGCGACCGGTCCATGGCGGTGCTCATCATCAGCCACGACCTGTCAGTGCTCGCCACCACCTGTGACCGGGTAGCGGTGATGTATGCGGGTCGCATCATCGAGCAGGGCCCGGCGCGGCAGGTGTTCCAGGCTCCCCAGCACCCCTACACCCGCGCGCTGACTCGGGCCTTTCCCACGATCGGCGACTCGGCGTCCCGGTATGCGCCCACGGGCCTGCCCGGTGACCCGCCCTTCCCCGGTGACCTGCCGAGCGGCTGCCCGTTCCACCCCCGCTGCCCGGACGTCCGCGCGGTGTGCCCCACCACCGACGTCCGCCTCCTCCCGGCGGGCAACGGGCAGGAGGCCGCCTGTGTGCTCGTCGGCCGGCGGAGCACACCGGCATGAGCGCCCGTCCGAGCCTCGACCAGACCGCTGGGTCTCCCGTTCTGGAGGCCGAGAGACTGTCCGTGAGCTTCCACGGCCGAGGCGGCCTTCGTGCCCGCGCGGTGGACGGTGTCGATCTGGCCATCGGCCGCGGCGAGATCGTGGCCCTGGTCGGCGAGTCCGGCTGCGGCAAGACGACAGTCGCCCGCACCCTGCTGGGCCTGGAACGGCCGACGTCCGGTGAGGTGCGCTACCGCGGTGCCCCACTGGACTACCGCAGCGCAGCCCTCAAGGCTTACCGCCGTGATGTCCAGCTGGTGCTCCAGGATCCGAGCGGCGCGCTGAACCCCCGCCACACGGTGTACGAAGCCGTTGCCGAAGGCCCGCGGGTGCATCGCATGGACGACGAGCCGGGCCGCGTGGCCCGTGCCCTGAGCCACGCCGGG
>DASQMN010000024.1:0-11628 GCA_035645475.1 Nocardioidaceae bacterium
GCGACCGCCAAGGTCCACTGCGTCAGCGACTCCAGCAGCGACCAGTCACTGGTGAGCTTCTCGACCGAGCACGCCATCGCCGACGTCATCGGTGACGCCGTCGATGAGTTCGTGGCCGACATGGTGGAGTTCGGGGTCTCGTACGCAGACCGGGTGCGCAAGGACCACTCGCTGTTCGTCGAGGCCTTCCGCGAGGGACGCATCGGCGGCGTCGAAGCGACCTGAGACGTTCGCCGGGCCGTACGAGTGGTGCCGAAGACGGGTTTCTGGCCGTCGTGGCACCGAGCAGGCACCGCTGGTGACGGCTACCCTCGAGCAAGCAACACTGGGCGACGGCAACCGCCGAAGGCACCAGTCGTGTAGCCTGGCGCCGAGCAGTGTGCAGGGCTCAGCTGTTGAAGGCGTCCGGGTCAGGACCCATCCGGTTGCCCGCGTCCACCGCATCGATCTGAGACACGTCCGACGCGGACAGCTCGAAGTCGAAGACGTCGAAGTTGGCCTGGATACGCTCGGGCGTCACCGACTTCGGGAAGACGATGTTCCCCAGCTGCAGGTGCCAGCGCAGCACGACCTGTGCGGGCGTCTTGCCCACCCGCTCTGCGATGCTGGTGACGGTGGGGTTGTCCAGGTCCTCGGACTTGCCGAGCGGCGCCCACGCTTCGGTGGCGATGCCCAGCTCCTGGTGCACGGCCCGCAGCTCGGTCTGTGCGAACGTGGGGTGCGCCTCGACCTGGTTGACCGCCGGGACGACGGTGCCCTCGTCCACGAGCCGGCGCAGGTGGTCGGCCTGGAAGTTCGACACCCCGATGGCTCTCGCCCGCCCATCGGCGGAGATCTTCTCGAACGCGCGCCAGGTGTCGACATAGCGGTCGCGCTTCGGCTGCGGCCAGTGGATGAGGTAAAGGTCGACGTAGTCGAGCCCTAGTCGCTCGAGGCTGGCGTCGAAGGCACCGAGCGCCTCGTCGTACCCCTGGTCGGAGTTCCAGCACTTCGTGGTCACGAAGAAGTCCTCGCGCGCGATGCCGGACTGCCGCACGACCCGGCCGACGCCCTCCTCGTTGCCGTACAAGGCAGCGGTGTCGATGTGGCGGTATCCCACCTCGACGGCCTTGGTCAGCGCGGGCACGATGTCATCCGTCGAGATCTGGTACACCCCGAAGCCGAGCTGCGGGATCTGGACACCGTTGTTGAGGGTGATGGTGGGCGACGTCGTCACGCGTGCTCCTTGGTCGAGATGGCGACTGGCTTCCTCTGCCAACGAGTCCGGGCCTCGCGCATTCCCCGGACGCCGACGCTGAGCGTCGCGCGCAGCCGTCGGGAAGGATGGGCGCATGAGAGCGACACTCCTGCACGCGCCGCATGACATCCGGCTGGAAGACGTGGCCGACCCGGCCCTGATCGAGGACGGCGACGCCCTGGTACGAGTCGTCGCCTCCTGCATCTGCGGGTCGGACCTGTGGCCCTACCGCGGGGAGAACGCGGTCGATCGACCGATGCGGATCGGGCACGAGTTCGTCGGGATCGTCGAGCAGACCGGCGCCGGTGTGGCGACTCTCGCACCTGGCGACTTCGTGATCGCACCGTTCGTGTTCAGCGACGGCACGTGCGCTCACTGCCGGCGCGGAGTGCACACCTCGTGCGAGCGCGGTGGCGGCTGGGGTGGCGAGGACGAGAATGGTGGCCCGGTGGACGGTGGGCAGGGCGACCTCGTGCGGGTGCCCCTCGCCGACGGGACCTTGGTGGCCACTCCGGACGAGCCAGCTCCTGAGTTGGTGCCACACCTCCTGGCGCTGTCTGACGTGATGGGCACCGGACACCATGCTGCCCTGACGGCGGGGGCCGGGCCGGGAAAGACGGTCGTGGTCGTCGGCGACGGCGCGGTCGGCCTGTGCGCCGTGCTCGCCGCGCGCCGGCTGGGTGCTGAGCGGGTCGTGGCCATGTCTCGGCACGAGTCGCGCCAAGCGATCGCCCGAGACTTCGGCGCCACCGACGTGGTGGCCGAGCGCGGCGAGGAGGGTGTTCGTACGGTGCACGAGCTGCTCGACGGGGCAGGCGCAGACTGCGTCCTGGAGTGCGTGGGCACCGGGTCGGCCATGGTGCAGGCGGTGTCGTCAGCGCGGCCCGGCGGCACGGTCGGCTATGTCGGCGTACCGCACGGCGTCGAGCTGCCGATCCGCGACATGTTCAGCCGCAACGTCGGTGTGGTGGGTGGCGTGGCACCGGTGCGGGCGTACCTGCCCGAGCTGCTCGAGGACGTGTGGGGCGGCCAGCTCACGCCCGGAGCGGTGTTCGATCTCGAGCTCCCGCTGAGCGATGTCGCCGAAGGCTACGCAGCGATGGACGAGCGGCGTGCGGTCAAGGTGTTGCTACGACCCTGAGCTGGCTCCCTGTCGCCGGACTCGAAGCACCCCGGTGATCATGGGCTGACATCGCCGTGGCGCGAGCACCGTGCGGTCCAGCCGTACGGCACCACCTGCACGACCAGACGCCGTCGGCAGTTCGTGCAGTAACGGGGTGGCTCCAACGCGAGGGCGGTCGCGCAGCCGGCGTGGTCGCCGACCGCGGCCAGCTCGCCGCAGTGTCCGCAGTGCGAGCCCTGGAAGCCAGACAGCGCGCCCTCGCTCACAGCGTCTTGCTCAGCTCCTTGACTGGCATCGACAGCTCACCTAGCAGGTCGAGGTCGGCCCGTGGGTCACGGCCGAGAGTGGTCAGGTAGTTGCCGACGATGACGGCGTTGATGCCGCCCAGCAGGCCCTCGCGGGTGCCGACGTCGCCCAGAGTGATCTCGCGGCCTCCGGCGTACCGCAGGATCGTGGTCGGCATCGCCAGCCGGAAGGCGGCGATCGTGCGCAGAGCGTCGTTGCTGTCCATCGTCGGCAGGTCCCCGAACGGCGTTCCGGGGCGCGGGTTGAGGAAGTTCAGTGGCACCTCGTGCGGGCGCAACGACGCCAGCTCGGCAGCCAGCTCGGCCCGCTGGCGCAGCGACTCACCCATGCCGACCAGTCCCCCGCAGCACAGCTCCATGCCGGCCTCGCGCACGGCCACGCACGTCTGCCACCGCTCCTCCCAGGAGTGGGTGGTCACCACCTGGGGGAAGTACGACCGCGCCGCCTCCAGGTTGTGGTTGTAGCGGTGCACGCCCATCGCGACGAGCTCGTCGACCTGCTGCTGCGTCAGCATGCCCAGCGAGCAGGCGATGTTGATGTCCACCTCGGCCTGGATCGCCTCGATGCCGGCCTTCACCTGGGCCATCAGCCGATCGTCCGGACCACGCACGGCAGCGACGATGCAAAACTCGGTGGCACCGGTGGCGGCGGTCTGCCGAGCCGACTCAACGAGCTCGGGGATGTTTAGCCACACCGCCCGCACCGGTGAGCTGAACTGGCCGGACTGGGAACAGAAGTGGCAGTCCTCGGGGCAGCCGCCGGTCTTGACCGAGACGATCCCCTCCACCTCCACCTCAGGTCCACACCACGTCATGCGCACCTCGTGGGCCAGCTGGAGCAGATCTGGCACCGCCGCGTCCGAGAGCCGCAGCACCGTCTCGAGCTGGTCCACGTCAAGCCCCCGGCCCTGCTCGAGCACCTGAGCACGGGCCTGCGCGAGGACGCCGGTGGAGGGGTCGGAGTGCGGCGCGACAGCAGTGCCAGGGCTGGTCATGGCGGCAAACCTAGCGGCCCGACGGCGGCGGTAACCTGACCGGGCCATGACGCCGATCGCCGCACCGGCTCCCCGCCGCACTCCGCTGCACGGCGCCGAGCTCACCGCCTACGACCGCGAGCACCTCTGGCACCCGTACACCTCGGCCACCGACCCGGCGCCGGTCCGCACAGTGCTGTCCGCTCGCGGAGTGCGCCTGCGGCTGGACGACGGGCGAGAGGTCGTGGATGCCATGTCGTCGTGGTGGTGCGCCATCCACGGGTACGCGAACCCGGTGCTCGACGCCGCCGTACGGAACCAGCTCGCAGACATGGCCCATGTGATGTTCGGCGGGCTCACCCACTCCCCCGCCGTAGAGCTGGCGCGCCGGCTGCTCGACCTCGCACCGGCGGAGCTGCAGCACGTCTTCTTCGCCGACTCAGGGTCGGTCGCGGTGGAGGTGGCGCTCAAGATCGCGGTGCAGCACCAGCGTGGCATCGGACGCCCCGCCCGCACCCGCGTGCTCTCCCTGCGCGGCGGCTACCACGGTGACACGGCCGCGGCGATGAGTGTGTGCGACCCGGTGGGCGGTATGCACGCGATGTTCACAGATGTGCTCAGGGCGCAGGTCTTCGCTCCGCGCCCCCCCGCCGGGCTGGCCACCGACCTCGGCTCGTGGGCGCAGCAGGTGAGCGACCTCGTGGAGGAGCATGCAGCGGAGCTGGCGGCCATCATCTGCGAGCCGGTCCTGCAGGGCGCTGGAGGCATGTACGTCTACCCGGCCGGGGCGGTACGCGTGCTGCGCGAGCTCGCCGATCGGCACGGCTTGCTGCTGATCGCCGACGAGATCGCGACCGGCTTCGGCCGGACCGGCACGATGTTCGCCTGCGACCGTGCCGGGGTGACCCCTGACGTCTTGTGCGTGGGCAAGGCGCTTACCGGTGGGTACATGAGTCTCGCCGCGGTGCTCGCGACGGCACCGGTGGCGTGCGGCGTGGCTGCATCGGACTCCGGTGTCCTGATGCACGGGCCGACCTTCATGGCCAACCCGCTGGCTTGCGCTGTTGCAGCCGCGTCGCTGGACCTGCTTGCCGACAACGACTGGGCCGCTGCGGTGACGCGCATCGACCGCGGCCTCGAACGCGGGCTGCGGCCGTTGGCCGACCTGCCCGGAGTGCTCGACGTACGCACCCTGGGCGCCGTCGGTGTGGTGCAGCTCGACCGGCCGGTCGATGTGGCGGCGGCCACCGCGGCGGCGCTGGACGCCGGTGTGTGGGTGCGCCCGTTCCGCGACCTCGTCTACGCGATGCCGCCGTACGTGTGCTCCGACGACGAGGTCGCCACCATCACCGGTGGTCTGGGCGCGGCCGTCCACGCGAGCCTGCGGTGAGCGGCCCTGCGTCGGAGCTGCCCGAGCCGGCGCTCCAGACTTGGTTGCGGGCCGCGGCGGCCCTACGTGAGCAGCAGCATCTGACCCGACGGCTGGTGCCTCGGACGTCCGACGCCGCCACGATCGACCTGGCCGGCAACGACTACCTCGGCTTGTCCGGGCACCCCGACGTCATCGGGGGCGCCATGGCCGCGGTCCGCGAGTGGGGTGCCGGAGCCGGAGCATCCCGCCTGGTCACCGGCACCTTGCGGCTGCACGCACGGCTGGAGGACGAGCTGGCCGCGTGGTGCCGGCGACCTGCGGCGCTCGTCATGTCGAGCGGCTATGCCGCCAACCTGGCTGCGATCACGGCGCTCGCTGACGGCGACACCCTGATCGTCTCCGACGCGCACGTCCACGCCTCCATGGTCGACGGCTGCCGGCTGGCCCGCGGGAGCGTGCGCGTCGTGCCGCACCGCGACCTGGCCGCTGTGGAGCAGGCGCTGTCCTCGAGGACCCAGCCCCGGGCGCTTGTGCTGGTCGAGTCGGTGTGGTCGGTGCTGGGCGACGTCAGTGACCTGGCTGAGTTGCTGGACGCCTGTGAGCGGCATGACGCCACCTTGCTCGTGGACGACGCGCACGGGCTGGGCACCGCGGGACCCGGCGGCAGGGGGCTGGCGGCCGCGCTGCAGCCGGACGATCCGACTCGGCTGGTGGTGACCGTGACGCTGTCCAAGGCACTGGGGGCGCAAGGCGGTGCGGTGCTGGCGGACCCGCTCGTCCTGCAGCACCTGGTCAACACCGCCCGGCCGTTCATCTTCGACACCGCCCTGGCACCCGCCGCCGCGGGCGGTGCGCTGGCGGCTCTGCGGGTGCTGGCAGGCGAGCCCGAGCGGGTGGAGCGCCTGCATCGGGTGGCCGGTCAGCTCGCCGCGGCGTTCGGTTCGCCGGCACCCTGCGGCGCAGTGCTCGCTGTGCCGATGGCATCGGCGCAGGCGGCGACCGACGCGAGCGCCGAGCTCTTCGCCGGCGGGGTGCAGGTGGGGTGCTTCCGGCCACCGTCGGTGCCTGACGGCGTGTCGCGGCTCCGACTCACCGCTTCGGCGGGGATGAGCGACGAGGAGGTGGCCGCGGCCGGCGCGGCGCTGCGAGGGGTGCTCAGCGGATCTGGGCAGCGTTCGTGACCTCCTACGTGCTGGTCACCGGTACCGACACCGGCGTGGGCAAGACGATCGCGACCGCAGCGCTCGCCCTTCGCCGTTCCACGGACGGCGCCAGCGTGCATGTGGTCAAGCCGGTGCAGACCGGCGTGCACGCCGATGAGCCCGGAGACGCCGATGTGGTCGCCGCACTCAGCGGTGTGCCTGTCCGAGAGCTGGTCCGCCTGCCCGAGCCGCTGGCTCCCGTGCAGGCCGCCACGCGGGCGGGCCGGGGGCTCCCGTCCGTCCAGCAGAGCTCGGACGCCATCGCCCGGATCGACGCGGACGTGGTCATCGTGGAAGGCGCGGGCGGCGTGGTCGTCGGACTCGACGGTGCCGGGGGGACGCTGCTCGACCTGGGTCGGGCGCTGGAGTGGCACGGTCCGGTCGAAGTGGTGGTCGTGTGCCGCTCCGGCTTGGGGACGCTGAACCACACCTGGCTCACCGTCGACGCCGTACGCCGGGCCGGGCTGCCGGTCGCCGGCCTGGTCATCGGCTCCTGGCCCGACCCGGTACCGCTCAGTGACCGGCTGAACCGCGGCGACCTGCCGCGGCTGACCGGAGCACCGCTGCTCGCGGTGCTGCCCGAAGGCCTGGGCCAGGCCAGCCCTGCCGCGTTGCTTGCGGCGTGGCCGTGAGCCGACCTGCTAGTCGTCGGGGTGCTCCAGCCCGTCGGTGAGCCGCCCGAGCAGCAGCGCGAGCGTCCTGGTGTCGTCGGCCTCCCAGGCGGAGATCACCTCGGTGAAGTGGTCCCAGCGGCGACGGCGTACCTCCACGAGGCGGCGGGCACCGTCGGCGGTGAGGTGAACTCGGCGGGCACGCCGGTCCTGCTCGTCGCGCAGCCGTTCGACCAGACCCACCCGCTCGAGCTGAGCCAGACCCCGGCTGATCGTCGACTTGTGCACCCCGAAGGACTCGGCCAGCTCGCTCGCTCGCACACCCGCACCGCTGTCACCCTCCTCGACGGCGACGGCCAGCAGGTAGCCGGAGAAGTCGAGAACCGGGTCGAGCTCGGCCGCCAGCAGTGATGCGCTGGCGCGGTAGCGCCGCAGAAAGCGGGCGACCTCGTGCTCGAGGTCGGACAACGCCTGCGCGTCCTGCCCGGAGATGGTCCGGCTTCCAGCGCTCACGCGCCGGAGCATAACCAAGCGGCTACTTGAGCTGAGCCGACGAGAGACCGAGCAGGCGACGGGCGACGATGAGCTGCTGGATCTGCTGCGTGCCTTCGAAGATGTCGAGGATCTTGGAGTCGCGCGACCACTTCTCCAGCAGGTCGTGCTCGCTGTACCCGACGCTGCCGGCGAGCTCGACGCAACGAAGCGTGACGGCGTTGCCGGTTCGTCCCGCCTTGGCCTTCGCCATGGACGCTTGGAGCGAGTTCGGCTTGCCGTTGTCGGCCATCCAGGCCGCCTGCAGCGTCAACAGGTACGCAGCCTCCCAGTCGGCCTCCATGGCCAGGAAGCTGGCTGCCGCGGCCGGCTGCAACGCGCTCGGCCGGTCGTAGTCGACCTCGATGCCAGCCTCGGTGAGCAGCTCCCGCGTGACCTCCAACGCGGCGCGGGCGCAACCGACTGCCATGGCCGCCACCAGCGGACGGGTGTTGTCGAAGGTCTGCATCACCGCGCCGAAGCCTGCCTTGCCGTCGACCTCCGGCCGGCCCAGCAGGTTCTCCGCCGGCACCCGGCAGTCGGTGAACGTGATCGTGGCGGTGTCGGAGGCGCGGATGCCAAGCTTGTGGTCGAGCCGTTCCACCACCATGCCGGGCGTGCCCTTCTCGACGACGAAGGACTTGATCGCCGCCCGTCCCTTGGACCTGTCCAGCGTCGCCCACACCACCACGGCGTCGCAGCGCCCGCCGGCGGTGACGTAGATCTTCTCGCCGTCGAGAACGTAGGAGTCACCGTCGCGGCGCGCTGTGGTGGTGATCGCCGCCGAGTCCGAACCCGCACCCGGCTCGGTGATGGCCATGCCGGCCCACAGACCACGGAAGCGCTCGCGCTGCTCGTCGTCGGCCACGGAGGCGATCGCGGCGTTGCCGAGGCCTTGGCGCGGCATGCTCAGCAGAAGCCCCACGTCACCCCAGCACATCTCCATGATGGACAGTGCCGAGCTGAGGTTGGCCCCGTTGCGTACCGCCGCGTCCGTACCGCTGCTGCGGCGTACCCCGGACGCCCCCGCGCCGGAGCTCTGACCCGAGTCGTCGTGGCCGTCGACCACGCTTGCCAGCAGGTCGAGCTCCTTGGGGTACTCGTCCACAGCCCGGTCGTATGCACGCGACTGCGGCCGCAGGAACTCCGCGGCGACCTGATGGGTCTGGCTGGCGACGCGTTGCAGACGACAGGGGATCTCGAGGTTGATCACCATGCTCCTAAGGGCTGCTTCAGGTGGCTGGGCACGGCTCAGACGAGCAGCGCGCCCTCCATCAGGCCGACCGCCCGCAGGTCGCGGTACCAGCGCTCCACCGGGTGCTCCTTGACGAACCCGTGGCCTCCGAGCAGTTGGACTCCGTCGGTGCCGATCTTCATGCCGTACTCCCCGGCGAGCCGCCGGGCCAACGCGACCTCGCGGGCGAAGTCCAGGCCAGACTCCGCGCGAGCAGCCGCACGGTAGGTGGCCAGGCGCAGGCCCTCGAGCTCGATGCCGATGTCGGCGACCATGAACGCGACCCCCTGTCGGTAGGCGATCGGCTCGCCGAACGCCTGGCGCTCCTTGACGTACGGGATGGCGTAGTCGAGCACCGCCTGCGAGGTGCCGGCACCGAGCGCGCACCAAGCGAGTCTCGACAGCCGGACGCACTCGCGGTAGACGTCTGCAGCGCCGTCGGCGAGCAGTGCGTGCGCGGGCAGGCGTACGTCGTCGAGCCGCAGGCGGGACAGGTTCGCCGCGCGTACGCCCATCGCCGGCTCGGCCTCCAGCGTCAGCCCGTCGGCTGAGGACTCGACGAGGAACAGGGCCGGGCCGAGCCCGTCGAGCCGGGCCGCCACGAGGAACAGCTCGGCCTCGATGCCGCGCACCACCAGCGACTTCTCGCCGCTGACGACGAACCCGGCGGCGTCTCGGCGTGCCGTGGTACGCAACGAGAAGGGGTCGAACAGCGCGTGCGGCTCCTGGATCGCAAGAGCGGACACCGGCGCGTCGGGCTGACCGAAGGGCGGCAGATAGGTCTGCTGCTGCCTGGCGTCCCCCCACAGGGTGAGGGCCGTCGCGACCGACGAGGGCGCCAGGCAGGCCAGCGCCTGACCCATGTCACCGTGAGCCAGCGCCTCAGCCACCAGGACGCCCGTGATCGTGGCCCGCTCGGGCAGGATGCCACCCATCTCCTCCGGCAGCTGCACCTGGCCGAGCCCGAGCTCCGCGGCTTGGGCGAGCACCTCCTTGGCGGTGACGCACTCCTCGTCGGCCAGCGAGGCAGCCGGTCGCAGTACCTCCTCGGCCAGCTCGCGGACGACGCCCACCAGCATCTGCTGGTCCTCGGTAGGGGTGAGGTCGAACAGGTCAGTGCGTGGCGCCGAGGGCAGGCGCGAGGGCTTGCCCGCTGCCTGGACGGTGCGGAAACCCCGGTTGAGCGCGCCGACCGCGCGGTAGCCGCTGCGAGTGGCCCGGTAGACGGCTCGCTCGGTGGGCTTGCGCATGCCGATGCGGTCGATGACGGTGGACGCGGCCAGCTTGTTCAGCGCCGCCAGGCCGACGCCCATGGCGTCCCTGCGGTACTGCACGATGCCGCGCTGCTGAGCCACGACTTGCTCCTCCATTCCCGCCCGGCCCGACCGGTTGCTGTGGCCCGTCTTCGTCCGGTGCACTCGCCCCAACCGTAGAGGGCTGTCGCGAGGTGCGCGGGTTTGTTGGGTCTCGTGACCCCGGACCAGCCCGCCTGTGCCGCGCCGGTCCGGATGGCGCCGTGACCAGCACCACCCTCCGTACGCCCGCGGTGCCCGCGTCACGGCACCATGTACGGCGGGTGAGCCGGGCGCACATAGGCTCCTCCGCAATGGTGGCCATGCCGACAGTGCCGGCCACGACGCTCAGACCTGCCTCCGCACGCTCGTGCCCCGGGTCGACCGCTTGGAGCCTCACGTGGACGAGTCGCCGTCGCCGGCCTCCGGCGTCCTGCCTTCCGGCGGGCAGGTGCGTCCGATCACGCGCTGGGGCACGGCTGTCATGCACCGCAGGCTCGACCCCGTCACCGCCTTCGACGAGGACCTGAGGTCGTTGGTCGCCGACATGGTGGCCACCATGTATGCGGCGGAGGGGGTCGGTCTGGCGGCCAACCAGATCGGGGTCGCGCTGGCCGTCTTCGTCTTCGACTGCCCGGACGACGACGGTGCGCGGCACGCCGGCATCGTCTGCAACCCCGTTGTGGAGCTACCCGAAGGTCCGGACCGTCGGCTCGACGAGGGCGAGGAGGGGTGCCTGTCCCTGCCTGGGGCCTACGTCGAGTGCCCGCGGCCAGACCGGGCTCGGGTGAGCGGACTCGGCCTCGACGGCTCCCCCGTGACGTACGAAGGCACCGGGCTGCTGGCCCGCTGTCTGCAGCACGAGGCCGACCATCTGGCGGGGACGGTCTTCGCCGACCGGATCGGCAAGCGGGTCCGCAAGAGGTTGTTCCGCCAGGCCGAGGAGCTGGAAGACGAGTTTCCGCCGGACTGGCCGGTGACCCCTCGTACACCGTCCTGATCGACTCGGAGCGGCCATCCGTGCCGGTCGCACCGCGTCAGGCGACGATCAGGCGAGCCCCTCGAGCCTGACGCTCACAACCGCGCACACTGGTCTTCCTTGTTGCCGCCGACCGTGTTGGCGCCGCCCGTCGGTGCGGGGGTGTTGGACTTGCACTGCAGGTTGCCGTCGATGCGGTTGCGCGCGATGACGATGTCTCCACCGTTGGAGAACATCTGGACGTCACCGGAAACGCGGTTGCCCCGTACGACGGCCGCGCCCCCCTGCACGTGCTGGATGCTGCCGCCGACCGAGGAGCCGCGTACCACCACGCGGCGGGCGTTCTCCGACTGGACGTTGCCGACGACCCGGACGTTGACGGCCCGCAGTGTCGCTCGGCTCTCGACGGACACTGTTCCCTTGACCGTGGTGCCCTCGAGGGTGCACGTGGCGCCGTCCGGGACCCGGAGGTTGTCCACGGTGATGGCGCCGAGAGTCCCGCGGCACGTGCGTTCCTCCGCGTACGCGGAGGGCGCCACGGACAACGACATGGCCAAGGCGGCGGTCGCTGCCGATGCGATCGAAAGCTGTCGGATCATGACGGTCTCCCTCAGTAGAGTCCCTGCACCGTCGCCGCTCGGCATGACGTCAACATGAGGGGCGCATGAGACCGCTCTTAACAGCGGGTGTCGGATCGCAGGGCCCAACACGCGACGGCCGTGGCGGCGGCGACGTTCAGGGAGTCGATCCCCGCGGCCATCGGGATGC
>DASQMN010000025.1:0-12691 GCA_035645475.1 Nocardioidaceae bacterium
ATACGCGCCGAGTCGCCGGGCTGCGGCACGGACCCTGACGCCGCGCTCGCGGTCCCGATCGACACGACGTGACTCAGCACGTGCGCCGAGCAGACCTGGTCGAGAAAGCCGGCAGCCACCGCGCCGAGCGCCACTCGGGCGGCGGTCTCACGGGCGCTCGCGCGCTCCAGTACCGGGCGCGCCTCGGTGAAGTCGTACTTCTGCATGCCGACCAGGTCGGCATGACCCGGCCGCGGCCGGGTCAGCGGTGCGTTGCGCGCGAGTCCGGCCAGCACCTCGGCGTCGACCGGGTCCGGTGCCATCACCTGCTCCCACTTGGGCCATTCGGTGTTGGCGATCCGTACCGCGACGGGGCTGCCCATGGTGCTGCCGTGCCGCACGCCCCCGAGCAGCTCCACCGCGTCCTGCTCGAACGACATGCGCGCACCGCGCCCCTTGCCGAGGCGACGGCGGGCCAGGGCGGTGGAGATCAGGTCGGTGGTGACGGGTACGCCAGCCGGCAGGCCCTCGAGCACGGCCACCAGGGCGGGGCCATGGGACTCCCCCGCGGTCAACCAGCGCAGCATGGCCGAAAGTCTCCCACGCAGTCCGACGTCGGGCCGGTGCGGCGGTCAAGGGCGGGCTCAGACCCAGCCGGCTGTCAAGGGCGAGGTCACCGCACCCAGCCAGGCGCCGGCCAGCATGAAGGGTCCGAAGGGGTAGCCGCGCCGGTCGACCACCTTGGCCAGGGCGAGCAGCCCACCGATCACCGCACCGAGCAGGAACCCGGCGTACGCACCGACCACGAGCGCCGACCAGCCGATCCACCCCAGCGTCATGCCCAGCACCCCCGACAGTCGTACGTCGCCGTAGCCGAGCCCGCGGGGATGGATGAGCCACAGCAGGGCGTACACCGCGAAGGTAGCCAGCCAGCCCACGCCGGCGCGAACCAGCGCGTCGGTGTCCCCCGAGACCAGACCCGCCACCAGGAGCGCGACACCGATGACGCCGTACGTGGGCAGCACCAGCCGCTTGGGCAGCAACCGCGTGCGCCAGTCAATCCACGCCAGCCAGGTGCCGACGACGCACAGCGCTGTCCAGGCCGGCAGCGACGGGTCGTCGCCGAGCACCCAGGCAACGCTGCCGGCAGCCAGAGCCGCGGTGAGCGCGCACCAGCCGGCCAGGCCGCGGGTGGCCGCCAGCGCCGGCCAGTCGACCGGGTCCCGATCGACGACGGGGGACCGGACCGGGCCAGCCTCGCTCCGTGTCATGGCCGCGTCACCCGGAGGCGCATCGACCTCGACGTCGACGCGACCGGACCGCTCGTCGGGCTCCGCCGGCGCCTCCGGAGGTTCCGGCTCGACCGGGGGGAGGGCGGCGATGATCCGAGGCGCGAACGCGGCGAGGAAGGCCGCCATCCCGGCTGCGCCGGCGATGAGAACCAGCGCGAGGCCCAGCGGGGTGTCGGCGCTGCCCGCGGCGCTCAGCACAGCGCTGCGCGAGCGGACTGTGACGCGGTTCCCACGGCTGGGAGCCTAGTGTCGGCGGCGCTGCCGGTTACGCGTTTCGCTTCCGGCTGTGGACGCCACCGCCTCAGCGACCTACTGCTGGTCCTGACTGGTCCTGACTGGTGCCGACTGGTGCCAGTTCGGCTTCGGCCTGTCGAAAGGCCGCCGACCTGGCACCACTCCGGTCGAGTGGTGCCAAATCGCGATACGGGCGGGACAGGAGTGGCGAGCGTGGGGTCAGCCCGTACGGCGACGCACCAATTCGGCCAGGGCGGCATCGCGGAGATCCTCGACCCCGACGTCCAGCCCTGTCATGGCGCGCACCTGCAGCCGCGCCTGCGAGGCCAGCAGGTCCAGACCGGTCAGCACCGTGGCACCGGCGGCCTCGGCGGCCACTGTCAGTGGCGTCGGCCATGGGTCGTAGACCGCGTCGAAGACCACGGGGACCCGGCTGAGGGCTTCGGGGAACGCGGCTGCTGCCTGCGCCGGCACGGTGGACACCAGCACCCCGACCGGACCAAGACCGGGCTCCACACTCGGCGTCAACGGGCCCACGCTGACATGCACACCCCAGCCGGCCACCACACCGCGGGTGCCGGCAGCCCGAGACGGCTCCCGTACGGCCAGGTGCAGACGCTGCAGCCCCAGGTCGGTCAACGCCGCGGCCGCCGACAACGCCGTCGCGCCGGCGCCCAGGATCACCGCCGAGCTGACGTCCCGCACGCCTCGCTCGGCGAGAGCCGCGGTGAACCCGGGCACGTCGGTGTTGTGCCCAGAGCGCGAGTCGCCGGTGAGCAGCACCGTGTTGACCGCTCCCACCCGGCGAGCCGTCGGCGACAGGACGTCGCACAGCGGCACGGCGGCGCGCTTGAGCGGCATGGTCAGCGACAGGCCGCGCCAGCTGCCGTCCAGGCCGTCGAGGACGCCGGCCAGCCCGTCCGCGTCGACGTCGCGCGCCTCGTACGTCCAGTCGAGACCGAGGCGGGCGTACGCGGCGCGGTGCATCGCCGGTGACAGGGAGTGCGCGATCGGCGAACCGAGCACGGCGCACCGCCGTGGAGTTGAAGGCCTACCGCTGGTCACAAGGTCAGCAGGCGTCGCTCGTGCGGCAGTACTTCTCCAGCTTGGCCACGTTGCGGTTGTGCTCGGCCAGCCCCTCGGCGAACTCCGTCTTGCCGGTCGCGAGGTTGACGGTCACGAAGTAGAGCCAGTCCCCCTCGGTCGGGGCCGCGGCCGCCGCCAGCGCCTCGTCACCGGGCGACTCGATGGGACCCGGCGGCAGCCCGGTCACCAGGTAGGTGTTGTAGGGAGAGTCCACAGCGCGCTGGGCGTCCGTGGTGTAGACCTGCCCGACCGTGTCGGTGGCGTAGTGCACGGTGGAGTCGAACTGCAGGGGCATGCCCTTCTTGGTGCGGTTGCCGACCACCTGGGCCACCTTGCCGAAGTCCTGGCTGCGCTGCGCTTCGGCCTGCACCAGGCTCGCCACGGTCACGAGCTCGTGGGGGGTCAGGTCGAGGTCCGCGGCGGCCTGCTCCAGCTCGACATCGCTCGCCGCCTGGTTGAACCGGTCGACCATCATGGTGAGCAGCTCGGTGGCGTCGGTGCCGGGCGGCATCACGTAGGTCGCCGGAAACAGGTATCCCTCGAGCTCTCCGCCGGCGTACCGCGGCAGACCCAGCGCTGCCGGCTTGCTGGCCGCAGCACGAAGCTGCTTCGCGGACAGATCGGTCTGCTTGGCCGCGGACCTCAGGATCTCCTCGACCGTCAGCCCTTCTGGAATGGCCACCTGCGACTCGACCCGGTGCTTGCCATCGAGCAGGAAGCTGACGGCGGACTCCGCCGACATCTTCCGGCGCAGCTCGTAGAAGCCGGGCTCGACGGTCTCGCCACTGGAGGCCGAGACGAAGGCCGCGGTGCTGGCCACCACTCCCTTGTCCGTGAGCCGCTCTCCGACGGCAGTCAAGGTGTCGCCCGAGCGCACCTGGACGACCACGGAGCCGGAACCGGAGCCGTTGTAGTCGGCGGAGTCCTCACCGATCCCGGACAGCACGTCGGAGAGCCTGCTGAGGGCGAATGTGGCACCGCCTACCACGACCGCGAGCGCGACCAGCACCGCCAGGGCGCTTCGCGCGCGGTCCCACCCTGACCGCAACGGCCGCTGCGGATCCAGCTCGGTCTGTGACTCGTCGATCCACGGGGCGTCGTCAACAGGCTGGGGGTGGCTCACTCAGGCTCCTGGTCGAGGACCTCCCCCGGAGCCGAACCACTCGTGCGCTCGGTGTCCAGGGCCGACTGCAGTATCACGACGGCGGCAGCCTGATCGACCACCGCACGCCGGCGAGCCCCCCGTCTGCCCCGCTCACGTAGCGTGCGCTCGGCGCTGACAGTGGACAGGCGCTCATCGACCAGTCGCACCGGCAGGCCCTGCAGCGAGCGGGACAGCGCACCAGCATAGGTGCGGATCTTGCGGGCCGCGGGACCCTCGCCGCCCGACATGGACCGAGGTAGTCCGACGACGACCTCCACCGCGTTCCGCTCCGCAGCCAGCTCCGAGACCCGCGCGATGGAGCCCGGGCCCGCCTGCACGGTCTCAACCGGGCTGGCGATCAGCCCGGACGGGTCGCAGGCGGCGACTCCGATGCGTACGTCACCTACATCGATCCCCAGACGTACCCCGGCCCGCACCGTCACCCGCCAGCAGCGACCGCGGCGACCGCACTCTCGAGCTGACGCAACGCCTCGTCGACAGAGCCGGTGCCGCCCGCGCCACCGCCCTGAGCAACGTCGTCCTTGCCGCCCCCACTCCCGCCGAGCACGCCGGCGGCCACCTTGACAAGGGCGTTGGCGGAGAGTCCGCGAGCCCGCCCCGCGTCGTTGACCGCGACCACGACCGCCGGCTTGGCTGCGTTGGTCGCGATGACGGCGACGACACCCGGACGTTGCCCGAGCCGGTTGCGCACGTCGAGCGCCAGCTTGCGTACGTCGGCGGACTGGGCGCCGTCAGGCGCCCGATGGCCGACGAAGGCGACGCCGTCATGGTCGGCCGCGTTCGAGGCGAGCCCTTCGGCCGAGGCCAGCAGCTGCCCGACCTTGACCCGCTCGATCTCCTTCTCGGCGTTGCGCAGCCGTTCCATGACGTCGGAGACCCGCTCCGGCAGCTCCTCGGCGCGCACCTTGAGCAGCTCGGACAGCTGGGCGACCAGCACATGCTCGCGGGCGAGGTACCGGTACGCGTCGGCGCCCACCAGCGCCTCGACCCGCCGTACCCCCGACCCGATCGAGCTCTCACCGAGCAGCTTGATGACGCCGAGCTGCCCGGACGCGCCTGCGTGGGTGCCCCCGCACAGCTCGCGGGCCCAGTCCCCGACCGAGATGACGCGCACCGAGTCGCCGTACTTCTCGCCGAACAGCGCCATGGCGCCCGAGGCGACCGCCTCACGCTGCGACATCAGCTCGGCATGAACCGCCAGATCGTCCATCACCACCTCGTTGACGCGGCTCTCCACGTCGGCCAGGACGGAGGCCGGTACGGCCCCGGTGGCGGCGAAGTCGAAGCGGAAACGCCCCGGTGCATTCTCGCTGCCGGCCTGGGTCGCGGTCTCCCCCAAAGCCTCCCGGAACGCCTTGTGCACCATGTGCGTGGCAGTGTGCGCTCGGCTGATCGAGCGCCGGCGCTCGATGTCGACGAGCGCCTGCACCGCCGCCCCGACGCTGACCTCGCCGTCGAGCATCCGCACGCGGTGCACGATCAGCCCGGGCAACGGGGACTGGACGTCCAGCACCTCGGCCCGAGCCCCGTCAGCGAGCTCGAGCACGCCCTGGTCCGCCAGCTGTCCACCACCCTCGGCGTAGAAGGGGGTGCGATCCAGCACCAGGTCGAGCTCGTCACCGGCCGCGGCCGACGCCAGCGCCGACCCGCCGCTGACAAGGCCAGCCACCCGGCCCTCGGAGACGACCTCGTCATACCCGGTGAACGTGACCGCTCCCCCCAGCGCGTCGGCGACCTCGCGGTAGGCCGACACGTCGGCGTGCACACCTCGCTTACCTCGCGCGTCGTCCTTGGCGCGCTGGCGCTGCTCGTCCATCAGGCGGCGGAAACCCTGCTCGTCGACGCTCAGGCCCTGCTCGGCCGCCATCTCCAAGGTGAGGTCGATAGGGAACCCGTACGTGTCGTGCAAGGTGAACGCCTCGTCACCGGACAAGCCGCCGGCGCCGCTGCTCTTGGCCTTGCCCGCCGCGACGTCGAAGATCGTGGTGCCGGTGCGCAGCGTCGCGCGGAACGCCTCCTCCTCGGCGAAGGCGATCTGTGAGATGCGCCCCCAGCCGGCCTCCAGCTCGGGATAGGAGATGCGCATCCGGTCCTTGCTCACCGTGAGCAGCTCCGGCAGCGTCGGCTCGTTGACCCCCAGCAGTCGCATGGACCGCACGGCTCGCCGGATCAGCCGCCGCAGCACGTAGCCACGTCCGTCGTTGGCCGGCGTCACGCCGTCACCGATCAGCATCAAGGCGCTGCGAACGTGGTCAGCCACGACGCGGAAGCGCACGTCATCGGTGGGGTCCGCGCCGTAGCGGTGACCGGACATCTGCGCGGCAGCCTCGATGACCGGGAACACCTCGTCGATCTCGTAGAGGTTGTTCACCCCCTGCAGCAGGTACGCGACCCGCTCGAGGCCCATGCCGGTGTCGATGTTCTTGCGCGGCAGCTCACCCAGGATCGGATAGTTGTCCTTCGCACCGCCTTCACCACGCAGGTTCTGCATGAAGACGAGGTTCCAGAACTCCATGTAGCGGTCGCCGGCCTCCCAGTCGCGGTCGGCGCCGAACTGCGGGCCACGGTCGATCAGAATCTCCGAACAAGGGCCGCACGGCCCCGGGATGCCCATCGACCAGTAGTTGTCCTTCATGCCCAAGCGCACGATGCGGTCGTCCGCCAGGCCGGCGACCCGCTTCCACAACGCGATGGCCTCCTCGTCGTCGTGGTACACCGACGCGTACAGCACGGACTCGTCCAAGCCGAGACCCCCGTCGGCTTGGGACTTGGTGACCAGGTCCCACGCCAGCTCGATGGCGCGCTCCTTGAAGTAGTCGCCGAAGCTGAAGTTGCCGCACATCTGGAAGAAGGTGCCGTGCCGGGTGGTGTGGCCGACCTCCTCGATGTCGAGCGTGCGCACGCACTTCTGCACGCTTGCCGCCCGCGGCCAGGGCGGGCTCTGCTGGCCGATGAAGTACGGGACGAACGGCACCATGCCGGCGTTGACGAAGAGCAGATTCGGATCGTCGAACAGCAGTGGAGCCGACGGCACCACCGTGTGCTCGGCCTGCTCGAAATGGCTGAGGAATCGGCGGCGGATCTCCGCGGTGTCCATCAGGTGGGGCCTTCCTGCGACGTGAGCAGGCCGGGCCTGCTCAGGAGTGGGGGGACGGGTCGGCAGCGGCAACCAGGCGCGGACGCGCACCGGTCGCCTCGCTAGCTCGGGCCGTACCAGCGAGCGGGTGCTGCAGGAGGTCAGCCGCCAGGCCGAGTCGAGCCGCGCCCACCTGGTCGGCGACGTCCTCCGGGGTCGGACGCTGGGCGGCACGGCGTCCTTCGACGCCCACCTCCACCGCGGAGCCCGCGCCCGCGACCAACCACAGCATGGCGCCGACCCTACCGGCTCGCGACCTACCGGCTCGCGACGTCGTGGCGGCGTCTGTGCAGCCGTCGGCCGGCGCCTTGGCCGCCGGGCGGTCGTACTCACGACGGCCGGAATGGCGACGTGCTCCCGGTCGAACGGATCTATCGACATTCCGGGCGCCCCAGTAGCACGTATGTCGATAGATCGTGACACGCACAGCCCGCCACGCCTCCCCCACCGACCGATCTATCGACATTCCGGTCGCTTCAGCGGCAGCAATGTCGACAGAACAGGTACGGGGCGCGGCTCAGCCGCCGCGCAGGATCCGCCGCAGCCGCGCCACCCGGTCGGCGACGTCAGCCTCGGCGCCGCGACGGGTCGGCTGGTAGTAGTCGCGACCGGCCACCTCGTCGGGCGCGTGCTGCTGCTCGACCACGCCGCGGGCGTCGTCATGGGCGTACCGGTAGTCGTGACCATGCCCGAGTCGCTTGGCGCCTGAGTAGTGCGCGTCTCGAAGCGCCGGCGGCACCGCCCCGGCGAGACCCGCGCGTACGTCCTCCTGGGCGGCGTCGATGGCCGTGACGACCGCGTTCGACTTCGGTGCCAGCGCGAGATGGATGACCGCCTGCGCCAGGATGATCCTGGCCTCCGGCCAGCCGATGACTGCCACCGACTGTGCGGCGCTGGTGGCCACCGACAACGCTGTGGGGTCGGCCATGCCGATGTCCTCGCTCGCAGCGATCATCAGCCGGCGGGCGATGAACCGGGGGTCCTCACCTGCCTCCACCATGCGAGCCAGGTAGTGCAGGGCGGCGTCCACGTCGGAGCCGCGTACGGACTTGATCAGGGCGCTCGTGACGTCGTAGTGCTGGTCGCCCTGCCGGTCGTACCGGACGGCGGCACGATCGACAGCGAGCGCGGCGGTCTCCACGTCGATGACCGCGCCCGCCCCGTCATCCGCGCCCCGCGCCTCGGCGGCGCCGGCAGCGGCTTCCAGATAGGTCAGCGCCCGACGTGCGTCACCTCCGGCGAGCCGGACCAGGTGGTCGCGGGCCTCGGGAAGGATGCTGAGCTCCCCGCCGAGGCCGCGGGGATCAGTCGCGGCCCGGTCGAGCAGGGTGGTGATGTCGTCCTCTGACAGCGGCTGCAGCGTCAGGAGCAAGGACCGGGACAACAGCGGGGAGATCACCGAGAAGTGCGGATTCTCCGTCGTGGCGGCGACCAGAGACACCCATCGGTTCTCCACCCCCGGCAGCAGGGTGTCCTGCTGGGCCTTCGAGAAGCGGTGCACCTCGTCGACGAAGAGCACGGTCTCGCGCCCGCCGCGCGCGAGCAGCCGTCGCGCTGAGTCGATGGCGTCACGGACGTCCTTCACCCCGGCGGAGACAGCGGAGACCTCGACGAACCGGCGGTCCGTCGAGACGCTGACCAGGGAGGCGATCGTGGTCTTGCCGGTGCCAGGGGGTCCCCACAGCAGCACCGACATGGGCTGGTCGCCGTCGACCAGCCGACGCAGCGGGGAGCCGGCGGTGCGCAGGTGGGCTTGGCCGACCAGCTCGTCGAGGCTGCGCGGCCGCATCCGGACCGCCAGCGGGGCTGCTCGGTCCCCGCCGGTGGGCACCGAACCGCCCAGGCCCGTACCGAGCTGCTCGACCGCGTCGTCACCTCCGGGCGCTACGTCGAACAACCCCGGGGCGTCACCGTCTGAGGTACCGCTCACCGGATTCCTCGGCTGGGCTGCTCTCAGACGGGGTGCACTCAGACGGGGTGCACTCAGACGGTGATGGTCGCACCCTGGCGGGCCGCCTTCTCCAGAGCGGTCTCCAGTGGCTCGGCGAAGTGGCACGCCGCCCGGTGCGCGGGGTTCTCGCCGATCTGGATCAGCGGCGGCTCCTCCTTGGCGCAGATCTCCTCCGCCTTGAAGCAGCGTGTGCGAAAGCGGCAGCCCGAGGGCGGATTGACCGGGCTGGGCACGTCACCGACCAAGCGGATGCGCTCACGACGTCCACCGATGACGGCCTGCTTCACGTCGGGCACCGCCGACAGCAGCGCCTGCGTGTACGGGTGGTGCGGCTGCTGGTAGATGGTGTCGCGGTCGCCGACCTCGACGATCTTGCCGAGGTACATCACCGCGATGCGCGGGCAGAAGTGACGTACGACCGCCAGGTCGTGAGCGATGAACAAGAACGCGATGCCGAACTCGCGCTGCAGGTCTTGCAGCAGGTTGACGACCTGGGCCTGGATCGACACGTCGAGCGCGGAGACCGGCTCGTCGGCCACCAGCAGCTTGGGCTGCAGTGCCAGTGCCCTCGCGATGCCGATGCGTTGGCGCTGCCCCCCGGAGAACTCGTTGGGGTACCGGTTGTAGTGCTCAGGGTTGAGGCCGACCGTCTTCAGCAGCTCCTGCACGCGAGGAAGCATCTCGTTGCGCTGGACCGTCTGATGCACGCGCATGGGCGAGCTCACGATGGACCCGACCGTGTGCCGGGGGTTCAGCGACGAGTACGGGTCCTGGAAGATCATCCCGATCTGACTGCGGTACGGCAGCATCTCCTTGCGACTCAGCGGCGCGAGGTCCTTGCCCTCGAACAGCATCTGCCCCGACGTCGGCTCGAACAGCTTCGTCAGCAGCCGACCGGTGGTCGACTTGCCGCAGCCGGACTCGCCGACCAGCCCGAGCGACTCGCCGTGCGCCACGTCGAACGAGATCCGGTCGACCGCCTGGACCTGCCCGACCACCCGCCGGATCAGACCGGTGGACCTGATCGGGAAGTGCTTGACCAGGTCGACCACCTCGAGCAACGGTGCGCCGTTGCTGCCTGCCTTGTGCGCGCTGCTCGCCGGCTGGGGACTGGGAGTGTCAGAGGCTGACGTGCCTGCGGAGGTCGTGGCTGGTGACGACATCGATCAGCCCTTCGGTGTTGCGGGGTTGGCGGCGTGGGCACCGGCCGGGCCGGTGCCGTCTGAAGGTCGTGCGCCATCTGGACCCGCCGAACGTCCGGACACCGTGCTGGCCTCGACGCCGGGCAAATGCGTTGCGCCCGACGGCTTCTGGATGACGGTGGACACCTTCGCCGCGTCGGCGAGCACGCGGACGGAATCCTCGAGGTGGCATCGCAGCAGGTGGCCCTCCCCCACACCAGGTCGCAGCACCGGCAGCTCCCGCACGCACGTGTCGCCCGGCACCATCGGCTTGAACCGGCACCGCGGGTTGAACGGGCACCCGGTCGGCGGGGACAGCAAGCTGGGAGGGGTGCCCGGGATAGGTTGCAGGCGCACCGAGGTGTCGCTCTCCAGTTCCGGGACGCTCTCCAGCAGGCCGAACGTGTAGGGCATTTGCGGCTCGGAGAGGATGGAGCCAGTGGTGCCGTACTCCACCATGCGGCCGCCGTACATCACCAGCACCTCGTCGGCCATCTCTGCGACGACTCCCAGGTCGTGCGTGATGATGATGATCGCCGAGCCGAAGTCGCGCTGGAGGTCCTGCAGCAGGTCGAGGATCTGCGCCTGCACGGTCACGTCGAGAGCGGTGGTCGGCTCGTCGGCGATCAGCAGCTTCGGGTCGTTGACCAGCGACATCGCGATCATGGCCCGCTGCCGCATGCCGCCGGAGAACTGGTACGGGTAGTCGTCGACCCGTCGGTCAGGCTGTGGGATGCCTACCCGGTCGAGCATGGTGACCGCGTACTTGCGGGCGTCTCGCTTACTGGCCGACGGATGGTGCGCCCGGTAGGCCTCCGCGATCTGGGTGCCGACCCGGTAGAAGGGGTGCAGCGCGGCCAATGCGTCCTGGAAGATCATTGACATCGCGTTGCCGCGAAGCTTGCGCATCTCGTCTTCGGCCATGCCGATGATCTCCTGGCCGGCCAGCCTGATGGAGCCCGACATCTGGGTGCGCTTTCGGTCGTGCAAGCCGAGGATGGCCATGCTCGACACCGACTTGCCCGAGCCGGACTCTCCGACGATCCCCAGTGTCTCGCCCAGGTCCACCTGGTACGACAGGCCGGTCACCGCCTGCACGAGGCCGTCGGCGGTCGGGAAGCGAACGGTCAGCTCGTCGACCAGCAGGTACGGCTCGCCCGAGCCGGAGGTTGACCGACCGATGGGCTTCGCCTCAGGAACCAGCGCGTGACTGCTCTGATAACCCGCTTCCGGGGCGGCAGTAGCGGGTGGATTCGGTGCCGGACGGCCGGCGGTGGCGGACGTGCTCACGACAGATGCACCCTCGGGTCGATGACGCTGTAGAGGATGTCCACGACGAGGTTGGCTATCACCACGATCAAGGCTGCGACGAGGACAGTGGCCGAGATGGTCGGGAAGTCCTTGGGGGCGATGGACGCCAAGGCCAGGCGCCCCAGGCCCTGGATGCCGAAGATCTGCTCGGTGAGAACGGTGCCCGCGAGCAGGGCCGCGAAGTCGAGGCCGAAAATAGTCAAGATCGGCACGATCGCGGCGCGCAAGCCATGGCGCACCACCACGGTGCGTTCGCGCAGTCCCTTCGCCCGCGCCGTACGCACGTAGTCCTCGCTCAGCGACTCGACCATGGACCCGCGGCTGAAGCGTGCGTAGGCCGTGGAGTTGAAGAGGCCGAGAACGACCCAGGGCACGATGAGCCCACCGGCCCAGGCAAGCGGGTTCTCGGTGAGGGGTGTGTAGTCCGGTGACGGCAGAATGCCCCAGATGATGATGAAGTACAGGTAGGCCAGCAGCGCCACCAGGAAGTAGGGGATCGAACTGAGCGTGATCGACGTGCCGACCAGAATGCGGTCTGTCGCCTCACCTCGTCGTCGAGCGGCAAGGGTGCCCAGCAGCACGCCGAGAGGCAGGAAGATGGCGGCCCCACCCAAGGCGAGCGACAAGGTCTTGGGGAACGCCTCAGCGATGCTCGCGGAAACCGGCAGCCGGTCCTGGTAGGAGATGCCGAGACAGGGTGCGGGGCAGTTGATCGGGGACGAGCCGAAGGTGATGTCCCGGCCGGCGACCAGACCCTTGGCCCACTCGCCGTACTGCTGGGTGATGGGGTCGTTGAAGCCGAGCAGCTCGTTGATCTGCTCCACCCGCTCGGGGGTGCACCGGGGGCCTGTACACAGTGCCTGGCCAGGACTGCTCGGACCGTAGAAGAAGAGCGCGAACACCATCATCGAGATGAGCACCATGACCAGGGCCGATGCGGCCAAGCGTCGCATGATGTAGCCGAACATCGGTCTCCTGCGGTGTCGAAGGTTGGTCGCCCGAGCGACCAGCGAGCCGGGCGTCGGTGCGGACCGTAGCCCGCACCGACGCCCCGTGCCGCCGGTGCGGGAGGAGCCTAGGCCCCTCCCGCACCGTCAGGTCACTGCTGCAGCCAGATGTCCTTGAAGGTCGGCATG
This sequence comes from Nocardioidaceae bacterium, assembly GCA_035645475.1. Classification (GTDB taxonomy): domain Bacteria; phylum Actinomycetota; class Actinomycetes; order Propionibacteriales; family Nocardioidaceae; genus DASQMN01. The sequence goes on from DASQMN010000025.1 coordinate 12,472, forward strand.
CCGAACACGTTGTTGTTCTCCATGTTCATGACCTTGGACCCGTGCAGCATCGCCACGCCGCCGTACCCGGTGTTAACCGCCGGGTAGTACTTCTCGGAGATCTCCTTGTCGAGAGCACTCCAGGCTGCCGGCTGCTCTTCCAGCGGCAGGAGCTGGATGCGCTTGATCTCCTTCTCGACCGCAGGCTCGACGAACTGCCCGTAGTTGACGCCCGACCCCT
>DASQMN010000026.1:0-3679 GCA_035645475.1 Nocardioidaceae bacterium
TGACGGTCATGCCGCCGAGGCGGAGGAGCTCGGGAATGTCACGGTCGAGACGGCATCCCCCCATCAACCGCTGCTGGAGCCCGCTCAGCCGGTTCTGCCACCGGCGGACCCTTTCGTCGGGTGCCACGCCGTGATCGACGAAGTGCAGCTGTGCGCCTGGGCGTAGCACCCGGCGAACCTCCGAGACTGCCGCGACGGGATCGGGTATGGAGCACATGCTCCAGGTGCACAGCGCTGCATCCACCGATGCGTCGGGCAGTGGGATCCGCTGCGCGTCCGGTCCGATGACCTCGATCGGTACGGCCGAGGCGGCGATGCGGTCGGCGGCGACCGCGATGCTGGACTCCGACGGCTCGACCGCGAGCAGGCGCGTCACGCCCGCGGGAAGATAGGGCAGGTTGTGACCGGTGCCGAAGCCGATCTCGACCACCTCTCCGGCCAGCGGTGCGAGCACCCGGGCTCTGATGCGATGGGCGTGCGCGGTGTCCAGGGCGTGGTCCTGCAGTCTCGGCAGGACGTGCTCGTCGTACCACCGCATCAGCCGCCGCCCGCCTCGCGAGTGCCGGCGGCCACCAGCCGTTCACCGAGCGCACGGGTGGTGTCTCGCAGCTCGACGCTGCCTACCACCTCGAACGGCGCCGGGATCCTGGTCAGCTGCCCCGCGTACCAGTGGGGGTTGCTGGTGCTGCCGGTCAGTCGGGTGGTCCGATGGTCGACCGCCTCGAGCCGGCCCAGGGCACGTGGAAGCCATCTTCGGACCGTCTCGACCGGTGAGTCGATGACGACCTCAGCGGCGTACTCCCAGCCCACGGCGAGGTGATCCTCGAGAACGGCGACCGGGTCGAGGTCCGCCGGAACCGTGAAGCTCTGCTCGAGCATCACCACTCGCTGCACCCTGTCGATCCGGTAGGCACGCACCGCGTCCTTCTCGGGGACCCGGCACAGGAGGTACCAGCGGCCGTGGCGTACGACGACAGCCCACGGCTCGACCTCGACCTCCCACTGCGACCCAGCCTCGGAGCGGTAGGCGACGCGTGCGCGTCGGCGTTGGGCACAGGCTTCGACCAGTGCGATGGTCGTCTCGGAGTCGGGCCGCGCGGCGGCCCGATCGGGCACGGGTGCAGCCGTACGGCGAACCACCTCGGCGGAAGCCGCTACGCGTTCAGGAAGCGCGCGTACCAGCTTGCCCAGCGCGCTGCCGACCGGGTCGGTGGGGCTGCCGGCCGCGTGATGGCCGTCCAGGGCCGCCATCACCAGACCCAGGGCTTCGGTGGAGCTGAACATGAGTGGAGGCAGGCGGACACCCCGGCCTACTCGGTAGCCGCCGTAGGGACCTCGGGTCGACTGGATCGGGATGTCGGCCTCGCGGAGGATGCCGATGTACCGCCGGGCCGCGCGGTCGGAGACGCCCAGCTTGTCGGCCAGGCGCTCCGCTGTGATGCCGGGGCTGGCCTGGATGAGCTCGAGCGCCAACAGCGCCCGCGCTGTCGGACTGGTCTCGGCCACGGCGACCCCCACGCATATCCGGCACTAGAACGTCCGAAATGCACCCTAGCGTCGTGCTCATGGCTGACGACACCTCGCTTGACACCTCGATCCGCGAACCCTCCGCCACCCCGGACGAGGTCGAGATGCTGCTGTTCGCGCTGGAGCGTTCTCGTGCGCAGTTCGCATGGAAGTGCGGGGGCCTGGGTGAGGTAGGTCTACGTCAGCAGCACCCACCGAGCACGATGACGATCGGCGGCTTGCTCAAGCACATGGCCGGTGTGGAGGAGCGCATCATGGCGCTGGCGGTGACGGGTCGGCCGCCTGCGCCGCCGTGGGACGCACTCGACTTCGACGTGGACCCGGACTGGGAGTGGCGTACGGCGGCCGACGACTCCTCGGAGGAGCTCTACACCCTCTGGCGCAACGCCGTGGCGCGGTCGAGGGCCGCCACCACCGCGGCCCTGGCGGATGGGGGACTCGACCAGCTGACCGCCATCGCGTTCGGAAGCGGGCCACAGCCGAACGTTCGGCGAATGCTGGTCGACCTGCATGACGAGTACGCACGCCACGTGGGCCACGCCGACCTGTTCCGCGAGGCCGTCGACGGCTTGGTCGGCGAGGACCCGCCGCAGTGACGGCCCGCACCGGTGTCGCAGCATGCCCCAGAGCGGCCAGGGAAGGCGGTCGGAAGCCGGGACCGGCCGGGCGGGATCGCGTGGTTGGTTGGTGGCATGACACCGCTGCACGTGGACGAGGTCGAGGTCGACGAACTCACGGTTCGCCGGCTCGTCGATGAGCAGTTCCCACAATGGGCCCACCTTGGGCTGAGGGCCGCCGGGCACGGCACTGACAACCAGATGCTGCGCCTGGGCGACGACCTCGTGGTAAGGCTGCCGCGCAAGCCCAGCACCGCCGCGGATGTGCACAAGGAGCAGGAGTGGCTGCCGCGGCTGTCGCCACACCTCCCGCTGGCGGTGCCTGCACCGGTGGCGCTGGGGAGTCCGGGTACCGGCTATCCGTTCTCATGGTCGGTCTACCGGTGGGTGGATGGTGCAGAGCTGGAACCGGACCAGCTCGACGACCCGGTTCGTCTGGGCCGCGACCTCGCGAGCTTCGTTCGCGCGCTGCACGGCACCGACCTCATGGGCGCCCGACGGGAGGGGCCCCTGTCGTCGTACCGCGGCGGCAGCCTGCACGACCTTGACCGGTCGACCGAGGCCAACCTCGCCGCCTGCCGCGGCATTGGGGGGCTCGATCTCGACCTGACCGGCTTGATGTCCATCTGGCGGGCGGCGATGGAGCTGGACGAACCGCCAGCAGCGCACACGTGGATGCACACCGACCTCAAACCCTCGAACCTCCTCGTCAGGCATGGGGTTCTGGTGGGGGTCGTCGACTTCGGAGGCCTGTCCGTGGGTGATCCGACCTGCGAGCACGCCGCAACCTGGGACCTCCCGCCGGAGGCGCGCTCTGCTTACGCCGCGGAGCTGGGTCTCGACGAAAGCACCCGGCTGCGGGTACGCGCTTGGGCGCTGGCGATAGCCCTGTCCGGAGTGCCGTACTACTGGTCCACCTGGCCCGGGTTCGTGCAGGAGTGCCTGCGCAGGCTCCGCCTGATCCTCGACGACGCGGCCGACGACTGACGTGGGCGACGACTCAGGACGGCACCGATGAGTTGGGCCTTGAACGAGAGTCTGAGTCGCACCAGCACGTCGGCCAGGAGGTCAGGACATGTCATACCAGGCGTACCTCGATGCCATCGAGACGAAGACCAGCAAGACGCCCCAGGAGCTGCTCGACGAGGCCGCGAGCCGCGGCTACGGTCCCGAGACCAAGGCGACGATGGTGGTGGACTGGCTGAAGGAGGACTACGGCGTCGGTCGCGGGCATGCCATGGCGCTCTTCGGTGTGCTGAAGAACGGACCGACCGCCCCCGAGAAGCATGTGGGCTCGGCCGGCAGCCATCGCGACGAGTCCCTCACCTTGCGGCTGGACGGTGTGGCGGCGCGCGACAGCTGACCCCGGTTCGGGGACAGGCTCCTGGACCATCAGCGCCGTGACTCAGCTACGGGCCGCCGCGGCGGCCGTGCGTACGCGGCGGGTCGTAGCCACCCTCGGGTGGCACCATCTCGGCCCGTACGCCGAGCAGGCGAATCGGTCGGTCGTCCTCCAGCTTGCGCAGCAGCTCGAG
>DASQMN010000027.1:0-20342 GCA_035645475.1 Nocardioidaceae bacterium
GACCGTTCCGTCGGGAGAGATGTCCGGAGGCGGCAAGGCGGAGCCCCCTTCGCTGTTCACGGGCCGGACGGCCGCGGCCACGTCCTGCCGCGTCAAGGCAGCACCGTCGTCGCGGCTGATGACGGCAAAAGCGGGCTCGAATCCCGTGGTTGGGAGCTGGCTCTGCAAGCGCTCGGCCCGCACCGACTCGAAGCTCGTGGGCAGCCCGGACGACGACACCGGGTCGACCGGCGACGCACCCGGCAGGAAGAAGACCGCCGCAACCGCGGCGATCCCCAGCGCCAGCGTGACCCAAGCCCTGCGAGAGTTTGCCACCAATGCGGTCACTCGGGACATCTGCACTCCATGCTCAGAAGGGCGACGTGTCGATGCGTCGCTAGGAACCTGATATCTTCTCGAACAATAAAGCATCTCGATTGATCAAGAGGATTGCATGACGGACACGGACGAGCAAGCGCAGACAACGGGGATGCCCACCGGAGGCAGGCAGGATGGCTCCGCCACCAGGGTCATGGGCCTCACGCAGGAGCTATTGCGCAGGATGGTGGCCCTGGCCGGAGATCTCGCGTCGACAAGCGGCCTCAACCCCTCGGACCTCGCCGCACTGCGCGCCCTGGACGCCGCCGCCAACGGCGGCGTCGCCGTGAACACGCTCGGTTCCCAGCTAGGGCTGTCGTCAGGTGCCGTGACAGCCCTGGTCGATCGCCTGGAGGCCCATCAGCTGGTGCGGCGGACCCGGGATGCCTTCGACCGGCGCAAGGTGCTTGTCACCCTGGCGCCGAAGGCGCAGGCTTTCGGAGCCGAGCACCTCAAGCCGCTCGTCCGGGCGATGCAGACCGCTACCGGCGAGCTCGAGGAGGCCGAGCTCGCTGCGGTGGAGCACTTCCTCCAGCTGCTCCTCGATGCCCACTCCGTGACACCGGCTGCTGGGACGACTGCTCCACGCGGGTCGCGAGCACGCTGATGCCCTGCCCCCGAGAGGCTCGGAAGCAGGGCAACAGCCGGGCGGAAGTCGGTCACCCGAAGCAACACCGGGCGCCCGTCCACGGGCGCTTAGCGTCAGGCGCACCCGTCGCCGGGGACTCGGAGGGTGTACTGCCCGAGCGACGCGTAGCCGGTGTAGCCCGTGGCGAGGTCGCGGGCACCGACGCCGTCGGGGACGATCCGCCTGCGAGTGACCGGTACCCCGGGGATCGTCACCGACTGGCTGCCGCTGTGAGGCTGACTGTCTCGGCGCCAGCGCCGGCTGAGCTGGCGTCGTGTCAGCGTGACTGGCCCGCCCCGACCAGCACGTCGCGCATGGCGGCGATGTGCTGTGGAGTCGAGCCGCAGCAGGCGCCGATCAGGTCGATGCCCAGATCGCGTAGCTCAGCCGCGTGCCCGGCCATCTCCGCCGGAGGGGAGTCGTACTCGAAGTGGTCGCCGACCACCTGCGGCAGTCCGGCGTTGGACTGAGCCGCGAGCAACAGCCCGTCGGTACGGGCCTGGACCATCTGGGCCGCGATTGCGGCCATCTCCCCGGGGCCTCGACCACAGTTGGCACCGACCGCGTCCACGCCGACCGACGCCAGCTCGCGAACCGCGTCGGCTGGACGGACCCCCATCATCGTTCGCAGGTTGGTGTCGAAGCTCATCGTGACGATGACGGGCGCGTCCGGGACGATCTCGCGAGCGGCCACCACCGCGGCCTGGGCCTCTGCGAGGTCGCTCATCGTCTCGATCAGCACACAGTCGATGCCGCCGTCCCTGAGGCCGGTGAGCTGTTCCGCGAAGTACGACGTAGCCAGCTCGGCGTCCATGGTGCCCAACGGCTCCATCAACTCCCCCGTCGGCCCGAGGTTGCCGGCGACGAGGATGCCGTGGACGTCAGCCACCGACCGGGCAAGCTGCGCGGCCGCCTCGTTGAGCTCGTGCACGCGGTCCTCCAGCCCGTGCATCTGCAGGCGCGGGCGCGTGCCGCCGAAGGTGTTGGTGGTGAGGATCCGTGCGCCTGCGCTCGCATATGCCTCGTGCACGTCTCGGACGACGTCGGGCCGCTCGACGTTCCACAGCTCACCGGCGCCACCGTCCTCCAAACCGCGGTCCTGTAGCAACGTGCCCATCCCGCCGTCGACCAGGATCGGCGTACTCGTGCCCGATAGAGTCAGAAGGCGGTTCACTGCTGGCTCCCTGCGTTGAGACCGTCGAGATAGCCGGAGACGGCCGCAGGAGGCCACGCGTCCTCGAGCTCGGCGACAACCCGGCCGGTCACCTCAGCTGGGTCGCCCTCCGCTGCCGTCCACTCACCTCGTCGCCAGCCGGCCAGGTAATCGTCGCTGCCGACGTCGCCGAGCCGCATCGCAGCCTCGTCGATCGCGCTCTGGAAGCGTGGCCCCAGCGGTGACTTGGTCACCTGCTCCCCCTCGCGCGCAAACACGAGGGACGGGAGCTCACGCCAGTACATCACTTGGAACTCGGTCACCGTCCGAGCCTAGACGGGCGACCTGCTCCGTTCGCGCCGTCTCACGCCGAGCGCCGCGATGTCGCGGGGACTCTTCGACGGTCGCGGCCATCGGCGTTCTGGTGCCATTGTGCTGCTGTGACAGCCCGAGAAGACGTCTATACCGCGGCGCTCGACCGCGCATCGCTACATGCCCGTGAGTGGCTGGACTCGATGCCCGGCCGTGCCATGCCCCCAGCCCTGTCGGCTGACACGCTGCGAGAGAGCCTCGGCGGGCCGCTGCCCGACAGTCCCACCGACCCGGCGGCGGTCGTGGACCTCCTCGCCGACCTGGCTGAGCCTGGGTTGATGGCCATGCCGTCCGGCCGGTTCTTCGGGTGGGTCATCGGAGGCACCCTGCCCGCGGCTCTGGCGGCGGACTGGCTGACCAGCGCGTGGGACCAGAACAGCGGCATGCGCTTCGCGACACCCGGAACCGTGGCTGTCGAGGAGTGCGCAGCCGAGTGGCTGCTCGAGCTCCTCGGCTTGCCCCCGGACGCCGATGTCGGCTTCGTCACCGGAGCGACCATGGCCAACTTCACCGGGTTGGCTGCGGCGCGGCAGCGCGTGCTCCACGATGCCGGCTGGGATCTTGACGCCAACGGCCTCACCGGTGCCCCGCGTGTCCGCGTGCTCGTCGGGGCCGAACGGCACGGCACGGTGGACCTCGCGCTTCGCTATCTGGGGCTGGGAGCGCCAACGGTCGTCGCTGCCGACGTACAGGGTCGAATTCGTCTTGACGCTCTGTCCGACGCCCTCGAGAACGCGAGCGGCCCGCTCATCGTGGTGCTCCAGGCAGGCAACCTGCACTCCGGTGCGTTCGACGAGATCGGCGCGGCGACTGAGCTGGCGCACCAGCACGGGGCCTGGGTGCACGTCGACGGGGCCTTCGGGCTGTGGGCGGCGACCTCGCCGAGGCTGCGTCACCTGCTCGTCGGCTACGAGGCTGCCGACTCCTGGGCGACCGACGCGCACAAGACACTCAACGTCCCGTATGACTGCGGCATCTGCGTCGTCGCCACACCGCGAGCGGTCCGCGACGCCATGGGCATGCAGGCCAGCTACCTGGTGCACGACCAGGGTCCCGGCGACCCGCTGGAGAAGGTTCCGGAACTGTCCCGAAGGGCTCGTGGCGTTCCCGTGTGGGCCGCTCTTCGTTCGCTTGGTCGCTCCGGTGTCGCCGAGCTGGTCGACGGCCTCACCCAGCACGCCACGGCGATCGCGGAAGGGATCCGCGCCGTGCCAGGAGCCGACATCGTCAACGACGTCGTCTTCACCCAGGTCTGCGCCACGTTCGGCGACGACGCGCGCACCAAGCAGGTCATCGACCGACTCTTGGCCGACGGCACGGCGTGGATGTCCGGTTCACGCTGGCGAGACCGGGCCGTGCTTCGGGTGTCGGTGAGCAACTGGTCCACCGACGAAGACGATGTTGCCGCGTCCGTCGCGGCGGTGCGGCGGGCTGCCGCGAGCGCCTAGCCTTCGCTGTCCTACGCCCGTACCCGAGCTCCTGGCACGTGAGCAGCTCGGTGTGCCGCCGGTTAGGCACGCTGCGCGCCCGGCCGGCCGTCCTCGACCACGAATGAGGCGAAGTTGTATACGGGTGCGTCACGACGCAGCACGCTGCGCACCATGCGGAAGTCCGTGCGCCACTCGTCCGGGGTGATGCTGCAGCGCACGTAACCGCGGCGGTCGCCGTCGAAGAACTTGATGTGTGGATTGAACTTGATCATGGGGCCGTAGTACGGCCCGTAGACCGGGACGTCACCGTTAGTGGATATCGACGTGCCGACGAACTCGGTCGCCACGGTGGGTGAGTCCGGGCGGTCGAAGTTCTTCTTGATGTCGTTGACGAACGTCGAGTGCCAGTCGCCTGTGATGATCACCGGGTTGCGCACGTGGGACCTGACGAAGTTACGGGTGACCCGGTTGCGCGCCTCGGGAAAGCCGTCCCAGGCGTCATGCCACAGGCGCTGACCGCGCCGGCCATCGTGGTCGAGTCGCGCCATCATGACGTTGTTGGCCAGGACATCCCAACGTGCACTCGAGTCGGCGAGTCCGTCGTAGAGCCAACGCTCCTGGCGACCACCCAACATGGAGATGTCAGGGTCGTAGGCGGCCTCGCACGCCCGCGCCTCGCCCCACCCGCACGGTGGCTTGTCGCGATACTGGCGACCGTCCAGGACGTGGAAGCGAGCCAGGTCACCGTAGGTCAGCCGACGGTAGAGACGCATGTGCTCCCGGTAGGGAATCGACGTGGCTCGCAGCGGTTGGTGCTCGTAGTACGCCTGGTAGGCGGCGGTGCGCAGCGCGCTGACATCTCCGGTGACAGACTCGTCCTCGGCGTAGTCGTTCTGCACCTCGTGGTCGTCCCAGGTGACCACGAAAGGAAAGCGTGCGTGCGCTCGCTGCAAGTCTTGGTCGGTCTTGTACAGCGCGTAGCGGGTGCGCCACTGCCGCAGCGTGCGCGGTGCCGGCCGCGCCGACCTGGGCACCCGCACATCCCGATTGCCGCCGTTCCGTCCGATGTCACCTTCGTAGATGTAGTCGCCGAGGTGGACGACGAGGTCGAGGTCCTCCTTGGCCAGATGCCGGTAGGCGGAGTAGAAGCCGTCCTGCCACGCCTGGCACGAGACGAACGCGAAGTCGAGCCTGCGCAGGGTGGCTCCGGGCGCAGGAGCGGTCCGGGTTCGACCGACGGGCGAGACGTCTCCGCGGTAGCGGAACCGGTAGTAGTACTCCCGATCCGGCTCGAGGCCATCGAGCTCCACGTGAACGGAGTGGGCCAGCTCGGGCATGGCCAGGGCTCGCCCACTGCGTACCTCGAATCTCAGGTCGGGGTCTGCTGCCAGCACCCAGTCCACGCCCACCTCGGTGTCCGGCATCCCGCCACCGCGCTGGAAAGGCTCCGGTGCCAACCGAGTCCAGAGCACGACCCCGTCGGGGAGCGGGTCGCCGGATGCGACACCGAGGCTGAATGGATAGCTGTCGGAGTTCAGTCGAGGCGAGGCGGCTGCCCGGTCAACCGGCAAGGTTGCTACCGCGGCGAGCCCCGCTACCCCAGCCAGCCCTTCCAGGAAGCGACGGCGGTGCAGAGCAGCGGCTGACGCCTCGGCGCCGGCTGATGAGGACATGGGGACCCCTTTCGAGGTGGTCGTCGTGGGATGTGCCTACGTCCGGCGCGCCTCGCGCATCGTTGTGGAACGATCGATTCCGGTGACGTAGGCCTTCCGCAATCGACGGGACGAGGGTTCCATCCGCCGATCCGCCTCGACAATCCATGTCGGCTGACATGTAGATGGCCAGACCGTTGCGATCCGTCGAACTCGGTGCCAACGGCTCACTCGCCGCGTTGCGATCAGCCTGCGCTGATCGCCTGGGGGTCCATGGCCGACGACGCATTGGCGTCCTTGACGTGGACTGGATGCGCCGGCTGGGCACCGCCCAAGCCACCAAGCTGCTCGACTCGCTGCATCAATGGGGTCACCAGCAGTCGCTCGGCGATGACACCGGCTTCCGCGGCCAACTCAGCAGCAGTCTCCAGGTCGCCGTGGGAGCTCACATGCTGCGCGTGGTCCAGCAAGGCGGTCGAGAGGTGGAATGGGGAACCTAGATCGCGAAACGCCTTGGTCGCGGTAGCGAAGGCCGGACCTGCCTCGGCCTCACCTCGACGCTCGTGCAGCCGGGCGCGCACGCGGAGCCGCTCGGCCCGTAGCACCGGCGGGATATGTCCGGGCGGATGATCGTCGAGCCAATCGAGCAATCGCAACACTTCGGCGTCGTCCTCGAGCGCGAGCGCGGCGTCCGCGGCGATCGGCCACACCCACCGGATGGCGTCGTGGCGAAGGTTCACCGCACCTGCCTGGGCGAGAGATACCCGAGCATGGCTGAGCGCCCTCTCGTGCGAACCGTCGAGAGCCGCAGCGGCCGCCATCGCAGTGGCGTGCTCCGCGATGTCCTGTGTGTCCTCACTCCCCGCGAAGTTGTCCACGATCGCCATCGCCGCCGACAGCCTCGCCTCGTCGCCCCTGAGGGCGAAGAGGATGGCCGCGCTGAAGGCAAGCGCTGGGTCGTCCGCGTGACCGTCCTCGGTTACGCCGCGTGTGTACACCTGATCAGCTTCAATCCAGTCCCCGGTCAGCAGCAGCGCCTGGATCAGGTTGGCCTGGGCGACTCCCATCGCATAGCGATGGCCGATGCGACGGGAAAGCGAGATGGCGGCGCGACTTGCCTCCACGGCGGCGCCGGGGTCCGTGGTGACCAGGCTGTCACCGAGATTGAGGTAGGCCGTGGCCGCCTCAGAGCTCTTGCCTGCAGCTTCTGCGCGAAGGACCGCCTCCCGGAAGCTCGCTGTCGCCTGGGCCGGGCGGCTGGCTACTTGCTGCGACAACCCGCCGATGGTGAACAGGACGGCGAGGATCTCGTCAGGCAGGCCGAGTGCTTGCGCCTGCGCGAGTGCAGCGTCCGACTCCTCGATCGCCTCGGTGGCGTTGCCGGCGAATGCGTCCACGTTGGCCAGTGCCGCGAGTGCGTTGACCGTGTCTGCATCCGGCTCGTCCTGGAGCACTTCCAGAGCAGCGGTGATCTTCGTCCGGGCCTCTTCCAAGCGCCCCTGCCGACGTAGCACGGCGCCCGCCAACGTCTCTGCCCGAGCAGCTGACCGGGCCTGCCCGTGCCGCCGGTAGCTCGCGGCGGCACTCTCGTAGCGGTCGATCGCGGTGACGAAGTCCCCGCCGATATTGGCCGTCCCGCCAGCACGTTCGCGCAGAGCCGCCGCGGCGAGGTCCGTGTCCCGCGCGTGCGTCGCGTCGAGGAGGTCGGAAGCGGTGGTGTAGATGGCAGTGGCGACGGCTGGTGCGCCGGTCCGTTCGGCGCGCTCACCGGCTCGGGTGAGCATGGTGATGGCATCCGCTCGCAGGTCGGGAACGTCCGGGTCGTCGGGCACAGCATGCAGCGCGTCGAGCAGGTGGGTGGCGATGACTTCGGTGATCTCCTCGCCTTGATCGGCGAAGGTGGTCCGCAAGTGCCTGGCGACGGCGAGATGACGGGCCTTGCGTTCCCGCCGGGAGAGTGTGTCGTAGGCGACCTGCCGGAACATCGTCTGCATGAAGGCGTAGTGGCCCCGCTGGGGGGACAGCGGATCGGCGCGAACCCCGAGTACCTCCCGGCGGACCAGCTGCACCAGCAGCTGGCGCACCTGTGCTTCGGCTTGGTCGGAAACGGCCACGAGAGCCTCAGCCGGGAACGTGCCGCCCAGCACTGCGGCGTCGGCGACGAGACGGCGCTCCTCTGGCTCGAGTGCATCCAGCCGCGCAGCCAGCAGCGACTGCAAGGTTGCTGGTACGGCCAGCTCCCCGACATCGCCCACGAGACGGTAGACACCGTCAACAGGCTGGACGACGTCGCGGTCGATGAGCATCCGCACGGTTTCCACTGCGTAAAGGGGAATGCCTTCGGCGCGTGTGCCGATGGCTGTCTTGCCGATTGATGGCATGCCGGGGACCAGGTCCTCGAGGAGCCCGTCCATGGCGGTGTCGTCGAGCGGATCCAGCGAGAGCGCGGTGCTGTTGCGCCGTCCCGTGCCCCATCCGCCCCGGCGGTCCTCGAGCTCCGGTCGAGCGAGGGTCAGCACGAAGATGGGGACGTCGCGGGCCCAGTCCAGCAGGTGCTCGAGGAAGTCCAGCAGTCCGACGTCCGCGTGCTGCAGGTCTTCGACCAGAATCACCACCGGACCAGTAGCGGCCAGCCGTTCGAACAGCAATCGCCACCCGGCGAAGAGCTCTTCTCTTCCCAACATGGCTGTGGCCTCGCCGTACTGCACCCCCAGCAGCTGACCCAGTCGGGGACCCACGTAGGCGCGCTCCGCTGGGTCATCCAGGAGCCGCTCCAGACCGGCCACCAGCTTCTCCGATGCAGCCGAGGCGGAATCGTCCTCAGCAATCTGGAGCCGTTGACGAACCATCTCGCCCAGGGCCCAGAATGCGACTCCATCGCCGTAGGACAGGCACCGACCCTGGTGCCACCACACGGTCACCAACAAGCCGTCGATGTACTTGCGGAACTCCCATCCCAAGCGCGACTTGCCCACGCCAGCGGCACCGGTCACCGATACCAGCCGCGGAGAACGGCGCTGCTCACAGGCATGGAACAGCTCCTTGACCAAGCGCAGCTCCGAGTCCCGCCCGACGAAGCCGGCTTCCAGTCCGTCGATGCGCTGGGAACCGGCAGTGCCGCCTACCACTCGCATCGCACGCCACAACGGCACCGGCTCAGCCTTGCCCTTCAACGCATGCTCACCGGCCGTGGTGAAGCTGATCGCAGCCTCCGTCATCTGTCGGGTCGGGTCGTCGACCAGCACGGCCCCTGGATCCGCCGCTCCCTGAATCCGGGCCGCCGTGTTCACCGCATCCCCGGCCACCATCCCCTCCCCCATGGCTCCAACCGTCACCGCCACAGGTCCCGTCACGACACCGGCCCTCGCCGACAGGCCTGTGGCGCCGGATTCCCGACCCAGCTGCGCCACGGCGTCGAGAAGTTCGAGAGCCGCCCGCACCGCGCGCTCCGCGTCGCCCTCATTCGCAGACGGCGTCCCCCACACCGCCATGACAGCATCACCGATGAACTTCTCCACCACGCCGCCGTGACGGCCGATGACAGTCCGGGCTACGTCGAAATAGCGCGACAACAGCTCGCGCACTTCCTCAGGGTCTCGCGCTTCGGACCAGGGCGTGAAACCGACCAGATCGCAGAACAAGACCGAGCAGACGCGCCGCTCGGACACCGGACCCGCCGAAGCAGCAGGACCCTCCTCAGCAGGTCGCACCCCAGGAGCGCTGAGAACCGGCTGCTGGTGGATAGACGGGGCTGCCAGCGATGTGCCGCACTCGCCGCAGAACTTCACGCCGGCCGGGTTGGCCGTCCCACACGAAGGGCACTGCAGTGCCAGTGCTTTGCCGCACTCGCCGCAGAACTTGTTGCCTGCGGGACTCGCCGCACCACACTGCGAGCACTGCATGACTACCTCATTCTCGGAGCCTGCGCCCACCCGGTCCGCGTGCCGACCTCATCCGGACGCTACCGCAGGACGATCACCAAGGCAGTGTTCAACACCGGAAGGCGCCGCGGGAGATGCCGTTGGCAGGGCACCTGTGATGGGTCACGGTCGACGGCCTAGCCAAGTCACAGGGCCAGGTCGCCGCGCGCGATGCTGTCGGCCGAGTGGGCGGGGTTCCCATCGAGCCGCTCGCGCGATACGTCGACGGTCGGGTAGTCGCGGAGATCCAGGTCGTCGGGCAGCTCGAAGGTGGACGCCGTGCCATTGAGCACGCCGAGTGAGATCAGGTCCCCGGTCGCCGGGTCGAGCAGCCACACCTCCTGGAAGCCGCCTCCCGGTGTCCGGCTTGCAAGTTCGATGTCGAGCACTCGGACGTCGCCACTATCCCGGATCTCGGCGGTGCCGGAGGTGCCGTTGACGCCGAGCTCGCTCAGCTCAGCAGTAGCGAGCAGAGTGTCCTCAGGTGCCGCACCCTCCTCGGAGTCGAGCTCTTGGAATGCCGCAGCACCAGAGACTCCGATGACCACACCGGCGGCCACGGCGAGCCACGTGGGGAACCTTCGACGCTCCGCGCGCGGGTGCAACTGAGTGACAACGCCGCCGCCGGTGGGGGCATCCGTCGGCGTCCGCGGACGACTGTCAGCCTGCCTGTCCACCGCTGCCACGATGCCTTCCCACACGTGCGGTGCGGGCTGCACGAGCCGTTCACCTGTGCCGGCGTTCGTACGTCCTGCGGTCACCACGCGGCGGAGGTCGTGGAGCTCGGACCGGCAACGGTCGCAGCTGTCGAGGTGGGCCGTCGTCTCGGGATCAGCGAGCACCTCGCCGAGTGCCAGGAGGGTGAGCACATCGTCGTCAAGGTGCGGCATCGCTCACCTCCAGGTGGTCCCTCAGTCGGCGCAGTGACCTGCGGATGTGGCTCTTCACCGTTCCTAGTGGCAAGTCGAGCCGGGCCGCGATCTCGTCGTGGGTCAGCTGCTCGTAGAAGGCCAGTGTGAGGATGTCGCGCTGCGGCTGGCCTAGCTGCGCCACGCCAGATTGCACCACTATCGAGTCGGCGAGCTGATCGCTTTCGTACCGTGAGCCGGGAGGCGACGCTGCGAACACGGCCGTTCGCTCGGCGAGCCGGCGGTCGCGGTCACGAGCGCCGAATCTGTCGGCGATCGCGTGCTTTGTGATACCCACCAGCCACGAGGCGAGTGAGCCCCGCTTGCAGTCGAAGCGATCGCGGCTCTGCCAAGCCCTGATGAAGACCTGCTGCGTCACGTCCTCGGCGTCGGTGCGGTCACCGAGGGCCCGCAGCGACAGCGTGTGCACCATGCCCGACCAGCGGCCGTAGGCCTCGGCCAGTGCCCAGTCCTCGCCGCCGGCGAAGGCCATTCCTACGTCGACGTCGTCCAGGCCCGACTCGGCATGTCGGGTCAAGCTGCGACTCCTCGCGGGGATGGCTTCAGGCAGGAACGGCAGTGACAACGAGATTCTGCTGGTAACCGCCGGCATCGGCAACGTAGTCACCTCCGCACGTGATGATCTGGAGCCGATGGGCGCCGCTACGGGCGAAGAGCTCATCGGGAAGACCCTCCTGGTCATAGCGCGTGATGGCCTCCACCCGATAGGTCACCGAGGAGCGATCCGACAACGTCACCTGGACCAGATCTCCCGTCTGCACCTCGCGTAGCCGCACCAGCGGGCCGAGGCCGAAGCGCTGGGAGTCCAGGTGCCCGGCGATGACGGCGGAACCTCGGGTTGCCCGCTCGGGCGCCGCTCCGAACCGGTACCACCCCAGGACCCGCGGGTCCGGGGGAAGCTGCATCTGTCCGTCCGCCGCGACTCCCACCGGACGGATCGCGGCGTCGATGCCCACCTTGGGCATGGTGACCCTCGTCGGCCGTGCCTCTTGCTGCTGCCGCGATGTCAGGTCGGCGCTTGCGCGGTCAACCGAAGGCGGTCGCCCTCGATCTGCACTCGAGGCATCGAGCCGTGCCTCGCTGCGTGCCACGGGCGGTCCCAGCTGATCCCGGCCGGAAGTGCCAGGAGTGAGCTGGGACCACGCCGCGGTCACGCTGACGAGGAGTCCCGCGACGGCCAGCACGGTGATGGCGAGCGCGGTCCTCGTCGTTCCCATCGCGATGTCCGACGCCTTCAGCGACCGTTGCGCGCAGCGGCCAGTTGGCGACCGCCGAACGCCAGGCCCAGTGCGGACAGGGCTCCCAGCCCGACCGTCCAGGCGGGGACCCCGTCGGACTCCGGAGCCAGTCCAGCTTCTCCACCGGGCACACCGCTCGGAGCCGAGTGCAGCCCGTCGATGGTCTGGACGGCCAGGTCGAGGTTGCCGTCCTCGGCGCTGCCCCAGGCGTACACGATGGTGTTGGTTCCCTCGCCCAGGTCCAGGTCGGCGGGCCCGATGGCTACCTTGTTGGTGCCCGCCAGCGCCACGTCGGCGGAGTAGGTGTCGGCTGGGACATCAGCCGAAGCCTCGTTCGGGTTGCTGAGATCCCCGAACAACACGTCGCCGTTTGCGCGTACGTCGACCGCGGGAGCCGCCGCGGTGTGCCGCACGGTGAGTCGGGCCTCACCGGCCTCGGTGGCTGACGTGTCGTTGGCGAACAGACTCAGCATGGGGTCGCCACCTTCGGCGAGGTGGGCCACCACGGTGGCGTTCGCGCCGGCGGGCACCTCGACGCCGTTGGCCTCGATGGCCGGCTCGTCCTTGTCCGGCTTGTCCCCGTCCGCGAAGACCTGCAGGTCGTACGTGCCGGCCGGCAGGCTCATCGGGTCGGTGAGCGTCCCCGGCTTGAAGTCGGGGATCAGCTCATCGCCGTTCGCGTACACGTCGACGGTCAGTCCGGGGACGGCATGCAGGATCGAGACTGTGGCGTCATCGGCAGCGCTGGCCGGTGACATCGGAGTGGCGATCAGGGCCAGGCCGGCAGCTCCTGCCGCGGCAATCATGGTGTGTCGCATCAGTCGGTCCTCTCGGGTGCGGTGGTCGAGCCTGTCGCGTGTTCTTCGGCCGCAACCCGTTTCTTGGATGCACCTGATGCCGGACTATTTCGGACTACGTCACGACTTGGTCGTCACACCCGCTCACGGTTCTCCCTCGCTGACCGCAGTCACGTCGCGGCTGCGGCTTGCAGCTCCCTGAGGATCTGGCCTCAGCGTCAGCGCCGATGGGTGTAGTCCGTCGGCTCTCGACGGAAGCTGACGTGGACATGATCCCGGTGGTTGGCCGTGAGACTCCCCCGATCCCCCATGCGCCTCCACCCCGCGCGGGGCCGGTCGACTGACCAGATCCGCTGGTACCAGATGACGTAGGTGACGTTGAGCTGCCGATGATGCCTCTTCGCGAAGCTTGCGATCCTGTCGCCCTTGGTGGCCTTCTGGTAGACCATGAAGTCCGCAGCGAGGCGTTCGCCGTGGTCACCGGAGGACGAGCGGTAGCCGCCGACTGTGATGGCGGGAAAACCGTGCTTGACGACTCGAGCGGACCACGCCGCATGCCTCCGAAGTCCCCAGCTCCTCCGGCCAGCCCCGCTGGCATAGGTGAGCTCGTCGACCTGTACGGAGCTGACACCTGCGGGCGGTGGTGCACTTGCGGCTGCCGCTGGCGCGGCGAGAGCGAGGGTCGTGAAGGTGAGGGCGAAGCCGAGCAGCCCCGCAACGACGCGGTATTCGGCGCCACGGGGCAGTGCTGGACGTGCTGACAGGCAAGAGATGGACACGATTGACAGCCTTCCGACGCCTGCGGAGTTAGCTGTCGGGTTCGGGCTGGGAAGGTGCCCGGCCGCGTCGAGTGTGCTGCGGCTTCACCCCGAGGCCGGAGCGGCTGCTCCGGCCGGAAGACCTGTCGTCCCCCGCTCCTGCCTCACGTGGTAGGTGACACCGTTGTCGTCGGGGGCAGGACTCGGCGTTTCCGACCGGTGCTGGCCATTCGCGCCGGACAGCGTGACGCTGATCGGCTGCGCGAAAGTAGCAGTGAGCCGCAATTCGTCGCAATGGGCGGGCCGGCACCGCCTGACCACATGGTTCGCCTGAGACGCTTCAGGGCGACGTGCTCGGCCTCACCCCACGCTGAAGAGCTCGCGGATACGGGGCAGCTGACCCGGGTCGATCGTGTGACCGCCCTCGAACGGCAGCTCGTGCACCTGGGCCCCGCGCGCCCGGAGCTGGTCCACCAGTGCGCGGGTCTGTTCGGGAGTAGCCATCGGGTCCTGACGACCGTTGGACACCACAACCCGGTGCCGGGAAAGGTCGGCGCCTTCCGGCGGCTGGACGTACGGGACCATGGCCGCCAGCAGGACCGCGCCGCCGAGCACCTCGGGTCGGCGCATCAGCAGCGACGAGGCGATGTTCGCGCCATTGGAGAAGCCGACGGCGATGAACGATCCCGGTGTCACGTGGTGCTCGTCCGCTGCCGCCGCCACGAAGTCGGCCAGCTCATCGGTACGGCGGCGCAGGTCGTCCTCGTCGAACACCCCCTCGGCCAGCCGACGGAAGAACCTGGGCATCCCCTGCTCCAGAACCTCTCCTCGAGGAGACAGCAACGGGGACGTCGGTGACAGCCGATCGGCCAGCGGCAGCAGGTCGTGCTCGTCCCCACCGGTGCCGTGCAACAGCAGCAGGGGCGGCCCGCCCGTACCGTCACGCCAGACGTGCGGACGGTCGAGGGCGCCGGTCACGCGCCGAGCACCTCGTCGCTCAGCTCGATCGGTGGCAGCGCGGCGGCGATCTGCTCCCGGCTCGGCTCCAGCCAGGGCGGAAGCTGTAACGAGCGGCCGAGCTCGAGCAACGGCTCGTCTATGTCGAAGCCTGGTGCATCGGTCGCGATCTCGAACAGCACGCCGCCCGGCTCCCGAAAGTAGATGGACTTGAAGTACCGGCGGTCCCGGATCTCGGTCACCGGCACGCCGGCGTCGCTGAGCGACTGCTGCCATCCGGTCATGGTCTCGAGGTCGGGAGCCCGGTAGGCCACGTGGTGAACCGTGCCGCCAGCCTGCAAGCCGCGGCTCGACGCTCCGGCCGCGACGTCGACCAGCGCGCCGGAACCTCCGCCCGACATGGTGAAGCGGACCCGGTCGCCGCCCTCGGTGGACACGTCCATGCTGAGCAGGTCGGTCAGCATGGACGCCGTCGGATCGACCTGCCGCTCCGCGAGCGTGATCGCATGCAGTCCGCGTACGGCCTGGTCGGCGGGGATGTCAGCCACCCCGTCCCAGCCAGAGCGCGCGTCGCCCTCGGCAGCGACCAGGTCCAGCACCATGCCGTCAGGATCGCGCAGCGTCAGGACCTCTTCCTGGTCCCGCTCGACTGGTGGGTCGACGTCAACCCCCAAACCTTCCAGCCGCTGGTGCCACCACCCCATCGCCTCCGGAGGTATCGAGAACGCGGTCGCGCTGGTCATGCCCGCTCCCGGACGGCCACGAGGGACGTCCGGCCACGGGAAGAAGGTGAGCAGCGAAGAGGGCCGGCCACGCTCGTCGCCGTAGTACAGGTGCCAGGAGTCAGGCGCGTCGAAGTTCACCGTTCGCTTGATCAGCCGCAGTCCCAGCACGCGCGTGTAGAAGTCCACGTTGCGCTGCGGGTCCGAGGCGATCGCGGTGACGTGGTGCAGGCCGTGCGGGGCGATGGTGCTCACAGGTGCCTCCGATGGGAAGTGGTCACAGCCGAGAAGAGTTCCAGACCCAGGCTATTTCGGTTCCGGGCCTTGGTGGTTTCGAAGAGCGCTGTGCCCCGCCCATGCCCCCCGCAGCAGTCGTTCGGCGGTCGCCGCGTTGACGGGGCGGGGGTTGTCCTGGGGTGCCGCGTCGGCGACCAGAGCCGCGGCCTCGGTCAGAGCGTTCTCCGGCATGCCGAGGTCGCGCAGCGACCGAGGCGCATCGAGCTCCTCGGCGAGGTCGAGCAGGCCCGCGAGCGGGTCCTCGACGCCGAGCGCGTGCGCGATCCGCGTGGCTGCGCGCGGCGCGTTCGGGGCGTTGAAGGCGACGACGTGCGGTAGCACGACAGCATGCGTCTCGGCGTGGGGCAGGTCCCAGGTGCCCCCCAGCACGTGGCAGATTTTGTGGTGCAGCCCCGACCCTGCACTGGCGAAGCTGAGGCCGGCGAGATGGGCACCAATGAGGCACCTCGATCGTCCCGTCAGGTCCACCGGGTCCGCGCGGACGAGACGCAGCCCCTCTGTGAGGGCGCCCACGCCCTCCAGTGCCAGCGCCCGGTTGATCGGGTTGGCTCCGGGCGCCCATTGGGAGTCGATGCAGTGGGCCAGCGCGTTCAGCCCACTGGCAACTGACAGGCGTAACGGCAAAGTCAGGGAGAGCTCGGGATCGTAGACGACCGTTCGCGGCAGAACCCGTGCATCAGACCCCGTGGTCTTGCGGCCCGCGTCCGTCAGACCCCAAACCGGAGTAGCCTCTGAACCGGCATACGTCGTCGGGACCGCGAGTACCGGCAGGCCCGATGTCAGGGCTACCGCCTTGGCTGTTCCGACGGTCGACCCCCCACCGATGCTGAGCAGCAGGTCGGCTCGCAGGTCTCCGGCTTGTCGCCGGGCCGCCTCGGCCACCTCGACCGGCACGTGCATCCGCACCCGCTGCACGCTGCCCACCACGGGCAGCCCGCGCGTCAGCTCGCCGGCACGCGCACGCTCGCCCTCGGCCACGACCAACAGCACGCGCCGGCCGTCAAGGCGCTGCACCTCGTCCGCCAGGCGTGTGCGCGCCGATCCGACGCCGAAGACCACCCGCTGTGCGTGCATCTGGTGCACGAAGTCGAAGGAGTCGCTGGCGCCCATGTCCCGGCTAGTCAATCCGACAGCTGGTGGCTGCCGTCAGGCGGTGCGCCAGTCGTCGGCCGTGATGTCGGAGCCTCCGTGCGGACCCATCTGCAGCATGCCGCCGTCGACCACCCAGCTGGCACCGGTGACATAGGCGGACTGGGCGGAGGCGAGGAACGCGATGACGGCTGCGACCTCGCGCGCGTCACCCGGCCGGCCCAGCGGCACGCCAGGACGTGCCTTCCCGCGCGGGTCCTCGTTCTCCTGCCCGGTCATCGGCGTCGCGATCTCTCCGGGAGCGACACTGTTGGCCGTGATGCCGTGCTGTCCCAGCTCGAGCGCGAGCGTCTTCATCAGGCCGCCGAGACCGTGCTTGGCGGCGTTATAGGGCGCCGCGCCTACTCGAGGCTGGTGCTCATGCACGCTGGTGACCGCGATGAGCCGGCCACCGTTCCCGGCAGCCACCATGTGCCGCGCGGCGCGCTGCAAACATACGAACGCGCCGTCGAGGTCCACCGACACCACGTGTCGCCACGACTCGAGCGACATCTCGAGAGCCGGCTCGGCAGAGCCCGTACCGGCGTCATTGACGAAGACGTCGACTCCTCCGAGCCGCCGAACCAGGTCGTCGACGGCCGCGCCGCACTGGTCGAAGTCGGAGGCATCGAGCCGCGTCACCTCGGCTCGCTGCCCGACCTGGCGGACCTCGTTCGCTGTCGACTCAGCGCCCTCCTCATCGGAGTGCCAGGTGATGCCGACGTCCATGCCTGCCGACGCGAGTGCGACAGCCGTGGCACGGCCGATGCCGGAGTCGGAGGCGGTGACGATGGCATGTCGAGGATCGAAGGTCATGGCTGAGCCGGTGCCCCGCACCGGCAGAGTTCACACTTCGCCTTCCGCAAGCGCCAAGTCCTCCTGCTCCTGGCCTCGTGGGCCGATCTGAGTGAGGGATCGCTCGCGAGCCGCGTACCTCGAGGACGTCGATCCGGGTGTGCGCTGACACGTGCCACTGACTTTCGGGCCTGCCTGATCGTCTCGGTCGACCCGTGACAGAGTCGTCGGATGAGCACCGCGCTGGAAGACCTACTGCTGGCTCACGTCGAACGCGGCACGATTCCCGGCGCCGTGGCCGTTCTCGGCTCGCGCGACCTCGCACCGGTCGCTGTCGGCGTGGCCGAGCTGGATGGCAGGGCGATGCGCGAGGACGCGATCATGCGCATCCAGTCGATGACCAAGCCGATCACCGCCGTGGCAGCGCTGCGCCTGGTGGAGGCAGGCCGTATCGCTCTCGACCAGAGTCTGGAGGAGTGGCTGCCGGAGATCGCGGGCCGCCGCGTGCTGACCAGCCCCGACGCGGCTCTCGAGGACACCGTTCCCGCTGACCGGCCCATCACCCTGCGCCATCTGCTGACCAACGGCTCGGGCTACGGCATGGCGCTGGTCCCGTCTCCGCTGCAGCAGGCGATGGCCGCGAACGGCACCGAAGCCGGCGCGGACCCTCCAGCCCTCGGCGCCGACGAGTGGCTCCGTCGATTGAGCGAGCTCCCGCTCGCGTTCCAGCCAGGAGAGGGTTGGCGGTACCACCACTCGTTCGGCCTGCTGGGCATCCTCCTCGCCCGGCTCACTGGTCGGCCGCTCCAGGAGCATCTGGCCGAGGATCTGTTCAGTCGGCTCGGCATGGCCGACACCTCCCTATGGGTCGGCGAGGACAAGCTCGACCGGTTGCCCGCGGCCTACCGGCACGGCGAGCAGGGTCTGGTCGAGACCGAGTCCGCTGGCGGTGGCTTCTACGCAGGACCGCCGCCCTTCGACGTCAGCCATGGTGAACTCGTCTCAACGGCGCACGACCTCTACCACTTCGCCCGGATGCTGGCGCACCAGGGACGGGTGGGCGGAGAGCAGGTCGTCAGCGCCGACCACGTACGGCAGATGTGCAGCGACCAGGTGCTGGCCCCACACAAGACCGACGACAGCTTCTTCCCGGGCTTCTGGACCACCACGGGCTGGGGATTCGGTGTCGGCGTGCAGATCCAGGGACTGCACCGTGGCCGCTTCGGATGGTCCGGCGGCCAGGGCACCACCTTCTTCGTCGACCCCGACGGGACGATCGGCATCCTGCTCACTCAGGTTGAGATGGGCGAACAGGTCTTCCCGCTCGTCGAGGACTTCCAAGCGCTGCATCAGCCGTCCTGACTGGGTACCGGGTAGGAGTACCGCCAAGTAAGCGGCGGCTCACCGAGTCCGTCACCCATAAGTGACGGCAGACTCGTGCGCATGCACCTCCAGTCACCGTTCGCGTCTGGCCGCGAGGCGGACGTGTACGCGTTGGACGATGGACGCGTGCTGCGGCGCTACCGAGCAGGCGGAGACGTCTCGGCCGAGGCAAGAGTGATGGCGCACGTCGGCGGACATGGTTACCCCGTCGTCCAAGTCTTCGCTGCAACCGGCTGCGACCTGGTGATGGAGCGCCTGGCTGGGCCGACGATGCTCGCGGCACTCGCGTCTGCGCAGCTTGATGTCCATGACGCCGCCCGCGTGCTGGCCGACCTGCACACGAAGCTGCACGCCATCCCAGGCGTGGCAGGCAACGCTGCGGACCGCATCGTGCACCTCGACCTGCACCCTGAGAACGTCGTCCTGACCACGCGTGGACCCGTGGTCATCGACTGGCACAACGCCCGCGACGGAGTCCCGGACCTCGACGCCGCCGTGTCCGCGCTCATCATCGCGGAGGTTGCCGTGGAGCCTGTTCACATCTTCAGCGACCTGGCGCGGCAGCTGCTGGTGGCATTCCTGGACCATGTGCGTGAGGAGCCGGTGGGAGAGCTCGACGCCGCCGTGGCGCTACGACAGGCGAATCCGAGGCTTCTGCCCGCCGAGGTGGCCCGGCTCACTGAGGCGGCACGTCTCGTTCGCTCCTGCCGTCAGGCATGATTTGCGAGGGCCAGCTCCGTCGCTGGGCCTCGTCCCGTTCGTCATCGACTCAACGCCTGGCCGCCTCGGCATGCGCGTGGCCTGCCGTGGCGTGGGTCGCCGGCTGGCGCTTGCATGCGCGCTCACGCCCAGGCCGCGGGCCGCTCGCGGTCATCGGTCCTGCAGCGCGTCCAACGCGACCGCCATCGCGGCGGCGAGGCGCCCGTCGATGAGTCCGCCGGGCACCGTGACGTCGTACCGGTCGCGAACCGAGACCCGTCGCGTGGACGTGAGGACTGGCCGATCCCCCGCGTCGAGGAAGTCGAAGTGCACGATGAAAGGCACGGGAACCACGCCGACGACCGGCACCAGGTCCCAGACACGCCGCAGCACGGCCACCGCGGCGCTCCGCTCCCTGCCCGTGGCTACCACCCCAGGGGCTTCCAGGTGCCAGGTCGAGCGCACCAACGAGCGGCCGAAGTCCTTGCGGAAGTACCCGATCGGAGCACCGGTGGCATCGACGACGTCGTACCCGCTGCCCAGGTCCAGGCGCTTGCGAGCCTGGAAGGAGAACACCGGCACGGTCCTCGACTCGTCTGCGTAGAAGGTCACCTGCTCCTTGAAGGCAAGACGCTTCTGCTGCGCCGTCGCCAGTAGTGCACCTGGCTGACCGTCGTCCCCCACCGAATGGATGTCATAGCGGTTCACCGACAACGTGACCTTCTGGGTCACGGCGAACCGCTCTACGGCCTGCAACTCGTTCATCTGCACTCCTCGTTGGGGTTCGCCTGCCAGTCGGTCAGACGGTAGGCGACGGATGTCATCCCGTGGGCCCCAACCACAGCATCGACCGGGCCCTCGTCGTCCCGATGGCCGGGTCCGGAAGTCAAGGCGCCGGCAGGCTTCTCGAGTCGCTCGCGCAGGTCGGTGGCTGGAGCTGCGGTGCCAGCGGTGGTTTCCTGTGCGGTGATTGGGGTGGAAGATCTGACCGCCAGAAGTCGATCACTCGCGTCGGTGATCATCGCTTTCGAGAATGCACGTGGGGACTTAGCGTCGTGGCCATGCATCGTGCGCTCAGGTCAGAGGCGTTGGTTTAGGTGCGCCCAGCCGGTCCCTCGGCAGTGCAG
>DASQMN010000028.1:0-1600 GCA_035645475.1 Nocardioidaceae bacterium
CCTCGGCTATGCCACGGCACTGTTCGACGCACCGACGATCCAACGTCACGCCGGCTACCTCGAAGCAGTACTGCGCGGCTACATCGCAGACGCGCCATCCCCGGTCAGCCGGATCGACCTGCTCAGCCCACACGAACGCCGCCTGCTGCTGCAGGAGTGGAACGACACCGCCGTTCCCTTCGCCGAGCACGCCTGCGTCCACGACATGTTCGAGGCCCAAGCAGCCCGCTCACCCGACGCGGTAGCGCTGGTCCACGAGGGCAGCGACATCAGCTACCACGAACTGAACGCACGAGCCAACCACCTGGCCCACCAGTTGATCGAACTCGGGGTGCGCCCCGACACCCGGGTCGGGATCTGCGTGCAACGCTCACCCCTGATGATCGTCGCGCTGCTGGGAGTCCTCAAAGCAGGCGGAGCCTATGTGCCGCTCGACCCTGCCTACCCGACAGACCGCCTGGCCTTGATGGTCTCCGACAGCAACCCCTCGGTCGTCCTCGCCGACGCGAGCACCGCCGGGCTTGTCCGGGCCATGCTGGACGACGAGGGCCTGGCCTGCCCGGTGCTCGATCTGACCGCCCCGGAACGGGACGGCGGGTCCGAGGCGAACCCGGACCGGTCCGCACTCGGGCTGACCTCCACCCACCTCGCCTACGTCATCTACACCTCCGGCTCGACCGGAACACCCAAGGGCGTCATGATCGAACACCACGGGTTGGTCAATCTGGCCCAGGCGCAGATCAGATTCTTCGAGGTCAGCTCCCGTAGCCGTGTCATGCAGTTCGCGTCCTTCAGCTTCGACGCCTGCATCTCCGAAGTCGTGATGGCACTGTGTTGCGGCGCAACGCTCTGCCTACCAGCACGTTCGGTGTCGCTCGACTTCGCCCTGCTCGGAAAATACATCACGGACCAGGCAATCAGTCACGTGACCTTGCCGCCGGCCCTGCTGCACCGGCAACCCGATCTGGAGAAACTGGCCGGCCTTCAGACACTTGTCCTGGCCGGTGAGGCACCCAGCCCGGCTCTGATACAAGCCCTGCCTTCCGGACCGAACATCATCAACGCCTACGGACCGACCGAGAGCACCGTCTGCGCCACCGGATGGATCTCCCCGGAACCCTTCAGCGGCGCGACCGTCCCCATCGGCCGCCCGATAGCGAACACCCGCGTCTACGTGGTCGACGCCCACGGCGGACTGTGCCCCGTCGGAGTACCCGGCGAACTGTGGATCGCCGGAGCAGGACTCGCCCGCGGCTACCTCAACCAGCCCCAACTCACCGCACAGCGCTTCGTGGCCGATCCCTTCACCACCGCTCCAGGCACTCGCGCCTACCGCACCGGCGACCTCGCACGATGGAAGACAGACGGAAACCTGGAATTCCTCGGCCGCACCGACGATCAAGTGAAGATCCGCGGCTTCCGCATAGAACCCGGCGAGATCGAAACACACCTCACCACACACCCCCACGTCCACGAAGCACTCGTCCTGGCCCGCGAAGACACCCCAGGCGACAAACGCCTCATCGCCTACGTCGTGACGAACAACGAGATCGTCGGCCTCGCCACAGAGCTGCGTACGCTCCTGTCGACGCGCCTGCCG
>DASQMN010000029.1:0-28008 GCA_035645475.1 Nocardioidaceae bacterium
CCCGGTGGCCACCACCGTGACAAGGATGGCCACCGGCGCGTCGTTGAGGCCGGACTCGGCCTCCAGGGTGCCGAGCACCCGGGACCGAAGTGGCACCTGTCGCAGCACCGAGAAGACCGCGGCAGCATCGGTCGCCGACACCACCGCCCCCAACAGGAGTGCGAGCTGCCAGCGAAGGTCGAGCAGAACATGAGCGGCAAGGGTCATCACCAGCACGCTGACGGCGATGCCGACCGTGGACAGCGCGAGTCCGAGCCCCACCGCCGGCCGTACCTGAGACCACCTGGTGGTCAAGCCGCCCTCGGCCAGAATGAGCACCAGGGCGAGATAGCCGAGCGCGGCGGCGAGGTCGTAGTCCTCGAACGGGATGCCCACCACGGACTCGCCCAGCAGCACCCCGATACCCAGGTAGACCAACAGGCTGGGCAGCCCGACGTCGACGGACACGCGCACGGCGAGGATGGCCGCCAAGAGCACGCCGGCGCCGATGAGCAGAGTCGTGTCCAGCTGGTGGATGGGCACGGCTCCCCCTCTGGCTGTTAGGACGGGAGCTACGGGTGCCCAACCCTAGCTGCATCCGGAACCCCGCTGACCTGCGCAGATACGGGTGGGCCAGCGGCGGTGCCGCTGCAGCATGGACAATCGGCGCATGGGCCGACGCGACCTCCTGGTGATTCTCGGGTTGCTCGTCGTCGTCGGTCTGGCGGTGACCGTATACCTCGTTCGCCCGGCTTTTCTCTCTTCGATCCTCGGCTCAGACAAGCCTTCCGACGTCGCTGGCAAGGAGGTGCCGCCGATCGAGGAGACGCCGCTGGTACGGATCGCCACTGCCGGGGACACCGGTACCGGCGATGCTGCCCAGCAGGCGACCGCGGACCGGATCGTCGCGGAGACTGCTGGCGAGCCGTACGACGCGCTCCTGCTGCTCGGGGACATGATCTACGAGAAAGGCGACGCCGCGCAGGTCGACATCAAGGTGCTCGAGCCCTTCAAGGCGGTGACCAGCGCTGGGGCCGAGCTGGTGCCCGTGCTCGGCAACCATGACTACGAGAGCGGCGAGCAACAGCAGATCATGGCCGCTCTCGGCCGGGACAGGCTGTGGTACGTCGAGCAGATCGGTCCGGTGCGAGTCGTGGTGCTGGATTCCAACCAGGTCGACAACGCCGCCCAGACACGGTGGCTGCGAGCGACCCTGTCAGCGGACTCGCCGCCCCGGACGTGGACGGTGGTGGCCCTGCACCACCCCGCGTACTCCGCCGGTGACCACGGGTCGACTGCTGACGTCCAGGAGACGTGGAGCCCCCTGTTCGCCGAGTACGACGTTCCGCTGGTCCTGGCAGGACATGACCATGACTACCAGCGATCCGTGCCTGTGGACGGGGTCACGTACGTGGTGTCCGGCGCCGGGGCGAAGCTGCGCGCCACCGGCAAGCAGGACTTCACCGCGGTGAGCGCGTCCCAGCGGCACTTCCTCGACCTGCTCTTCTACGACGACCGACTGGTCGGGCGAGCCATCAACCAGTCCGGACGTCTGGTCGACGCGTTCGAGATCAGCCGCTGACACGTCCCGGATTCGCTGGGTCGGTCGCGCTCGGTGAGCCGGCGCCCCGATGCAGGCGCAGCGCGATCAGCGGCAGGACCGCGACCGACACCATGGCCGCGCCGACGAGCGCGGCTGCGAAGTTCTCCTCCAGCCTGCCGGTCTGCACACCGATGTTGGCGATCACCACCACCAGCGGCAGCGCGGACGCGGCGAAGAGCGCCAACGCGCGACGACTGACGCCGTCGAGCGCCGACCGGTAGACGAGCAGCACCGGAAGACCGCGGACGACCAGGAACATGGCCACGATGGCCGGCAGCAGGAGCAGCGCTGACGTGCTGGACAGCAATCCGGACAGGTCGAAGCGCACGCCCGAGACGATGAAGAAGATGGGGATCAGGAAGCCGAAGCCGACTGCTTCGAGCTTGTCGGTCACCACCTCGACCTCGGCGGCATCTCCCCGGCTCAGGAAGAGCCGTACCACGACACCTGCGCTGAACGCCCCCAGCAGGATGTCGAGACCCAGCTCGTCGGCCGCCCACACCAGTGCGACGACGATGAGCAGGGTCAGCCGGACGGCGAGCTGTCCGCTCGTACGCAGGGTGGCGGCCACGACTCGCGACACGTTGGCTGGACGAGGCCGCATCGCCAGTGCTGCTGCCAGCAGCGCGATGGCGGCGAAGGCCAGGAGCAGCAGTCCCGTACGTGTCGGGGCCCGGGTGCCCAGGAGCAGCGAGACGGCCAGGATCGGCCCGAACTCCCCCACCGCACCGGTGGCCATGACATGCACGCCGAACACTGAGTGCGACTCACCGCTGTCCTTCAGGATCGGCACCAGGACGCCGAGCGCGGTGGTCGTGAGCGCCAAGCCGATCACCAGACCGCTGTCGGGCAGCCCGGCAAGGTGCATGGCGAAGCCGATGCTGAAGCCCACGACGAGAGAGAGTCCCCACGTCAGCAGAGCCAGGCGACCGGGCACACCACGTACCCGCGCGAAGTCGATCTCGAAGCCGGCGAAGAACATCAGCAGCGTCAGCCCGAGGCTCGCCAGCAAGGCGACCACGGCGTCGTCCTCGACGAGGTTCAACGCATCAGGCCCGAGGACGACCCCGAAGGCGATCTCCACCACCACCACGGGAAGGAGGACGAGCCGTCCGAGGACGTCCACCGCCAAGGGGGCTAGCGTCGCGGCGAGCGTGAGGAGCAGGAGGGAGGTCAACGTCGCGGTCGTCATGGCATTCGACCTCTCCCGAGCCACGCATCGCTCGAGGTGCGCGCCGCGACTGCGGCGGAAGACGCAGGTGTTCGATAGGAAAGTTACCGCTTCGGAGCCGTGGGGAGCGGGACGCCGACGCGGACGAACAGGACGTCGAGGCCGAACCGGAGCGCGGACTTTCTCACCGGAGTTCTGCTTAGGTTAGCCAACCCTTACTATCGAGTCGTGGCCGTTCCTCTCAGTGTCGTCGCGGCTGACCAGACAACGGTCAGACCTGCTGCAGGCGCGACGGCATTC
Source organism: Nocardioidaceae bacterium (assembly GCA_035645475.1). Classification (GTDB taxonomy): domain Bacteria; phylum Actinomycetota; class Actinomycetes; order Propionibacteriales; family Nocardioidaceae; genus DASQMN01. The sequence goes on from DASQMN010000029.1 coordinate 3,054, forward strand.
ACGATCGAGGAGCTTGCGTCGCACGGCGATCGCCCCGCCCTGCTCACCTCCGACAGCGTCCTCAGCTACACCGAGCTGGCGCACCTGGTGCGGGAGCGCGCCCATGAGATCGGCGGCACACGGCGACTGGTGCTGCTGAGCGCCGCGCGCAACGTCTCGTCGGTGGTGACGTACCTGGCCGCCTTGACGTCCGGGCATGCGGTGCTGCTCGCGCCGGAGGATGACTCCACCGCCTTCGCGACGCTGGCCGAGCGGTACTCCCCCGACGTGGTCGCCGGAGCGAGCAGTGACTGGCGTCCCCGGCACACGCGCCAGGGCACCGCCCACGACCTGCATCCCGACCTGGCGCTTCTGTTGAGTACGTCCGGCTCGACCGGCTCGGCCAAGCTGGTTCGGCTCTCGCACGAGAACGTTCGCGCGAACGCATCATCAATCGCGGAGTACCTGGACATCCGGGACACCGACCGCGCGATCGCCTCGCTTCCCCTGCACTACTGCTACGGGCTCTCGGTGCTGCACAGCCACCTGCTGCGTGGTGCCGGCCTGGTGCTCACGGACCGTTCAGTGGTGGACCCATGCTTCTGGGAGCTGCTCCAGCGCCATCGGGCCACCACGTTCGCCGGGGTGCCACACACCTTCGCCCTGCTGGACCGGGTCGGCTTCGACCGTATGGAGCTGACCTCGCTGCGCTACGTCACCCAGGCCGGGGGGAAACTGGCACCGGACCAGGTGGTCCGGTTCGCCGAGCTTGGCCGGCGCTCGGGCTGGGACCTGTACGTGATGTACGGCCAGACCGAGGCCACTGCCCGGATGGCGTACCTGCCTCCGGATCTCGCCACCACGGCACCGGGCGCCATCGGGCGTCCCGTCCCGGGGGGGTCGTTGCGCGTCGAGCCCGTGGCGTCGTTCGACGAGCCGGGTGTAGGCGAGCTGGTGTACATCGGACCAAACGTGATGCTCGGGTACGCGGAGCGGCCGGCCGACCTGTCGGCCGGCCGGGTCCAGCACGAGCTGCGCACGGGCGACCTCGGACGGCAGACCGACGACGGCTTGTTCGAGGTGGTCGGCCGGCTCAGCCGCTTCATCAAGGTGCTCGGCCTGCGGGTGGACCTCGAGCACGTCGAAGCGACGCTGGCCGGACTCGGAGTGGCCGCAGCGTGCGCAGGCACCGACGACCAGCTGGTGGTTGTGGCCGAAGGCTCGCCACATCGGCAGCTGCGTGAGGTGGCCGCGGCCGCCGCCGGGCTGCCGAAGCGCCGGGTACGAGTGCTGAGCGTTCTGCAGCTGCCCCGGCTGACGTCCGGCAAGGTCGACACTCGCGCCGTCGCAGACCTGGCTGAGGAGGACGCCAGCCGGAGCTCCTCCGCAGAACGACGGGACCAGGCCGCCAGCCGCGCCGCCGTCCGGGCCTTGTACGCCGAGCTCCTCGACCGGCCGCACGTGAGCGACGACGACAGCTTCGTGAGCCTGGACGGCGACTCCCTGTCCTACGTCGAGGTCTCGCTACGCCTCGAGGAGCTCCTCGGCCGGCTGCCGGGGGGCTGGCACCTGCTGTCCGTGCGTGAGCTCGCCGACCGAAGCGCCCCTGCGAGGCGGCGCTGGCGGCGGATAGAGACGGGGGTGGCGCTGCGAGCCGCCGCGATCATCGCGGTCGTCGGCTCGCACGTCGAGCTGGTGACGGTTCTCGGTGGGGCGCACGTCCTTCTCGCCCTCGCCGGACACGGCTTCGGTCGCTTCCATCTGTCGACCAAGTCCCGGTCACAGCGCACCAGGCACCTGCTGGCGAGCGTTGCCCGCATCGCCGTGCCTAGCGCTGTGTGGATCGCCGGCGCCGCGCTGTTGTTCGGTGAGCTCGGCTGGCGCAACGTCATCCTGCTCAACTCGCTGCTGGGACCAGACACGTGGGACCAGACCTGGCAGTACTGGTTCATTGAGACGCTCGTTCACATCGTGCTGGCAATGACTGCACTCCTGTCGATCCCCGCGCTGCACCGTGCCGAGCGGATGGCTCCGTTCGCATTCCCGATGGCCGTGGTCGGACTCGGGCTGCTGACCCGGTACGACCTCGTCGTCCTCGGCGGCAGTGCGGACCGCATCCACACCCCGCACGTGGTGTTCTGGCTGTTCGCGCTCGGCTGGGCAACCGCCAAGGCGCGGACCGCGGGGCAACGCTGGCTGGTCTCGGCGGTCGTCCTCGCCACGGTGCCCGGCTTCTTCGAGGACGACCCGGTCCGCGACGCGACCGTGGTCTGCGGGCTGCTGGTGCTGATCTGGGTGGATCGCCTGCCCTGCCCCGACCCGCTGGCTCGGGCCGCGGGCGTGCTTGCCAGCGCGTCGCTGTACATCTACCTCACCCACTGGCAGATCTACCCCTCCCTCGAGGACGACTACCCAGTGGCGGCTCTGCTCGCGTCGCTGGCGCTGGGTGTCGCCTACTGGGCAGCCTGCCGCTCGGTCAGGTCCCGCTTGCGCGCACGCCCGGAGGCGTGCGCACCGTCGATGTCTGTTCCAAGGAGTTCGCATGTGGCCACACCCGTCCCGCCGTCCGCTGACCGCCGTCTGCGGTCTGATGCTCGCCCTCGCGGTCAGCGGGTGCTCAGCGGTCAGCGCTGAGGACGACGTGGTCGAGGTGTACTCAGCACGCCACTACGACCTCGAGCAGGCCTTCCAGCAGTTCAGCGAGGAGACCGGCGTTCAGGTCGAGTTCCTGTACGGCACCGACGCCGAGCTGCGTGAGCGGATCGAGGCCGAGGGCGAGGACACTCCCGCAGACGTCTACATGACCGTCGATGCCGGCAACCTGGCCCTGGCCGCGGAGCAGGGCATCTTCCAGCCGATCAGGTCCGAGGTGTTGACCGGCGCCGTGCCCAGGCAGTTCCGGGACACCGACGACCGCTGGTTCGGGCTGGCCGAGCGGGCGCGCACCATCGTCTACGACCCCAGAGTGGTCGACCCGTCCGAGCTGTCCACGTACGAAGACCTCGCCGACCCGCGGTGGGACGGCCGGTTGTGCCTGCGCGGTGCCACCGAGACGTACACCCAGGCGCTGGTGGCGAGCCTGATCGCCCGGCACGGCTACGACGAGTCCAAGCGCATCGTCCAGGGTTGGATCGACGACGCCCAGATCTTCAGCAACGACGTCGACATGATGGACAACATCGCGAGCGGTGCCTGCGAGGTCGGTATCGCCAACCACTACTACCTGGCACAGATGCTGGATGAGGACCCGGACCTGCCGGTGGCGCTGTTCTGGGCCAACCAGAGGACCAGCGGCACCCACGTCAACATCTCCGGGGCCGGTGTGACGGCTGAGGCCGACAACCCCGAGCTCGCCCAGCAGCTGCTGGAATGGGTGGCCACGGACGGGCAGGAGGCGTTCACCTCGGGCAACTTCGAGTTCCCGGTCAACCCCGATGTCGAGCCAACGGCTCAGGCCGCTGACTTCGGACGGTTCCGCGCGGACCAGCTGCACTCCTCCGAGCTGGGTAGGCACAACGCCGACGCGATCCGCCTGATGGCCGAAGTCGGCTACGAGTGAGCCTGCTCGAGCGCGCACCGGATGCGCCGGAATCCGATGCGCGTCTGACCCCGCCGACGCGCGGTTCCCGCCACGGCTGGGACGCGGCGGTGGTGGGCGTCGCGGTGCTGGTCGTGCTGCCGGTGGGGCTCGTCGCGGTCAGCATCCTGACGCCGTCGACCGACGTGTGGGCGTTCCTGTGGCGCACGGAGCTGCCCTCGATGCTGCTGACCACGGTGGCACTTCTGGTGGCCGTGGTCTGCTGCACGCTGGTGCTGGGGACCGGACTGGCCTGGCTGGTAGGTCGGTACCGGTTCCCGGGGCAACGCTGGTTCTCCTGGCTGCTGGTGCTGCCCCTCGCCGTCCCCGCGTACGTCCTCGGCTTCGTGTACCTGGGGCTGCTGGACCACCCGGGACCGGTGCAGTCTGCGATGCGCGGCTGGTTCGGCGACGACGCCTGGTTCCCAGAGGTCCGCTCGTTCCCGATGGCGGTCCTGGTCCTGTCACTGGCGTCCTACCCGTATGTGTACCTGCTGGCGCGGGCGGCGGTGAGCGAGCAGACCGCCGGTACGTACGAGGCGGCGCGAGTGCTGGGGCAGGGCCCCCTGCAGGCCGCCGTGCGCGTCGTGCTTCCGCTCGCGCGGCCTTCCCTGGCAGCCGGTGCCGCACTGGTGGCGATGGAGACTCTCACCGACTTCGCCACGATCCAGTACTTCAACGTCCGCACCGTGTCGGTCGCGGTCTACCAGGTGTGGAACGGCATGTACGACCGGGTGGCGGCCACCGAGGTGGCCAGCCTGGTGCTGTTGTTCGCGGTCGCGGTCATCGGCTTCGAGCGGGCGGCCAGAGGACGGTCCCGGTTCTCACAGCAGGGCGGCGCTCGGGGGATCGAGCCGGTGCAGCTGACCGGACGCCGCGCGTGGGCAGCCACGGCCGTGTGTGCTGCAGTCGTCGGCCTCGGCTTCGCCGGCCCGGTGCTGCAGCTGTGCGCTTGGGCCGTCACCGCCGCGACCCGGGACGACGGCTACTCGGTCGGTCCGAGCTACGCGGGCTACCTGGTCAACAGCGTGCTGATCGCCGGTGTCGCGGCCGTGGTGTGCGCCGCGATCGCGGTGCTGCTGGCCAGTGCCACCCGACTCGGAGAGGGCGGGACGGGCGCGCGACGGTTGGCGCGTCTTACCACCGTCGGCTACGCCGTCCCGGGCCCGGTCGTTGCCATCGGTGTGCTGGCCATCCTCGCGGCTGCCGACAGCGCACTCGACGCGCTGGGGTCGTCCCTCGGGGGGCTGCTGGTCACCGGGACCGTGGCGGGGCTCGTCTACGCGTACGTGGTGCGCTTCCTCGCGCTGGCGTACAACAGCGTCGATGCCAGTCTTGACAAGGTGTCCCCGTCGTTGACGTCCGCCGCACTGACTCTGGGCTCCATGCCGTCCGGCGTCGTTCGCCGCGTCCACCTTCCGCTGATGCGTTCCGGGGTGGGCGTGGCGCTGGTGCTGGTCGCCGTGGAGGCCCTCAAGGAGCTGCCGATCGTGTTGATGCTGCGCCCGTTCGGCTTCGAGACCCTCGCCATCTGGGTGTACCAGCTGGCATCGGAGTCGCGGTGGGAGCTGGCTGCTCTGCCGGCCCTGACCATCGTCGTCGTCGCGGTCCTGCCGGTGACCTTGCTCGTACGCACCACGCTGTCGGCGCCAAAGACAGGTGGGTGGCGATGAACGCGTCGGTTCTGCAGCTCGAGCAGGTCACCAAGCACTTCGGCACGGTCACCGCCCTGGACGGCGTCGACCTCAGAATCGGTCGAGGCGAGCTCCTCGCCGTCGTCGGCCCCAGCGGCTGCGGCAAGTCCACCCTGCTCCGATCGATCGCCGGTCTGGCTTCCATCGACGCCGGGCGCATCCACGCCGGAGACCGGGAGCTCGTCGGCCCCACGACGTTCGTACCGCCCGAGAAGCGCGAGATCGGAGTCGTGTTCCAGGACCTCGCGCTCTTCCCGCACCTCGACGTGGCCGGCAACGTCGCCTTCGGGCTGGGTCGGAGCCAACGCCGGGATCGGGTCGCGGAGGTGCTCGACCTGGTGGGGCTCGCCGGGATGGCAGCGCGCTACCCGCACGAGCTGTCCGGCGGCGAGCAGCAGCGGGTGGCGCTGGCCCGCGCACTGGCACCACGACCCATCGCCATCCTGTTGGACGAGCCGTTCTCGCATCTGGACCGCAACCTGCGCACCGAGGTGCGCCAGCACACGGTCGAGGTGCTGCGAGACGACGGCGCGACCGGCGTGTTCGTGACGCACGACCAGGAGGAAGCCATGGTGGCCGCGGACCGGGTGGCCATCCTGCGGTCGGGCCGCATCCAGCAGATCGGCAGCCCGCGTGAGGTGTTCCACGCCCCGACCAGCCGCTTCGTGGCGACGTTCCTGGGAGATGCCGACTTCCTGCCCGGGCTGAGATCGGGCACGCAGGTCGACACCGTGCTCGGGCCGTTGCCGGTGACCGAAGCGGGCAGCGGCTCCTGCCAGGTGATGGTCCGGCCGCACGACCTGACCATCGACGAGGACGAGGACGGCCCCGCTCTGGTGGAGCGGGTCGAGTTCTACGGTGCGGTGCTCGTGCACCACGTGCTGCTGCACGACGGCTCCCGCGTGCGGGCCATGAGCCCTCATACCGAACGGGTCGAGGCCGGTGCCCGCGTCCGGGTCCGTCCGCTGCTGGCGCACCGGCTGATCGCGTTCCCCAGCCCCGGCGAGGCCTGAGTCCCGGCGTCGGGATCAGTCGCCGACCCTCGCGCTGGATTACGGTGCGGACATGCGGATCGTGTCCTTGCTGCCGTCGACGACGGAGATCCTGTACGCCCTGGGCGCGGGTCGCGACGTCGTCGGCGTGACGTTCGAGTGTGACTATCCGGCCCAGGCCCGGCAGGCACGGATAGTCTCGACCAGCAGCCTGCCCGAGGGTCTGGCGCCGGCGGAGATCGACGCCCTGGTCACGGCACGGGTGAGCGCAGGAGAGGACCTCTACCACCTCGACAAGGGTGCCCTGTCGGACCTCGCGGCCGACGTGGTGGTGACGCAGGATCTGTGCGCGGTGTGCGCGGTCGACGTGAGCGTGGTGGACGACGCGCTGGCGTACCTGGGTAGCACGGCGCACGTGGTGACCACCGACCCGCACACGCTCGAGGAGGTGCTCGACTCGATCGTGCAGCTCGGAGCCGTCAGCGGCCGGCAGGCGGCCGCGCAGGCGCTGGTCACCAACTGCCAGGCGCGCCTCGACGCGGTGGCAGCCAAGGTCGCTGATCGACCCCGGCCGCGGATGCTGGTGCTTGAGTGGACCGACCCGCCCTTCGCGCCCGGGCACTGGGTACCGCAGATGATCCACCGCGCCGGCGGGGTCGCTGCTCTAGGTGTCGCCGGCGAGAAGTCCTATCGGGTTGGCTGGGACGAGGTCGAGGCCAGCGACCCCGACGTCGTCGTCGCAGCACCGTGCGGCTTCGACCTTGCCGCCTGCGTCGAGCTGACGCGGGAGCTGGTGGCGGCGGGCCGAATCACTCGCGGTGTCCCGGTGTGGGCGGTCGACGCCAACGCCTCCTTCGCCCGTCCGGGTCCACGGCTCGTCGACGGGGTGGAGGCGCTGGCCGCGATCCTGCACCCCGACGCGCTGGGTCCGCCGGATCCGCGGTACGCCGCTCGGATCCGCTGACGACACCAGCGGCTGCCGTCTAGGCCGCTATCGGGGCTGGGTCATGCCAAGTCAGCCGGTGTCAAGGGATCAGGCCCTGCAGACGCGCAGCGCACCTCACCTGACACGCGTTGCGACGGATTCTCAGCGGGACTGTCCACCCTCAGATGGGCTCTTCGCCACCCCCGGGACGGGCTGGACCTGCACGGGGTCTCCGACCCGCACGTCACCGGCTACCAGTACCTCGCCGTAGACGCCCAGATTCAGTCCCCGGCCGAACTCGCTCATCCCGACGCCTCTGACGGCCTTGATCGAGCGCAAGGCGTTGGTCGTGACGTCGCTGCCTCCCGGGTCCCTCTGCACAGCGGCGCAGCGCTTGACCGGCCCGCCAGAGCGGACGACACAGCGGCCGAGGGTGAGCGACCTGCCATGCCAGGTGTCCTCGGCGAAGGCAGGAACCCCCTCGACTGTCACCGTCATGCGGAACCGGCGTCCGTCCATCGGGGAGCCGTCCGCCTCATGGCCCAGTGCCCGCACGGACTCCTCGGAGACGAGGGTGAACGGATACACGTCGTAGCCGGCCATCGGGTCCGTGGCTCGAACCAGGCGAACAGACCTGCCGGCGAGGCCGGACAGAAGCTCCGCCCAGGGACCTCCGACGAGGTGTCCGCTGACGTAGCGGTCGCCGAAGAAGTGTGTGCGCAGAGCTGGCCCCCGCTCGAGTGCGCTGCTCAGCACCACGACGTCACCGAGGCCGATGCTGAGGACCTCACCGCCCGGTGGAGACGTCAGCCGCGACCAGTAAGGCAGGAAGGCCGCCGTCCGGGTGGCGGACAGCAACGTGTCGTCGTCGTCCACGAGGAACAGCGAGCGGTCGCCCGCGATCCCGCCCTCAGCAATGTGCAGCCTCTCTACCTGCTGCACGCCGAAACCCTTGATCGCGGTGACGGACAGCCGGCTGACGCGGATCACCGCTTGGTCGGACATCGACTCAGCACATCACATCGAGTCGGTCGTGCGAGAAGGTCGTGCGTTCCGTGAGCGCCACAAGCCAGCGATGGCTTCCTGCAGCTCAGGGGGCGCGCGAGATAGCACGGTGCGCGCGCGTGATCAGCCAGGCGGGCAATCATGGGAGGTCGCCCCGCCGACAGGACCGGCCACGCGGGGTCCGTCCTCCTCGAAGACGATGTGGCGCCCGTACATCTCCCGCCGCGTCCTCGCCGCATCCCACGAGTGGAAGATGATGACGTCCTCGCCGTACGGATCCACGGTGAGCGAGTTGTGCCCGGGTCCGAGCAGATCACCGGAGGTCTGCAGGAGTGCCGGGGCCGACTCCGGCGCGGGGCGCCAGGGGCCGAGCGGCGACTCCGCCACGGCCCAGGCGACCGCGTAGCCCTCCCCAGTCCAGGCCCCGCCGGAGTAGGTCATCCAGTAGCGACCGAGCCGTCGCACCACCGAGGGTCCCTCGAGGGTGTGCCAGTCATAGACGGCGCCGTGCATCTCCCGGCTGCGCTCGTACATCTGCCAGTCGGCGAACGGCTCGAGGACCTCGACGATCGACCCCAGCCGGGTCATGCCCTCGAGCGGAGCGACCGCCAGGTGGGTGCCGGGTCGGTCCGCATCGAGCACATCCCGAGCGAAGAACAGGTACCAGCAACCGTCCGCGTCCTGAAAGGGGTGCGGATCGATCGCGAAGAGCTCGTCGGGCGTCAGGTTCGACCCGAGATCGGAGAACGGCCCCAGCGGGTGGTCAGCCACCGCCACACGGATGTGGTGGCCGGCGATGTCGTGCCCGACGGAGTAGAACATCCACCAGCGCCCGTCGGCGTGCGCGACCTCAGGCGCCCAGTAGTCCGTCCCAAGGGCTGGTTCCACCCGCTTCAAGGCACCGCCGTGGCTGCGCCAGGTCAGGAGGTCCTCAGAGGTGAGCACGATGAACTCGCAGCCGTCGTCCTCGTCAGAGCGTTCGGGACATGTGCCGTAGGCGACGTAGCCCTCACCCGTCCTGAGTACGAAGGGATCGGCGAAATAGCCGGTGTAGAGCTTCATGCCGGCGCTTCGCCGTCCGTCGCCACGAGGTCGCGTGGGTCGGCATCGTGGTCCCGGACCCCGCCGGGTGCGCGACCAAGCAGTTGGCTGGCCGTAGGAGCAACCTTGGTCACACGCGCCAGTTTCGCACGAGCGGACGCTGCAGCCCGCCCCGCCTTCGCCCGCCGTTCCGTGGCCGTCGGCGTCCGTGGCGGGAGGGCCTGAGCCGTGACGCACGAACGGCGGCACTACAAGTCGTTGACCTGTGCATGCCGCCGACGATTGGCGGTGGCGGTGGGATTCGAACCCACGGTGGACTCTCGCCCACACACGCTTTCGAGGCGTGCTCCTTTGGCCGCTCGGACACGCCACCGCGGGGAAAGATACCGGTCAGGTACGCCGGCCCGCGAACCAGTCGCGCAGCAGCGCTGCCGACTCGACCGCGCGTACGCCGGCAACCACCTCCGGGCGGTGGTTGAGCCGGCGGTCTCGTACGACGTCCCACAGCGACCCCACGGCGCCGGCCTTCTCGTCGTAGGTCGCGAAGACCACCCGCTCGACGCGGGCTAGCACGGCTGCCCCGGCGCACATGGTGCACGGTTCCAGCGTGACCACCAGCGTGTGCCCAGCCAGCGCCCATTCGCCTGCAGCGCGAGCAGCCGATCGCAGCGCGACGACCTCGGCGTGCCCGGTCGGGTCCGCCTCACGCTCCCGTACGTTGAGCCCCCGGCCGACCACCTGGTCAGCGGGGTCCAGCACCACCGCGCCGACCGGCACGTCACCGTGGTCGGCGGCGCTTCGGGCCAGATCGAGCGCCTCCGCCATGGCCGGGTCCCAGCGGTCGCCCGCGGCGTTCACGCCGTGACGGACTCGACAGCGGCGTCGAACTGCGAACCGAATCCGATCTGGCGGGCGACAGCGGTGAGTACCTCGTCGGGATAGCTGTCGGCGTCGATCAGCAGCGCCAGCTCGATGGGGGACATCCCCAGGTCCGAGACCACGCCGAGATTGCCGGCCGGCTGCGGGTCGTCGTCATCATCGGGGTCGGGCAGGTCGAGCAGGTCGAGCACGCCGCTGGCCAGCGGCCACTCGGTGGCGGCGGTGACGTCGGAGAGCAGAGCATCTACGTGCTCGCCGCGCACCCGGACGAGCACGAAGAAGTCCTCGTCCACGGCCACCAGACCGAGCGCCCCGGCATCTGCCGGCCACGGGCGCAGCGCCCGGACCAGGTCGTCGAAGTCGGTGGCCGCACGGCGGGGCAGCGCCTGCACCTGCCACGTGCCTTCCTCGAGGTAGGCGGCGACAGCGAAGTCGACGTCGTCCTCCGACATCGGGGCTCCTCTCCTCGCTGCGACTGCGTCCCTGATGGTGACAGACCATGACACGGCGCGCGAGCGCTTCGTGGCCATCACGGGGCGGCAGGCCCTCCTCGACCATGCACTAGCGTCGCCTGCCATGCGGATCCACGTCGCCGACCACCCGCTGGTCGCGCACAAGCTCACCGCGCTGCGCGATGTCGGCACCGACAGCCCGAAGTTCCGGCGGCTCACCGAGGAGCTGGTGACGCTGCTGGGCTACGAGGCGACCCGCGACGTCCGCGTCGAACCGACACTGGTCACCACTCCGGTGGCGCAGGCGCAGGGCGTGCGCCTGGCCAGTCCGCGCCCACTGGTGGTCCCCATCCTGCGGGCGGGCCTCGGCATGCTCGAGGGCATGCAACGGCTGCTGCCCACCGCCGAGGTCGGCTTCCTCGGCATGATCCGCGACGAGCAGACCCTGCTGGCCTCCACCTACGCCGAACGCCTGCCGACGGGCCTGTCCGGGCGGGAGTGCTTCGTCCTCGATCCGATGCTGGCGACAGGCGGCACGCTCGCAGCGGCCCTGGACTTCCTGGTACGTCGCGGAGCGTCGTCGCTCACCGCGGTGACCCTGCTCGCAGCCCCGGAAGGCGTCGAACGGCTGCGCCAGGAGACGCAGCACATCGATGCACCACTCACGCTGGTGACAGCCGCGCTGGACGAGCGGCTCGACGAGCGCGGCTACATCGTGCCGGGTCTCGGCGATGCGGGAGACCGCCTGTACGGAGTGGCCGAATAGCTCAGAGCGCCTTGACCGCGTTGAGCAGCTTGCTCATCGTCTCCTTGGCATCACCGAAGAGCAGCGTCGTCTTGGGGTCGAACAACAGCTCGTTGTCGATGCCGGCGAAGCCGGGCCGCATGGAGCGCTTCATGAAGACGATCTGGCGTGCCTCGTCGGCGTTGAGGATCGGCATGCCGTAGATCGGCGCTCCGGGGGTCGTCTTGGCGGCCGGGTTGACCACGTCGTTGGCACCCACCACGAGCACGACATCGGTCTGCTTGAACTCGCCGTTGACGTCGTCCATCTCCTTGAGCTGCTCGTACGGCACCTGCGCCTCGGCCAGCAGCACGTTCATGTGGCCCGGCATGCGGCCGGCCACCGGATGGATGGCGTAGTCCACGGCGATGCCCCGTTCGCCGAGCACGTCGACCAGCTCACGGAGCGAGTGCTGTGCCTGGGCCACGGCCAACCCGTACCCGGGCACGATCAGCACCCGTTCGGCGTAGCCCAGCAGGATCGCGATGTCCTCAGGTCCGGCCGAACGTACCGGCCGATCCGACGCGGCGCCTGCCCCGAGAGTCGACCCGCCCTTGAGGGCGCCGAACAGGGTGTTGGCGACCGAGCGGCCCATCGCCTTGGCCATCAGCAGGGTGAGGAGCGTGCCGGAGGCCCCGACCAGCGTGCCCGCCACCAGCAGCAGCGTGTTGCCGAGCACATAGCCGCCTGCAGCGACGGTCAGACCAGTGAACGCGTTGAGCAGCGAGATGACGATGGGCACGTCGGCGCCACCCACCGGCAGCACCAGCAGCACCCCCAGCATCAGACCCAGCAGTGCCAGCGCGATCCCGAGCCATGAGCTCGGCTCGAGCACCACGAGCACGGACAGCGCGACCGCGGCCAGCAGCCCCGACCCGAACAGCACAGGCAGCCCGGGGAAGGTCACCGGGCGGGTCGTCATCAGCTCCTGCAGCTTGGCGAAGGTCACCAGGGACCCGGAGAAGCTGACGGCCCCGACGACGACCGTGAACGCGGTAGCGGCCAGGTCGAAGGCCTCACCGTCGTGGCCGGCGATCTCGTGCAGCTCCAGCAACGCGACCAAGGCTGCCGCGCCACCACCGACCCCGTTGAACAGCGCCACCAGCTGCGGCATCTGCGTCATCTGCACGCGCTGCGCCCCCAGCACGCCTCCGACGGACCCGACCGCGATGGCCGCCAGGATCAGCGGGATGTGCTCCAGGTCTGTCTGGAAGAAGACCACGACCGTCGCCAGCAGAGCGCCGGCAGCACCGATCAGGTTGCCCCGTCGGGCAGTACGCGGGGAGGACAGGCCGCGCAGCGCGAGGATGAAGCAGACGGCCGCCACCAGGTAGGCCACCTGCACCCAGGTCGGCGTCACCCGCGCCCGCCCTGCTCGCTCCTGGCCGGCAGTGCCGCAGCCCCCTGTTTCGCTGCCAAAGCCTTCCGCGGGCCGCCGAACATCTGCAGCATCCGGTCTGTCACCACGAAGCCGCCCACCATGTTGACCGTCGCCAGCACCACGGCGATCAGGCCCACGACGAGAACACCGGTCGACTCGGCGGTTCCGGTGACCAGGACGGCCCCGATGAGGATCACGCCGTGAATGGCGTTGGCGCCGGACATCAGCGGGGTGTGCAGCGTCGAGGACACCTTCGACACCACCTCCGTGCCGACGAAGACGCTGAGCACGAAGATGGTCAGCCAGACCACTGCCTCGTTCACGACGGGCCTCCAGACAGCAGCTCCGCGGTGGGTGCGTGGCGGACCTGTCCGCCGGTGGTGACGCAGGCGCCCGCGACGATCTCGTCGTCGAAGTCGGGCCGGAACTCCGAGTCGACGGTCATCAGCGTCACCAGGTTGACCATGTTCTGCGCCAGCAGGCGACTGGCCGGCCCGGGCATCTGGCTGGGTACGTTGCGGGCACCCCAGACCTGCGCGTGCCCGATCGGAACCACCCGGCCGGGCTGGGCGCCCTCGACGTTGCCGCCGGTCTCAGCGGCGAGGTCGACCACGACGGCGCCCGGTTGCATCGCCTCAACCATCGACCGGGTGACCAGGATGGGTGCCTGCCGTCCGGGAACGGCGGCTGTGGTGATCAAGGCGTCGGCCGCGGCGATGTAGGGGGCCAGCAGCTCCCGCTGGCGCGCCGATCGGTCCTCGGTCATCTCGCGTGCGTAGCCCCCGGCGCCTTCCAGCGTCTCGAGCTCCAGGTCGATCGCCTGGGCTCCCATCGAGCGGATCTCCTCCGCCGCTGCGGCCCGCACGTCGTACGCGCGCACGACAGCACCGAGCCGCTTGGTGGTGGCGATCGCCTGCAACCCGGCGACCCCAGCGCCGAGGACGACGACGTTGGCGGGCGGCACGGTGCCGGCTGCGGTCATGTTGAGCGGCAGGAAGCGCCGCAGCAGGCCTGCCGCCACGATGCCGCAGCGGTAGCCGGCCACCAGCGCCTGCGAGCTCAGCGCGTCCATCGCCTGGGCCCGGGAGATGCGCGGCACCAGCTCGAGCGCGAAAGCCGTCACCGACGCGTCTCGCAGGGCAGCCACCAGATCGAGCGACTGCGCCGTGGGCAGGAACGAGAAGGTGGCTGCCCCCGGCTTCAGCCGGGACACCTGGTCGATGCGCAGCGGCTGCACCGACAGCACCACGTCGGCACCGTCCAGCGCCGCCGGGTCGACGGCCGCGCCGGCCTCGAGGTAGTCGTCGTCGGCGTGCAGCGCCTTGACGCCGGCACCCGGCTCGACGTCGACCGCGTACCCGAGCCCGGTCAGCTTGCTGACGAGGTCAGGGGTCACAGCGACCCTGGCCTCGGCGTCAGCGGTCTCCGCGACCACGGCAATGTTCACGGGAGGCAACGTAGAGGGTGTCGCCGACGCTCGACCACTCGGCGAGCCGGTCGGGTCAGTACGAGTACGGGTACGGGGACCAGTCCGGCTCCCGCTTGGCGAGGAACGCGTCGCGCCCTTCAGCGGCCTCATCGGTGGAGTACGCGAGCCGGGTCGCCTCCCCGGCGAAGAGCTGCTGGCCGACCAGACCGTCGTCCACGAGGTTGAAGGCGTACTTCAGCATCCGTTGCGCGGTCGGGCTCTTGGCGTTGACCTTTCGTGCCCACTCCAGCGCGGTGGGCTCCAGCTCGGCGTGCGGCACGACGGCGTTGACCATGCCCATGCGGTGTGCGTCATCGGCGGTGTAGGTCTCGCCGAGGAAGAAGATCTCGCGCGCGAACTTCTGGCCGACCTGGCGGGCGAGATAGGCCGACCCGTACCCGCCGTCGAAGCTGGCGACGTCGGCATCGGTCTGCTTGAAGCGCGCGTGCTCGGCGGAGGCGAGGGTGAGGTCGGCGATCACGTGCAAGGAATGACCACCCCCTGCCGCCCAGCCGGGTACGACGGCGATCACGACCTTGGGCATGAATCGGACCAGCCGCTGGCACTCCAGGACGTGCAGCCGGCCCAGCCGCGCCCTGTCCACCGTCGACGCGTCGTTCCCAGCGGCGTACTCGTAGCCCTGGCGGCCCCGGATGCGCTGGTCACCGCCGGAGCAGAACGCTCGGCCACCGTCCCGCGGTGACGGCCCGTTGCCTGTCAGCAGGACGCAACCGACGTCGGCGGAGATACGCGCGTGCTCCAGCACTGCGAGCAGCTCGTCGACGGTGTGCGGGCGGAAGGCGTTGCGCACCTCCGGCCGGTCGAAGGCGATGCGCACGGTGCCGGAGTCGACGGCCCGGTGGTACGTGAGGTCAGTGAGGCGGTCGAACCCGGGCACGACCTGCCAGGCAGCGGTGTCGAACGTCTCGGACACCCCGGGCAGCGCGCTCATGCTGCGGCACTCTGCCAGAGCAGCACCGGTTGCCGCCGTGCGACGACGACGCCCCGACAGCTCAGCCCGCAGCGCGGATGGACGCGGCCAGTGCGGCGAGATGCCCCAGCCGGGCCAGCTCCGACTCGAGCAGCTCAGGACCGCCGCGGCGGCCGAGCACCACCCAGGCGTCTGCATCGCGCAGCGGGGCTGTCGCGAGCAGGGTGTCGGGCCAGGCGGGCACCTCCGGCAGCCGGCGCGGTCGGTCACCGACCAGCCAGCCAGCCGACTCGGTGACGGGTTCGGGTGCGGCACCGGAGGCCCCCACCACCTCGACGCTCCCGTTCTGACCCCGTCTCAGCACCATCGCCCAGTCGCACCGGAACGTCGCGGGGACCACGTCGGCCAGCCGGCTCACCGCCTGCCGAGGGCGCTCGGTCAGGGTCTCGACCGCCTCCAGGTCCAGCTGCAGGCTCGCCGCGGCGGTGTAGCGCGACACCCACAGCACGCGCACACCGTCCAGACGGTGACAGGCCGAGACGAGAGCGTCCGGCTGCACCGACGGGGGCAGCTCGCAGAGCACGTCGTCGACCGCCATGCCGTCAGCGCGGTGCTCGACGATCTCGATCGCCTCGATGTCGGCGCCCGCGGAACCGAGTGCGGACGCCACGGCACCAAGCGATCCGGGAACGTCGGGGAGCTCGATGCGCAGCAGCAAGGCCATGCATTCATGGTGTCAGCGGGCTGACTCGGCGGGCGGGCCGTCTCGCCCAGCGTCAGGCGGGCTCGCCGGGGTCGAGCAGGGCTTCGTCCCAGCTCGCCATCTCCAGCTCAGCCACGTGCGCGACCACGCGGCTCAGCTCAGGCGTCCATGACAGCCGGTCCATCTCGGTGACCAGTCCGTTGACGAAGCGGTCGGAGTCAGGTCCCCAGGACATCACGAACAAGCCGCGCGCCGACTGCGGTGAGACGGACGCCGCGACTCCACGCCAGGCGTGGTGGAAGATCGTCTCGCACGAGAAGGCGACCGCCAGCCCCCGCCACCACCCCTCGCCGACCGAGGCCATCACGTAGGAGGCGTAGTCCTCGGAGCGCGCGGAAGGGGCGATGTCGAGGTCCAGGCCGGCGTCCTTGGCGTGTTCGGCCGTACGCGCGAGCTCGACGTCGACGCCGCGAAGACCCTCGAACAGCAGAGCCGAAGCTCGCGGGTGCGGCGCCAAGGTGCCCATGACCTGCAAGAAACGCCGATAGGTGCGAAGGAAGAAGCTGTTGATCACCAGCAGCCGGTCGAACACGTCGCCGGTCGCGTCGACGTCGGTGACGGCGGCCACCACCGGGTGCTTGGCTGCCCGCTCGTAGACGTCGCGGTGCTCTTCGCGCAGCCGCTGAGAGGTGCTGAGTCCGTCAAGATCAGCTCGCTCGACAGGGCACATGGTGACCATCTTCCACCCTTGCCGTCACTGTCTGCATGCGGTGAAGGTGGACAGCCGGAAAATGGACAGCAACATAGACCGGGCCACTAGCGCAGGCCGAGGTCGTCGAGCTCCAGGCGCGCCAGCATCGCGATGGTGCCGGCGTCGCCGCGGCGCCAGTCCTCTGCCGGTGAGCGCGACACCGACTGCAGCCGTTGCAGCGGCTGCCGGCTCAGCGCCCGCAACGCCAGCAGGTCGGCGCCCTCGACGCTGCCGGCCACCTGCTTCGTACGCCCGGCCAGCAGGGCGTAGCCCACCCGCCGGGGCAGCCACAGCGCCACCAGCACCAGGGACGGGAGCAGGAAGATCGCCCAGCCGACCCAGTTCGCGGCGCCGTGCGCGGCGTTCACCTGACGGCGACCTGCCTCCTCGACCGTGGCCGCAGCGTTGCTGGCCTCCTCGATCGGCGCGGCCAGGTCATCGCCTACGACCGGAACCTCCTCGGCAGCGTCACTGGCCTTGCCGAGGTTGTCCTGCAGCCCCTGGCCGGCAGACATGAGCTCCTCACCCGGGCCGTCCAGCCGGTCGATGGCGTCGTGCACCTGCACCGCTACCCACGCGAAGAGCGCCAGGAGCACGACGACGAGCACGTCGCCGACCATCTGCCGGAGCCGACGGGCGGGGTTGCTCGCGTACGGACGCAACGACTGCGACATAGGGGACCTCCGGGAGCGCCGTGCGGGACCTGATCATCTTCAGCGAAAGGTGGAGCCGGCGCCGAAACGCAGAAGCCGCAGGTCAGTGGACTGACCTGCGGCTCCATGCTGGCGCGCTCGGAGGGATTCGAACCCCCAACCTTCTGATCCGTAGTCAGATGCTCTATCCGTTGAGCTACGAGCGCACGGCCACGAGGCCCGGCGAGTCTAGCGTCGGGAGCGCGCCAACTCGAAACCGCAGGTGTAGAGCTCACCGCACCCCTCGAGCTCTGACGGCACGCACCCTGAGCGGTGGTCGCGGATTATCGGTGACCAGTACGGTGTGCTGACACTGCCGTCCAGACTCCGGACGCCTCCGGGGTGCGCGAGGAGCTGAGCGACGCATGAGCGCCGAGACCGAGTCCAGGCCCACCAGCGTCAGCTCGGCGGGCGTGCCGCATGCTGCTCCGGCCGGCACGACCCATGCCCGCCTGCAGGCGTGGGTGGACGAGGTCGCGGCGCTGACCGAACCCGATGCGATCCACTGGTGCGACGGTTCGGAGGCGGAGTGGACGTCGCTCACCGACCGTCTCGTCGACGCCGGCACCTTCACCCGGTTGACCGCGAAGCCGAACTCGTTCCACTGCACCTCCGACCCCAGCGACGTCGCACGCGTCGAGGACCAGACCTACATCTGCAGCGTCGTGGAAGCGGACGCCGGTGCCACGAACAACTGGATGGCGCCCGCGGAGATGAAGTCGCTGATGACCGAGCTGTACCGCGGGTGCATGCACGGTCGCACGATGTACGTCATCCCCTTCGTGATGGGCCATCTGGACTCACAGCAGCCGATGTTCGGGGTCGAGATCACCGACTCGGAGTACGTCGTGACGTCCATGCGCGTCATGGCCAGGTTCGGTCGCGACGTGCTCGACGTGCTGGAGGCGCGCGACGCCGAGTACGTGCCCTGCCTGCACTCGCTCGGCGCGCCACTCGAGCCGGGCGAGACCGACGTGCCGTGGCCGTGCAACACGACCAAGTACATCTCGCACTTCCCCGAGGAGCGCATGATCTGGAGCTACGGCTCCGGCTACGGCGGCAACGCTCTGCTCGGCAAGAAGTGCTATGCGCTCCGGATCGCCTCAGCCATGGCCCACGACGAGGGCTGGATGGCCGAGCACATGCTGCTCATCAAGGTCACCTCGCCTGAAGGCGTCGTCAAGTACGTCGCCGGAGCGTTCCCGTCGGCGTGTGGCAAGACCAACTTCGCCATGCTCGACCCGACGATCCCCGGGTGGAAGGTCGAGATCCTCGGAGACGACATCGCGTGGATGCGCTTCGGCGACGACGGGCGCCTCTACGCCGTCAACCCTGAGTACGGGCTGTTCGGTGTCGCTCCGGGCACCGGGTACGACACCAATCCCAACGCCATGCGCACCATCGAGCAGGGCAACTCGGTCTTCACCAACGTCGCGCTGACCGATGACGGCGACGTGTGGTGGGAGGACATGACCGAGGACCCGCCCGCGCACCTGACCGACTGGCTCGGTCAGGACTGGACGCCTGACTCGGCGCAGCCGTCCAGCCACCCCAACAGCCGGTTCTGCACGCCGATCCGGCAGTGCCCGATCATCGCGCCCGAGTACGACGACCCACGTGGCGTGCCGATCGACGCCATCCTGTTCGGCGGGCGGCGCAAGACGACGGTGCCGCTGATCACCGAGGCCAGGGACTGGACCCACGGGACCTTCCTGGGTGCCACCTTGTCGAGCGAGACGACGGCGGCCGCCACAGGTGCGGTCGGAGTCGTGCGCCGCGACCCGATGGCGATGCTGCCCTTCATCGGCTACAACGCCGGCGACTACCTCGACCACTGGCTGACCCTCGGCAAGAACGCCGATGCCATGAAGCTGCCGCGCATCTACTACGTCAACTGGTTCCGCCGCGACGACGACGGCGGCTTCCTGTGGCCGGGCTTCGGTGAGAACTCGCGCGTGCTCAAGTGGATCGTGGAGCGGCTGGAAGGCACTGCCGAGGCGGTCGAGACGCCCATCGGTCACGTTCCCGTCCCAGGCAGCCTCGACATCGACGGGCTCGACGTCACCCGCGAACAGCTCGAGGCCGCACTGGCCGTCGACCCGCAGGAGTGGGCCGGCGAGATCCCGCACATCGTGGAGTGGTTCGACTCGATCGGCGAGCGGCTGCCCGCCGTGCTGTGGACCGAGCTGGACGGGCTCAAGCAGCGCTTGGGCCTCTGAAGCATCCGGTTGCTGCTGGTTGGCGTGCAGGCGCGGCGGCTGCGCTGACATCCTGCCCAGGTCGAGGAGCTGATGTCCGGTGACCAGGTTCGTCATCACCCCTGACGTGGCTGTCGTCCTGGCTCGCGACCAGGTGGTGATCAGCGAGGCGCACCAGATCCTGGCGCCGACGCTGCTGCGTTCACAGCTGCTGTCGCTGCTCTACCAAGCAGTGCTGCGCGGCGAGATGACCAGGAAGGACGCCGCCCAGCGGCTCGACTACGTGCGCGGGTTGCGCATGCGCCTGCTCGGCGACCGGGTGCTGCAGAGCGTCGCCTGGAAGATCGCCGATGAGCTCGGGTGGCCGGACACCCTGGACGCCGAGTACGTGGCGCTGACCCAGCTCCAGGCCGACGCGCTCATCACGCTGAACGAGCGACTGGCCGACGCCGTGAACGAGGTGGTGACGGTGGCTCCCGTTGAGGCCCTGTTGTAGGGGGACGAGCCCTACGACCGGGTGGCGGAGGTGGCGGGATTTGAACCCGCGAGAGGTTTGACCCTCAACCCGCTTAGCAGGCGGGCGCCATCGACCGGACTAGGCGACACCTCCACGCCGACGGCGAGCCGGCGGCGGGCACAGGTTACCGGCCGCGTGCGCGGAGCGTCCAAACGGGCGGCCGGCTCAGCGCAGTCGGCGCTGACCGTGGGCAGCATCCAGGCGTGCCTGCAGCTCGCCGACCCACACCTGCGCCGGCGCGTCGACCAGGCGCGCCGGCAAGGTCGTGGTGGTCGAGTCGTGCAGCCGGATCACGACCACCTGCTCGTCACGTCGGACCGAGGTGCTCACGTCGTGCACCTCACGCCACGCAGCATCCCGCACGCCCACACCGCGCAGCGTCGGCACGCGGTAGCCGGCATCGGACAACTCCAGCGCGGTCGGCGCCCTCACCAGCCGGACGACGGCCACCGCGAGGGTCAGGGCAGCGAGCGCACTGACAGCAACGGCCACCCAGCGCAAGGTTCCCAGCCCCGCCGCGCCGAGCCCGATAGCGACCAGCACGCAGGCTCCCGTGACCAGAGCGCAGATGCCGACCGCCTGGGCCCGCGCCGCGCGGCTCAGCGCGAACCGAGTGACTCCAGCCGACACCGACATCTCCTGCAACTCCTGCCTGCGTCTCGTTGAGCGGAGGGGGCGGGATTCGA
This sequence comes from Nocardioidaceae bacterium, assembly GCA_035645475.1. Lineage (GTDB taxonomy): Bacteria > Actinomycetota > Actinomycetes > Propionibacteriales > Nocardioidaceae > DASQMN01. Next base: position 23,709 of record DASQMN010000029.1, read on the forward strand.
ACCCGCGGCTGACTCTCGCCAGCGACCGCTTTCAAGGCGGTTCCGATTGGCCGCTCCGGCACCCCTCCCGGTCCTGCCCCGCGTACGCCGGCAGGTCAGGTGACCACGGCCAGGATGTCACCCTCCTGGACCACGTCGCCCTCCCGTACCCGCATCTCGGTCAGCGTGCCAGCCGCCTCGACGAGGACGGGGATCTCCATCTTCATCGACTCCAGGATCAGCACCGTGTCGCCGGCCTCGAGGCGCTGGCCGGGCTCGGCTACCAGCTTCCACACGTTGGCGACCATCTCTGCGACCAGCTCGGTTGCCACGCGTCGTGTCCTTTCGAGGTCCGGAACCCACGACGCTAGCGGATCCGCCTGTTCGCCAGCGACGGGTTGCGGGCGCGGGCAGCTTCGATGCGAGCGGGATCGACCACGCCGACGACCAGGCCCGGCGCCTCCCCCGCAGCCGCCACCACGACCCCCATCGGGTCGATGAGGGCCGAGTGCCCCGCGTACCTCGGTGGGCACTGCGCGGCCCCCAGCGCGTACACGGTGTTCTCGATCGCTCGGGCCCGCAGCAGGGTGGTCCAGTGGTCCTCCTTGAGCGGCCCGGCCACCCACGCAGCCGGGACCGCGACGGTGTCGGCGCCGGCGTCCACGAGTCGCCGGGTCAGCTCCGGGAAGCGCAGGTCATAGCAGGTCATCAGGCCCACCCGATGCCCGGAGACGTCGAGCACGACCGGCTCGACCGGGCCGGGCGCCAGTCGGTCGGACTCGCGGTAGCCGAAGGAGTCGTAGAGGTGAACCTTGCGGTAGGTGGCCTGCAGACTCCCGTCGGGGCCGACGGCCACGAGCGTGTTGTACGGCAACCCTTCGGCCGACTCGAACATGCCGGCCACGACGGTCGCCCCCAGTCTGCGCGCCGACGTGGTCAGCAGGCCTATGAAGGGGCCGTCGAGCGGCTCGGCCGAGCCGGCCAGGTCGTGGTCGGGATCGCCGAAGTCGTGCATGGCCGCCTCGGGCAGCACCACCAGGTCCGGCTGGACCTCACCGGCGGCGGCGAGTACGGAGTCGACGAGGTCGCGGTTGGCCGCCGAGTCGGTGGACGAGGCCAGCTGGGCGAGTACGACACGCATGCGACCATGCTCGCAGTCCAGCCCACCGGAGGAGAGGACCGATGCAGGCCGGCACGGTGCAGGAGGTATGGCGGCACCCGGTCAAGTCGCTGGGCGGTGAGCGCCTGGAGAGTTGCCTGGTCGATGCCCGCGGGCTGCATCGCGACCGGTGGTGGGCGCTGCGCGACCCCGACGGCAAGCTCGGCAGCGGCAAGAACACCCGCCGGTTTCGCGCCATGCCGGGTCTGCTCGCGCTGTCAGCGCGGCTCAGCGGCGAGCGCGTGGAGATCGGGTGGCCCGACGGCACGCGGACCAGCAGCGACGACCCGGGCGTCGACGACCTGCTCAGCCGGTACGTCGAGCGGCCCGTCGTCCTCGCGGCCGAGACGGCGACGTCCCACTTCGACGAAGCGCCCGTGCACCTGGTGACCACGGCGTCGCTGGACTGGCTCTCGCAGCGGCACGGCAGTGTGGTGGACGGGCGGCGAGTGCGACCGAACCTGCTGGTGTCGACGACAGCGCCGCGTGCCGAGGAGTCGTGGGTGGGCCGCACGCTGCGCGTGGGGGACGCGGTGGTGCTGCGCGTGACCCACCGCACCGAGCGCTGCGTCATGACCACGCAGCGGCAGGCCGACCTGCCCGCGGACCGCGGCGTGCTGCGCACGATCGCCGACCAGTCGGACCTGTGCTTCGGCGTGCACGCCGACGTCGTGCGCGCCGGCACGGTGCGCACCGGCGATCGTGTGGTGCTGGTGTCGCGTACCGACCCGCTGCACCGAGCCGAGCCGTTGACGCATGCCTGACGACCGGCCGTACGCGGGCATCGTGCTCGCCGGCGGAGGGTCGGCTCGGCTCGGCCGCGACAAGACCCGGGTCGAGGTGGGTGGACGCAGCGCGCTCGACCGCGTGCTAGCTGCCTTCGGCGACGCCGCGCAGATCGTGGTCGTGGGGAACCCTCGTCCGGTCGACCGGCCGGATGTGGTGTGGACGCACGAGGAACCGCCTGGCGGTGGCCCAGCGGCCGGGGTCGCCGCCGCCGCCGCGGTGCTGAGCCAGCCCTGGGCGGTGGTGCTGGCAGGTGACCTGCCGCTGATCGACGCCGCGGCGGTGCACCGACTGCTGGCCGGTGCCCGCGACCCGCACGACGGGGCGGTGCTCGTCGACGCCGGCGGTCGGCGCCAGCACCTGAGCGTCGCGGTGCGCACCGAGGCTCTGCGCCAGCGCACGGTCGGACGCGACTGGCATGGTGCACCGATGTGGTCGCTGCTGGACGGGCTCAGCCTCGCCGAGGTCGCTGCACACGCGCACGAGACGCTGGACCTCGACGAGCCCCGCGACATCGAGGCCGCCCGCCGGCTCGCTCCGGACTCGAAAGGACCCGCATGACCGATCGCTCACAGCTGCCGGAGTGGACCGCCGCCGCGGTGGCCGAGCTGGGCCTGGACGTGGAGGTCGATCTCAAGCTGGTGCTGGACCTCGCCCGAGACGCTGCACACGCCGTCGAGCGCCCGGCCGCCCCGATCACCACCTACCTGCTCGGCCTAGCCGCAGCCCAGAGGTCGTCAGCCGGAGGCATCCAGGCCTCCGACGTGGAGGCGGTGAGTGCGCAGCTGACCCGGCTCGCCCAGCAGTGGTCCGCTGAGCGAGAGTGACGTCATGCGTGCTGTGACCTGTAGGGACGCCGGCGACGTCGACGTCATGACCGTCAGCGAGCTGCCCGACCCCGAAGCCGCTGCTGGCGAGGTGGTGCTGGACGTGGTCGCCGCCGGCGTCAACCGGGCCGACCTGATGCAGCGACGCGGGCAGTACCCGCCGCCACCGGGAGCCTCCGACGTCCTCGGCCTGGAGTGCTCGGGCCGGATCGCGGCGCTCGGCGCCGGAGTCGAGGGCTGGTCGGTCGGGGACGAGGTCTGCGCGCTGCTCTCCGGCGGCGGGTACGCCAGCAAGGTCGCCGTGCCGATCGGCCAGCTCGCGCCCGTACCCGACGGCATCGACCTGGTCACCGCGGCCGCTCTGCCGGAGGTCGCAGCCACCGTGTGGTCCAACGTCTTCATGGGCGCCGCGCTGCAACGCGGCGAGGTCTTGCTGGTGCACGGCGGCGGCGGTGGCATCGGCACCATGGCCATCCAGCTCGCCACCGCCCTCGGCGCCCGGGTCGCCACCACGGCCGGCTCAGCCGCGAAGCTGCAGCGGTGCGCCGAGCTGGGCGCGAGCGTGCTGGTCAACTACCGCGACCAGGACTTCGTCGAGGTCGTACGCGCGGCGACCGATGGGCACGGTGCCGACGTCGTGCTCGACCACATGGGCGCCTCGTACCTGTCCCGAAACCTGGAGGTACTCGCCGTGGGCGGCCGGCTCGTGGTGATCGGCCTGCAGGGCGGCGCCACCGCCGAGCTCGACCTGAGTCGGCTGCTGCGCAAGCGTGCCGCCTTGCTGGCGACGACACTGCGCGCCCGGCCGGCGGCGGAGAAGTCGGCGATCCTGGCCAGCGTCGTCGAGCACGTCTGGCCGCTGGTGACCGACGGCGTCGTCAAGCCCGTCGTGCACGCCCGGCTTCCGCTGGGGTCCGTACGCGAGGCACACCGGCTGGTCGAGGAGTCCGGCCATGTGGGCAAGGTCCTGCTCACTGTGTGAGCCGCGTACGTACCAGCGGCCTACCCTGGGCGACATGAGCCAGCAGCCAGATGCCTTTGCCCCCGGCGAGGACCGCGTGATGATCGTCGGCCCGGACGGCACGGCGGTCGACGCACCAGCCGAGAACGCCGCCGAGCCGGCCGAGCGGCCGCTGACCGATCTGGTGGAGCAGCCCGCGAAGGTGATGCGGATCGGCAGCATGATCCGGCAGCTGCTCGAGGAGGTGAAGTCCGCGCCTCTCGATGAGGCGAGCCGCGCTCGTCTGGCCGAGGTGCACACCGCCTCGATCAAGGAGCTGGAGGACGGGCTGGCCCCCGAGCTGGTGGAGGAGCTGGAACGGCTGAGCCTGCCGTTCGGGGAGCAGAGCCCGTCCGACGCCGAGCTGCGCATTGCGCAAGCTCAGCTGGTCGGGTGGCTGGAGGGGCTCTTCCACGGCATCCAGACCGCCATCTACGCCCAGCAGATGGCCGCGCGTGCCCAGCTCGAGCAGATGCGTCGGGCGCTGCCCGGCGTGCCCGGTGCCGGGCCCGGCCACATGCCGGGGCAGGCGCCCGGCCAGCCCGGTGT
>DASQMN010000030.1:0-10855 GCA_035645475.1 Nocardioidaceae bacterium
GGGATGAGGGACTCGATGGTCAGCTCGATGCCGGCGTCTGCGACGCCGCGATGAGCCAGCGCACGGATCACCTGGTCCTCTCGGGCGATGCCCAGCGAGTCGAGGAAGGCGTGGAAGGGCGCCAGCTCATGGCTCTGCTCGTACGGCAGCGTCGCCGCGACGCGCACGCGGAAGCCTTCACTGAGCGCGGTGCGGATGCCGGCGACGGCCTTGTCCCACGACCCACGTCCACGGTGCTGGTCATGCTGGTCGGCTGTCGCTGAGTCGAGGCTGATCTGCAACGCCAGCCGGTCCCTGTCCATGCCGCGCAGTGCCTCCAGACGCCGCCCACGGAAGAGCATCCCGTTGGTGAGCAGCGTCGTGGGCAGTCTCGCCGTGCAGGCGGCGACGAGCTCGTCGATGTCGGGCAGCAGGAACGGCTCACCGCCGGTGAGGATCAGCTCGGAGACACCGGCGTCCACCGCTTCGGCCGCCAGCTGACGGATCCGTTCCAGGCCGAGCCCTCTGCGCTCGGCCTGTGGCGAGGAACGTACGCAGCAGTAGTCGCAGGCGAGATTGCAGTCGAAGTTGGTGTACATCCACAGCCGGGTCCCAGGTAGCAGATCGGCCGCCAGCTCGGACAGGGCATCGGGGCTGCGTCCTCGGCGAACCGTCGCGACGTCGCCCCGGATCTCGACCAGCTCGTTGCCGGTACGGGCGCACCACGCCTCGATGACGGCTCGGGACGCGTCCGCCTGTCCATCCCCCAACGGCACAGCAGTCGTGCCGTATCGAGGGACGGCGCCGACACGCTCGACCAGGTCGAGGATCAGCCCCGGGCTCACCATCGGGGGGAGATGCCCTGCTCCTGGACCGCCTGGAACAGGGAGGCGTAGCCCTCGAGGTGCGGCGGCACCCACTTGCGCAGCCCCTCCATCTCCAGGATGGGCCGGTGCGCCGGGTTGTCCCAGTCCATCGCGAGCAGCAGGTCGAGCCACGGTCCGGTGCGCTCCTCCGACAGCCGCGGCAGGGCGGTGAAGTTGCAGTGGCTGTAGGTCGGTGACACCCAGAATGCCTCGAACGCCCCGGGCATCAGCTCTTCGCGGCCGATGGACTCCCAGGTGTTGATCCCGAGGGCGGCGGCGTCGGCTTGGTCGTCGAGGACGGCGCGCAAGGCGTCCAGCTCGCTTCGACCGGTGTCACCGTGCTTGCCCACGTCGCTGTTGATGCGGATCAGCTCGACCGCGTGCTCGTCCAGTCCCGCCTGTCGCAGATAATGCACGGGCAGGATGGCCGCCTGAGCAGAGTCCTGGGAGCCGAGGGCGAGCCGCCGGCCTTTGAGGGCGCTCAGGTCGGGGATGTCGTTGCCTGAGCGGGTGACGAACACGGTCTGGAACACCGTGTCGGTGTCGCGCATGGCCAGCGCCCGGCAGGCGCCGTCGGTCTGGGCGACCGTACGGACCCAAGCCAGGTTGGTGTTCCAAGCCAGGTCGATGGTGCCATCGATCAGGGCGTCGACCTGGCGGCCGTAGTTGGAGAAGAGGACGAAGTCGATCTCGGAGGCGGTGCCGGCGAAGTAGTCACGCATGCCCTCCCAGATGGTGACGACGTTGGGGGTGTAGGCGACGGCGCCCACCAGAAGTGGCTGAGTCATGAGGGCTCCCGTGGCGTCAGAAGAGGGGCTGGCCGGTGATGGCCTTGCCGTAGAAGTCGTAAAGCACGTCGGCGGTCGGGGCCATCACCGACCCGGCGCGGGCATCGCGGAAGAACCGGTCCACCTGGAGATGCTCGGAGAACGCCGCGCCACCGCAGACGCGCATCGCGGTGTCGGTGACGCGCAGAGCCGCATCGTTGGCTGCGGCTTTGACGCTGAGCACGTGCAGCACGGTGTCCTCCTCCGGCTGGGCCAGCCGACCAGCGGACTTCTCGACGTACGACCGCGTACACGCGAGGTCGATCGACATCTTGGCCAGGTAGGCCCGAATGGTAGGCAGAGCGGAAAGGCTCTGGTCCAGGTGCTCCAGCGTTGCGGCGCTGGTGTGCTTGACGCTTGCGTCCACCGCAGCCTGGCTCAGCCCCAACGAGACAGAGGCGTTCCCGAGGTTGAACCAGGGCATCACCGCCTGCAGCATCAGATCGAAGCCCCCGCCGGCATCGCCCAGGCGGTAGGACTCCGGCACCTCGACGTCGAAGGTCATCGGGTTCGAGGCATTGCCCCGAAGTCCCATGCCATGCCAGTCCCCGTTGACCTTGATTCCGGGCGTCTCGGCGGGCACTGCGAAGATGTCGACCGTGTCGGCGTCGGGGGTCGACGTCGACACCACGTAGACGTCGGCCTGGCCAGCGGAGGTCACCCAGCTCTTGCGGGCGCTGACCCGAATCATGTCGGCGTTACGCTCGGCCCTGGACACGGGCGCCCAGAAGTGCGAGCGGGAGCCCGCCTCCGAGAAGGCGAGCGATGCCAGCTTCTCACCGCTGGCCAGGGTCGGCAGCAGGTCGGGCAAGCCCGGGGGTGGGGCGGCTGCGACCGTCATGGACGCGCTCACGTGCATCAGGTAGATCATCGCGGTGGAACCGCAAGCCGACGCCAACGCGCTTGTCACGTCGACGAGGTCGAGGGGTCCGGCGCCAAGCCCGCCGACGTCGCTGGGCAACGTCAGGCCGAGCAAGCCGGACTCCCGGAGGGCCGTCACAGCCGCCTCAGGGAAGGTGCCCTCCGCGTCGACGTGGCGGGCTGACTCACGTGCGACGGGGAGTACGGCATCGAGCCGGTCGGACAGGTCCATCGGAGCTCCTCTGTCAGTGTCGGGTGGACGAGTGAAGGTGACGCGCGGTGACACCGCTGACGACGGCGGCGCACAGGAAGAACCCGGCTGAGGTGTTGGAGCCACCCAGCCATACGTCGGTACGGCTCAGCTGCGCGTACAACGACAGCGCGGCCACGACGGCGACAACGGCAGAAGCCAGGGCGACCTCGGGGCGCTTGAGAACCGCTGCGGCACACATCAGGCCGGCCACTCCCAGCAGAACGGCGGCCCCGACCACGTTGTAGCTGCCCAGCGATATGGACAGGTCCGGCCCCCCGAGCTGCGAACCCACCGAGGCGAGCGGGTCCTCGTCGAAGGCCAGCGCGAGCGCGACGAGCCCGGCGAGCGCGACGACCACCCCCCATCCCAGCAGCAGCCGAGGGGCTGACGACCTGATCGACGCCCCGGAGCCCCTGGCTTCAGCCCGAACCGCGTCGACAGCGGCGACCCGACCGGCAGAGGTGAAGAGCAGAGCGACATGGATGCCGATCATCATCCAGTAGGCCCACGGCCACTCCCCGGGTGTTCCGGCCACTGACAGCCCGATGGCCAGTGACTGGCCGATCCCGATCAGCGCCGCCAGGCGCACGAGCGTGCCGGTGAGCAGCAGTACCGCGAGGAGGGTCTCGACGACGAGCACCATCCAGCCGAAGACGAGGAAGTTCGGCAGGACGACGTGCTCAACCACCCAGCTGTACGGCGGAAAGACCGGGTTCTCCACCGCGAGCTGCGTGAAGCCGTAGAGCCCGGTGCCGCTGTCCTCTCCGAAGTCCGGTGGCCGCTTCCAGGACACGTTGTAGAGCCAGAGCAGACCTGCGAGCACTCTCAGGGCAGCCAGCGCGGCTGCGCTCGCTCGAGGGGGTGACTCCACGGCGGGCTCGAACGTAGCGGCCAGCAGATGTGTCATGCCGCGCACCTGACCGACGCCGGGCGAAGCGCCCGGGGAAGTCTTGCCATGCTGGGACCCCCTCGGCAGACGTCGGCGCTTGCACAGCCCGCACCCATTGAATCGCCCGGAGGCGACTGACGCACCCATCGGGTCATTGCGGCACCTCTGAAGTCCTCTTGGGGGCGGCGCCGGCTGCGTCTGCCAGGGCTTGCGCAGCCAGTACGAGGCCCAGGTGGCTGAAGGCCTGCGGGTAGTTCCCGAGCAGCTCACCGTGCGGACTCGTCTGCTCAGCCAGCAGGCCGAGGTCGTTGGCGTGCGCGGCCGCGTGGCGCAGAACGCGCTCCGCCTCCTGCGTCCGGCCGGTGAGCGCGAGTGCTTCGGCGAGCCAGAAGGTGCAGAGCAGGAAGCTGCCCTCCTGGCCCGCCAGACCGTCGTCGCCGCGATACCTGTACAGCAGGCCGCGATCGTCGGACAGTCCGGCGGTGATCGCGTCGATGGTCGAGGCCAGCCGTGGGTCATCCGGAGGCAGGAACCCGACGAGCGCGACCAGCAGACTGCTGGCGTCCAGCTCAGGGCTGTCCAAGGCCTGCGTGAAGGCGCCGACCTGGGCGTCCCAGCCACGTACCAGGATCGCCGCACGGATCTCCTCACGCACCTGCGTCCATCGCTCGACGGACTGATCCGCCTCGAGCAGCCGCGCCAGCTTGATGCCCCGGTCCAGGGCCACCCAGCACATCAGGATGCTGTGCAGATAGGGCTTGGCCGGGCCGCGCACCTCCCAGATGCCTTGGTCGGCGACCTCCCAGTTGCGTGCTGCGGCCTCCACGGCGGCGACGAGGAACTCCCGCGTCGTCGGGTCGAGGGGTTCGAGGTGGTTCCGCATGACCCAGGCCGCATCGAGCAACGCCCCGTACACGTCTTGCTGGTGTTGGTCCCAGGCGGCATTGCCGGCTCGCACGGGTGCACTTCCTCGCCACCCGGACAGGTGGGAAAGCTCGCGTTCGGCGAGGTCGCGCTCACCGGCCACGCCGAACATGATCTGGAGATGGTGGCCGCGATCCAGCTGCGACCCGGCGGCTCGAGCCAGGAACGCGAAGAAGCGAAGTGCCTCGTCCGGGCAGGCAGCAACCCACAGCCCCCGCATGGTCATGCTGGCATCGCGCACCCAGGTGTAGCGGTAGTCCCACGTCCGGCCGCTGCCCTCGCCCTCGGGAAGACTGGTCGTCGCGGCCGCCACGATCGCTCCACTCGGTCCGTACGTCAGCCCTTGGAGGACCAGCCCGCTTTGGTGCACCAGGCTCTCCAGTGGGCCGCGGTAGCTCTGATGCAGCTCAGACCAGCTGCGCCAGCCTTCCTGGGTGGCCTCGAGGCGACGACGGATGGCCCGGGCGGTCCAGAAGCGTGACGGTTTCTGCCACGGACTGGTCTGCTCCAGCGCCACCGCCACCTGCTGCCCCCTTCGAAGGACGACCTCTGCGGTGGCTGTCGCGCGATCGACCGTGAAGGGCATCTCAGCCGACAGCTGAAGCACCGTGGCCCCGCCATGGGACCGGATGCCACCGGAGACGGGGTGCAGATGTGGGTGGACGAGCCCGAACTCCGGCCGTGGAGCCCACTCCACTCGGACGGCGACGGAGCCTGCCGTGCAGCGGGCCGTGCGAAGCAGCACCCCAGGGGAGTCGCGGCCGACGTCATGCTCCCGCTCGCCCTTGCCCAGGGCGAGTGCGTCGAGCACCTGCAGGGTTCCGTCCGCACAGGTCCACGTCGTCTCGAGTACCAGGGTGTGTGGCAGGTAGCGCCGTTCGGCGACCGCAGCACTGTCGGTGGGGCGGACCACGAGGTGTCCGGCGTCGTCGTCCAGGAGACGGCCGAGCACCGGGGGGCTGTCGAAGCGCGGCAAGCACAGCCAGTCGACCGAGCCGTTCCGCGAGACCAGCGCACTGGTACGGCAGTCGGACAAGAAGGCGTACTCGGCTATGGCGATGTCCGACATCGACGCCTCCTCGAGGGTGCGGACTGGCCGGAGTCGAGCCACCGGCTGACGTCGCTGAGCCGGCTCCCCGAGGCTGCAGCAGGAATACAGCCCCAGACTGCTGAGCCAGGTGTGTGCTCAGTGCAGCTTGGCGCGCTTGGTGTCATCGCGCTGTGACCGAGCCGGGGAAGGCAGATTGCCGGTGGACTGTGCCCGCCCGAAGCGTCGTCACACCACGCACCCTGCCCAGGTATTCGGTCAACAGCTGCCGGAGTGAGTCGACACCCCACGGCGGCTGGTACCCCAAGTCTGCGTCGGGGACTTGGCGGAGGACGTCGCGGGTGGCCGTGGCCCAGGCGGTACGGGGGAAGGTGGACAGGTCAGGAGGACCTGGACGCAAGTCGATCTCATTGCCCGCTGGCGTGACGGCGGCGGCTTTAGAGGCGATGTCACCAGCGCGCTCGAGGCCGTATCCGCCGATCTCGGCGACGGCGGTGCCCCAGCCGGGCCGGCTGGTCAGAAAGCCTTCGGCGATCAGCTGGGCATAGGCGTCGACAACGACGCCGCGCGACACCGCGAGGTCGGCGGCCAGCGTGCGCGAAGAGGGTAAGCGAGCGCCCGCAGGCAGTCGGCCCGAGATGATGGCCTCTCGCAAGGAGTCCCGCAGCCGGCGACGAAGTGGGCCATGGCCGGTCTGGGCCAGCTGCACCAGGAGGTCGGGACCGGTGCCGTCGGCTGCCACGTCGCCGGGAGAGCCCACCAACCGGTCCTCCCTCCCGACCCTCCAGCGGACCCATTCCTTGGACCGATCGTGCAATACATTAAATGGGTTGGAATCGGCCCGCCACCTGGAAAGCGTCGAGGGGTGCGGGTCTCATTGAAGAATTGCGCACAGTATTCAGAGTGCAATTGGCTGCACCCCGCTGCACCCCGCTGCACCCCGCTGCACGGCGCTGCACGGCGGCATGACGCGGAGCGCCATAACGAGATGGACGCGGCCGCGCGTTGCTCACCTGAGGTCAGGCGCTGCCCCTGCCATTCGCTCCGCGACACCGCGCACGAACGCGGCCTGTCCGGCGTGCTGGATGCAGTCGTCCACGACGCTGACGAGACGAACGGCGAGCGTCACCGGCGGGTCCCAGCGCTCGTCGACGACTCGGGCGAGGTCGGAGTCCTCGACGGTCGTGAGCCAGGCAGTCGAGCTCTCGTGCACGGCGTCGTGGTAGCCCAGCAGCAGGCCGGCGGGTGCCTGGACCGCCGCTACCTCGGCACTGTCGTGCCCGTACCCGATCGCGGTGTCGTCGAAGGGGAGCCCGAATCGCTGTGCCCACCCGTCGTGCGTCCACATCTGCGCAGTGCCGGCCACCTCCGCGAGGTGGTCGTCCTGTACGCGGGTGAGGTGCCACACGAGCCAGCCGATGCTGTTGGCCTGCGGGTCGAGTCGGTACGTGAGCTGGGCCTCGTCGAGCCCTTCGATGGCGCCGTGCACGGTCTCCTTCACTCGGCCCAGCGCGTCAATCAGCAGGTCGGCAGCGGCAGTCATGGGCTCCTCGACTCGGCTAGTCGGCGACCAGGTCAAGCTGGCCCCGCACGGTGTCAGCCATGCCTCAACCTACGACGACGCCTCACCAGGTCGTACGCAGGATCAGGGAGATGCCGAGCGTCCACACTGCCTGCAACGCGACCCAGGTCCGGTGTGTCCGCGTCGGAAGCAGGGTGGCCAACGGCACCAGCCAGACCATGAACGGGAGCCAGATCCGTTCGGTCTCCGACTTGGACAGCCCGCTGAGGTCGGCGATGCCGATCGCCACCAGCGCACCCGCCGCCAGCCACCACACGGCATGGGTTCCGGGTGCCTTCGGCGGTGGGCTCACCGCCATGCCGGTGCCGGCCACGACAGCCGGACCGACAGCGAAGGCGACTACGGCGAGGTTGGCCCAGATCCAGTACGACTGCGGTCGGCTGTCGGCGATGCCCTGGTAGTACCGCTGAACCACGAGCTGCTGGCCCTCCAGCCACCAGAAGCCGCCCAGCGCGAAGAGCGCGACCACGGCCAACGCGGCGAGCGCTGCTGGTACGAGCGGACGCCACGAACCAGCCACCCACAGCACCGCCAGAGCGAGCGGCCCCAGCAGCAGCAGGCCGTACGAGAGGAACAGGCATCCGCCGAGCACCACCCCGGCGGCCGCCCCGAGCGCCAGCGCCCGCCTCGGCCTCTGCTCGACCGCGGCGCACGCCAGCACTGCCAGTCCCCACGCTGCCACCGCCATGAACGCGCCGTCGGCAGAGACGAAGACCCAGATCGCCAGCGGGGACAGCGCCAGGAACGGTGCGGTCCGCCGTGCCTGTCGCTCGTCGCCGAGCCGGCGCAGGGTCACCAGCACCGCCACCATCGCGGTGGACCCCGCCAGCGCCGTGATAACTCCGGCCCATGCCGGGCCTCCGAGACCGATGGCGTCCAGCCCGGCGTAGGACAGCAACGGCAGCGGCGGATGCCCGGAGTTGTGGGTGACGAAGTTGGACCGGTCGGGCACCAGCAGGATGTTGTCGGTGTAGATGGACAGCAGCGACGTCACACCGTCGACCCGGTCGACGTCCATCAGGTACTCGTCGGGATGGTCGAGGACCGCGACGATGCCGGTGTTCCACCCGCGCAGCAGCGCGACCGCGAAGCCCCAGACGACGCCGGTCAGCCAGGTGAGAAGGAGCAGACGGCCCCAGGACAGCCGCGACGCAGCCGAGGTGCCGTAGCCCACGACCACCGCGGCTGTTGCCAGGCAGGTCAGCAGGGCGGCTGGCTCACCGAACGTCGGCTCGAGGTACGCGCTCAGTGGAGGCAGCCAGGCATGCACGTTGCCGGTGATACCGAGCGCCTCGACGGTGAAGGCTGCCAGCAGCAGTAGCCCGCCGACGATCAGGGCCAGCCGCGCCCGCAGCGGCAGACGGTCCGGAGGGCGACCGTCGTGGCCACCGTTGGCTGTCTCGGTCATCGCGGTCAGTATCCCGACGATCTCGCGGATCGACTGATCGCGGCGCGCCTCGCTCGACGAGCCGTGCCACACTCCCGGCCATGGCTGACGTCCCGAACGCCGGTGCCTTCTGCGACGTCGCGGTCATCGGAGGTTCCGGCTTCTCGGCGTTCCTGTCCGACGCCGATCCGGTCCAGGTCGAGACCCCGTACGGCCCACCCAGCGGGCCGATCGAGATCGGGAACGTCGACGGGCACTCGGTCGGCTTCTTGGCCCGCCACGGCAGCGGGCATCGCTTTCCCGCGCATCGGATCAACTACCGGGCCAACCTTTGGGCGCTGCGGAGTCTCGGGGTACGCCGGGTGCTTGCGCCGTGTGCGGTGGGCAGCCTGCGCGCCGACCTCGGCCCCGGGACGCTGGTGCTGCCCGACCAGCTGGTCGACCGCACCAGCGGACGTGTGCAGACCTACTTCGACACCGGTGCGGTGCACGTGTCGTTCGCCGACCCGTACTGTCCCGACCTCCGCCGGCAGATGCTCGCCGCGGCGGACGACTGGGCGGGCGAGCCGGCCGGGACGCGCGTTGTCGACGGCGGGGCGATGGTGGTGATCCAGGGTCCCCGCTTCTCCACCCGGGCGGAGTCGCAGTGGTACGCCGCGCAGGGCTGGACCCTGGTCAACATGACCGGCCACCCTGAGGCCGTGCTGGCTCGCGAGCTGGGGCTGTGCTACACCGCCGTTGCGCTCGTCACCGACTTCGACGCCGGTGTGGACGCCGGCAGCTCGGTCGACCAGGCCACGGTGTTTGAGGTGTTCGCCGCCAACATCGACCGGCTCAAGGCACTGCTCACGCGCGCCGTGCCGACCCTGCAGCAGCAAGGTGTCGCTCCGGACTGCTCGTGCGCCCTGGTGCATGCGGGCATGACGCTGCCGTTCGAGCTGCCGTGAGGGTGCTGCTGACCGGCGCGGCCGGATTCATCGGCACCGCGATCGGTGCTGCGCTGCGCGCGAGCGGCCACGACGTCGTCGCGCTGGACGTCATGCTGCCGCTGGCGCACGCGGCCGACGGCGTGCCGGAGGGGATCCACCACGTCGACGTCGGCGACCGCGCCGCACTCGACCCCCTGCTGGCTGGAGTGGACGTGGTCTGCCATCAGGCCGCGATGGTCGGCAACGGCGTCGACGTGCAGGATCTCCCCGGCTACGTGCGACACAACGACCTCGGCACCGCCCTCCTGCTGGCGGCGATGGCGGAGCGCCGCGTCGACCGGCTGGTGCTGGCCAGCTCGATGGTGGTGTACGGGGAAGGCGCCTATCGCTGCGACCAGCACGGAGCTGTGCGGCCCGCAGCGCGTCGCGCGAAGGACCTGCATCGCGGCGTCTTCGACCCACGGTGCCCCCGCTGTGGCGTGCCGCTGGCGTGGGAGGCGGTCGAGGAGGACGCACCCGTCGAGCCGCGCAGCATCTATGCAGCCACCAAAGCTGCGCAGGAGCACCTGTCCACGGCTTGGGCAGTGATGCAAGGCGGTCGAGTGCTCGCGCTGCGCTATCACAACGTCTACGGGCCGCACATGCCCGCGGACACTCCGTACGCCGGGGTCGGGGCCATCTTCCGGTCGGCGCTCGCCCGCGGTGAGGCTCCCCAGGTCTTCGAGGACGGCCGGCAGGTGCGCGACTTCGTCCACGTCAGTGACGTCGCCGCGGCCAATGTGCTGGCCGTCGAGCGGCTCGAGGAGCACGCGACGGGTCTGCACCCGTACAACGTCTGCTCGGGACGGCCGATCACCCTGCTGGAGATGGCTCGGGCAATCGCGGCCGGGGCTGGTGGACCCGAGCCGGTGGTCACCGGTGCCTACCGTCCGGCGGACGTCAGACACGTCGTGGCATCACACCGCCGTGCCAGCAGCGAGCTCGGTTTCACCGCGGCGGTGGACCCGCACGAGGGGCTGGCCGCCTTCGCAACGGCGCCACTGCGTGCCACGACTCCCGCAACGCACAGGCCTCGTTGAGCCCTCGTAGTCCCGAGAGCACCCACTGCTGTGTGCGGCGGCGGTGTTCGGCGGTTGCTGCGGGATCCCTCTCGAGCACCGAGCGGCGGTACGGTCGTCCGCATGCTGGCGCGCTGTGACGTGGTCCTGCCGTGCCTGGACGAAGCCGCCGCACTGCCCGGTGTCCTGGCCGCGATTCCGGCGGACATGCGAGCGATCGTGGTGGACAACGGTTCGCGCGACGGTTCTGCC
>DASQMN010000031.1:0-13484 GCA_035645475.1 Nocardioidaceae bacterium
GGCTTGTGAACCAGGGGATCCGGGTCGGCGTGCAGGACCTCGGCGATAGCGATGCCCGCCTCGACATCAGCGTGATCTCCGTACCTCACGAACCACAGGGGCGCCGTCATCGCCGTACGCCGCCTGTGCGGGTCGGACGAGGCGGCGAGCTCGTGCAGTAGGCCATAAGGCCCACCTATCAGCGTCGCGCCGATGACGCGGGGGGCAGCCCGGTCCACCATGCCCCAGTCGTCGATTCGGTCGTGGTGGCGCAAGTACGTCTCGCGAAGCTGCAGGTCCCCGAGACGCTTGCGTGCCTGGAAGTCGAGGATGCAGCACGCGGCCAGGCGAGCCTCATAAGCGGGTTCCGCGAAGAGTCTCTCCAGTTCGTCCGGTGCGAGCCGGGTAGCCGCCTTGGCTGTGTCGAACAGGACCCTCATCGGCATCCCGGACGTCAGCCGTTCCAACACCCGCTCAGCTGTCCAATCCGTGTCTTTCACGCCTCGTCCTCGCATCGAAGAACTCGGTTGGGCGGGTCACCACCGAGGAGGTCGAAGAGCTTGATCCATGGCTCCGTCGCCTCCCATACAGAATGCGGGTCGTGAACCAGCGCCGGTGAGCCCGTCGTCGATACCCGTTTCACGCAGGCTCGGGCACGCCGCCAGGGTCGCCGCCGGGATCGTCCGGGGTCGCTTCGATCGGCGGGGGCGGCAGGGGCTCGGGTGCATCGGGAAGCAGCTCAGCTGGGTCGTCTGGCACCGGCTCGTTCGGATCGATCGGGCCCGGCTCCGGAATTGACATGTGACGAGTAAAGCAGCCGCGTCGTCGCTGGTGCCGATCGCTGACTGGACCGGCTTTCCCGGCGCTGGCTTACGCTGCCGGGCGCGTCCATGCTGAAGTCGTCACGCTGAGAACGCGTACTTGTCTGAGAAGTGCATGCAGGGCTGGCACAGACCCGGCAGCGATCGACGGTCAGTCGAGGATGTGATGCGCAGTTCCATAGCCGGGGAGGGACGTCGGCCACCACTCAGCCACCCATGCTTCCCAAGAATCGAAGCCGGCTGGTGAGGCGTCCAGCTCCGCTGCCTCGAGCTCGGTTGCGTCCGGCGGCTCGAAGATGGGCCGCCATCGGCTCAGGTCCGCTTGGGTCATCTGGAAGGTCGTTGCGGCATCGGTCCGAGCGCGAGCCTGGACCCGGCGCAACTGCTCCTCCGCATCGACCTGAAGGTAAACCAGCTCGCTCGTTGCTCCGACCGAGGCTGCCAACGCGCGCAGCGCCGAACGCTCGACTCTGGCCCACACACCGAAGTCGAGCACGACATTGACACCGCTCCGCAGCGCCGACAGCGCGAGCCAGATCAAGCGGCCCTCCAGCACGCTGCGCTTGCCCTCGGGCTGCTCCTGTCCGAAGAGCGGGATCATCCACTCGTCCGGGGTCAGCCGCAGCGCGTTCCATCTCGACGCAAGCTCACGTGCCCGGGTCGTCTTGCCCGCTGAGGGAAGTCCGACCATCACGAACATCCTAGGGACGCCGCCGCCCTCACCGGTCGCGCTCCAGCGCACCGCCTCGACATGGCCCATTTCGGAGGTCACACAGCATGGTAAGTACGACGCGGTGGGCACAGGAAGTCGGCGCACTGCCCTACCAGGACGCCGAAATGGCCGTCAGCCGTCTAGGACTCGTGCGGAGCATTTCTTCGACCTGCTGCAGCCACTGCTGGCGCTTGGACGTCGTCGGCGTCGGCGTCGGCGAGCACCCGCCGGCCATATTCCCGGGCTACTCAGCGACCCACAGCTCGGAAAGCGGTGTCAGTGTGGTGATGCAGAAGGGGTGGCCCGCTGGATCGAGCAGCACTCTCCACCGCGCATCCGGCTGGGGGTCTGCCAGGCGGGCCCCCAACGCGATGGCGCGTCGGGTCGGCTCCTCCACGTGCTCCCCGGCCGTCAGATCCAAGTGGACAATCGAGGCTCCCGGCCACACCGGCGGTCGATAGTCGGCCACGCGCTGCGGGATCAGCAGCAACCCCGGTGTCTGCACCGCGGCGCTGGTCGGGCGGTTCCATAGCAGGCGCCCACCCAACAGGTGCAGGTAGAAGTCCGCCAGCTTCGCCGGGTTGGCACAATCCAGTGAAAGCCCGACGAAGCGCACCTCCTGGGGACTTGTCGACTGCACCATTCCGTAACACTAGCCACCATATGCTCCCTCATTGGCGCCCGCGTGAGCCAATGTTTATGGGCACATGCAAATCCCTTATTGGCAATCCGGACCCCGCGCGGTCAGACGGAAAACCTGACGGGTGTTTCGGTCGACGGCTTCGCGTGCTCTCTCCTCTCACGGTGGAAGGCGTCGGGGGCGTGGTTTCGCGAAAGCCATTCTTCGCCGTGCCGCCCGAGTGAAGGAGGCCGCGACCGCGGCCTCGGGTGGTCAACTCGGCAGTCGTGCCCAGCGACCTGGCCGGGGCAGCACGGCATACCCCCTACGCTGCGGGTCAAGCCGCGGTCGTCCGCACGCCTCCGCACACGAGCTCGGCGTCGCCCGCGTCCGCGCGGCCGCGCCCAACCAGCGTTCATAAGGAGCCAAGCAGAGGTGGCGGAACTGCCGATGCCTTACCGAATTGCCGTGATAGGTGGGACTGGAGCGCAGGGGCGAGGACTGGGTTACCGCTTCGCCAAGCACGGTTACAACGTCGTCATCGGCTCCCGCGTAGCAGAGAGGGCTCGGGCCACGGCGGCCGAGATCGCGGCGCGCCTGCACGGTAGCGACACCGCCGGCACGGTGACCGCGGCAGCCAACTCCGACGCCTGCACTGCCGCCGACCTCGTGCTCCTGGCGGTTCCTTGGGAGGGTCACGACGAGCTCGTCGCGTCGCTCCCACTAGCCGGAAAGATCGTCGTTTCATGTGTCAATCCCTTGGGCTTCGACGTGCGCGGCGCGCACGGGCTCGTCATCGACGGTGGCGAGGGCTCCGCCGCCGAGCGCGCTCAAAGCTGGGCCCCGGAGGCGACGGTCATCGGCGCCTTCCACCATGTGTCCGCCGTACACCTGTGGGGAGACGACGCGTACCTCGACGAGGACATCTTGTGCGTGGGTGACTCTGAGGACAGCAAAGCGGTCGTGATGGAGCTAGCTAAGACGGTCACCGGTCGAGCGGGCATAAGCGCCGGCAAGCTGCGGCTGGCGCGTCAGCTGGAGCCGCTGACTGCAGTGCTCATCTCGATCAATCGCAGGTACAAGGTGCACTCCGGACTCCGCATCACCGGCTTGGCGCCGCGTCGTGGCCAGTGAGCAGTACCCGCCTGATGCGGCGCTCGAGCCGACGAGTCGGGAGCGACAAATCACCCGACAGCCGTGGCCTCGAGCAGGGCGTCATGACCCGCTGGCCGGCGCACGCCGGGCGGGCTTCACGTCGACGTCGATGTACAAGCGGGTACTCGTGCACCAGCAGGGCTGCGCGCCCGTCGCGAGAAGATTGCTCGTGTTACGCGACCTTCAACGCTCCCCGTGCTGTAGCGGCTCCAGCGCTGTCAGCACCTATCCACCGCCCTCGTCGGAGGCTTCACTCATCGCTGCCGCTCCTGCGCCCGGGCTTCCTCGATGGTCAGCTCCGCTGTTGGGTCGGCTCTCAGACGCTCGTCAGGGATGACATCTCCGCTCAGGACGGAACGTCCGAAGTCGCCTGTACGAAGCCGCTGCTCGGCCCGCTCCAAGGCCTCGAGACGTTGATGAAGCGCCTCGGCCACAGCGTCGTCTATGCCTTCGGCGCTGAGAGGCTGAGCGGCATCGGAGCTCGATATCTCGCTGTTGTGCGAGATGCGGTCCAGTTCTCCGGATGCCTCGGCAGATGCGAGCAGCCCGCGAACACGGGCGGACTCAGCACTCAGGAGGGCTTGGGCCTCTTCGTCTGTCATCGTGAATCCTCTCCTTGTGCGTCGGCCGGCTATGAGCGGCGACACGGTGAGTCGCAACCAGGCCCGCGCTCAGAAAGCTGCAGGCATGCATCGGGCGGGTGACTGTCTCCTAGCACAGACACGGCACGGCGCCCAGGACCTCGCGTTGCCTCGCTGCTGTGAGGGTCCCTCGCCGGCGACGGATCAGCCCCGGATGAGGCAGAAAGGGTGGCCGGCCGGGTCGAGGTAGACGCGGAAGCCACCGTCGGTCGACGGCTGGTGCTCGTGCACCCGCGCGCCGGCGGCGACCACGGCCGGTTCGGCCCGGGCGATGTCCGGGACCGACAGGTCGAGGTGCATCTGCTGCGGGTGGCTGCCGCCAGGCCAGGTCGGCTCGACCCAGTCATCGATGCGTTGAAACCCGAGCGCGGTGTGGCCGTCGGGATTGTCGGGGCTGATTCCGCCGTCGGGTGGGGCGAGCGTCGCGAAGTCGCGGCTGGAGCTGTCCTCAACCGTCCAACCGAGGACATCGGCGTAGAACCTGGCAGAGGCGAGGGCGTCGGGGCAGTCGAGAATGACGAGGTCGAGCTTGGGCTTGGGCTGCGTTGGGTCGCTCATGTGCCGACGGTAGCGAGCGCTTCGACGGCCCGGTCACTGCCGGCTGCGCCGATCGCCTCTCGACCCTTGCCCACAACTTGCGAGATGCTCGCTTGTCACCGATGAGTTGCTCGCACCGCAGGAGTCCTACCTGTAGGCGGGAGACTCTCGCGGATGGAGGGGTGTACATGAGTGGCGTACGGGTGCTGGTCGGCACACGCAAAGGCGCGTTCGTCCTGACCGCGGACGGCAAGCGGGACAGCTGGGACATCGCCGGGCCGCACTTCCCCGGTTGGGAGATGTACCACGTCGCTGGCTCACCCGTGGACCCCGATCGGCTCTACGCGTCGCAGTCCAGCGGCTGGTTCGGGCAGCTGATTCAGCGCTCGGACGACGGCGGCAAGTCGTGGTCGCCGGTAGGCAACCGCTTCGAGTACGACGGCGTGCCGGGCACTCACCAGTGGTACGACGGCACGCCGCATCCCTGGGAGTTCGCCCGGGTCTGGCACCTCGAACCGTCGACCCATGATCCTGACGTCGTCTACGCCGGCGTGGAAGACGCAGCACTGTTCCGGTCCGACGACGGCGGCATGGAGTGGCAGGAGCTGTCCGGTCTGCGCGGCCACGGGTCGGGCCCGCAGTGGCAGCCGGGTGCCGGCGGCATGTGCCTGCACACCATCTTGCTCGACCCCAGCGACTCTCAGCGGATGTACGTGGCGATCTCCGCCGCCGGCGCCTTCAGATCCGACGACGCGGGCGTGACGTGGCGGCCGATCAACCGCGGCCTGCGCTCGGGCGAGATTCCCGACGAGGACTCCGAGGTCGGGCACTGCGTCCATCGCCTGGCCATGCACCCGGCCCGTCCGAACGTGCTGATGATGCAGAAGCACTGGGACGTCATGCGCAGCGACGACGCGGGCGAGTCGTGGCACGAGGTCAGCGGCAATCTGCCGAGCGACTTCGGGTTCCCGATCGCCATCCACGCCCACGAGCCGGACACCGCCTACGTCGTGCCCATCACCAGCGACTCCCACCACTTCCCGCCGGAGGGGAAGCTCCGGGTGTACCGGACCAGGGAGGGCGGCGAGGAGTGGGAGCCCCTCACGTCCGGGCTCCCGCAAAGCAACTGCTACGTCAACGTGCTGCGCGATGCGATGGCGGTGGACTCGCTGGACTCTTGCGGGATCTACTTCGGCACGTCCGGCGGGCAGGTGTACGGCTCGAACGACGAGGGCGACACCTGGTCGGCGATCGTGCGCGACCTGCCGCCGGTGCTGTCCGTCGAAGTGCAGACGCTGCCATGACCGACACCGCCGTGCCCGTCGACTCGGTCCCGATCCGAGTACACCTGCCCGCACACCTGCGCGCGATCGCTCAGGTCGACGGCGAGGTGACGCTGTCGGTCGCCGGCGAATGCACCCAGCGCTCGATCCTCGACGCGCTCGAGGCCCGCTATCCCGCCCTGCGCGGCACGATGCGTGACCAGTCGAGCCAGAGGCGGCGAGCCTTCGTCCGGTTCTACGCGTGTGAACGCGACCTCTCGCACGACGACCCGGACGGCCCCGTGCCTGCGCAAGTGGTCAGCGGCGAGCAGCCCTTCCTTGTGATCGGCGCCATGGCCGGCGGTTAGCCCAGCTGTCGGTCGAAGAACCGCACCGTGCGCGCCATCGCAGCGTTGAACGCCGGCCCGAAGGCATGCCCGTCGTCGTACCACTCCAGCTCGGAGGCCACGCCCGCCTGTGTGAGCGCCCGTTGCGTCGCACTGGCCCAGCGCGGCGGACACGTGTCGTCGAATCGCCCGTGCACCAGCAGCACCGGCTCGGTGATCCGGTCGAAGTAGGGCCGCGATGAGTTCTCCCGCCAGAACCGCGGAGCCTGCGCGGGCGTGCCGTAGCGACGGGCGAGCCGATCCCGCAAGCCGGAGTCCTCGGGATCCGGACGGATGAACTGGTCGAAGTTCTGTGCCTCGAGCGAGGACACCGATGCCCAGGGAGCGGCCGCCTGCACCAGCCCCGGCTCGGCGACGAGCGCCTTCAAGATCACCCCGCCACCCATCGAGCGGCCGAACAGGGCCACCCGGTCGTCAGCGATCTGGACATCAGGCGAGCTGCGCAGGGCGTTCACCGCGTTGATCACGTCGGCGCTGTAACCCAGCCGCATCCGTACCTGGTAGAGCGGGTCGTCGTCGGACTCAGCGTGGTTGCGGTAGTCCACGTGCAGCGCCACGTACCCGCGGGAGGCCAGGTAGCCGCGCTCGCGGGTCATCCCCTGGCCACGGACGTAGACCGCCGGGTCGATGTAGCCGTGTGCGAGCACCACCGCCGGGAAGGGGCCGCGCCCACGAGGCACGTTGAGGACTCCGCTGATGGTGTAGGACTCCTCGTCCCCGCGAGCGGTGGTGCGGCTGCGGTACGTGATGTCGTACGAGGTGTACTGAGACGTTGTCTCTCTAACGGCGCCCAGGCGCAGCCTGTCCCCCTGGTGCTGTTGCTCGGCGAGACCGAGGACGGACACCGGCCGGACCGGCTCTTCCTTCGCTTTCTCGTCCGGAGCAGGCGACTCCGGTCCAGCTGACCCGGTAGCGGAAGTGCTCGACGGGCTCGGGCCGAGGTTGCCGCTGGGTGAGCTGGTGGCAGCTGCCGGTTCGTCGCGAGGCGACCTCGCATCCGGCTTCTCGGCGCTGCAAGCGGCCAGGACGGCCGCGCAGACCGTCAGTGCTGTCAGCTTCCGGCATCCTGCTCGCACTTCTGCCCTCCGATGTCGGCGTGCGGCCTGAAAACGGTAACCGCCGGAGCCGGTTTCCGTCGGGTGAGCGTCAGGGGCGAAACCCGGTCGACTCATGACCACCGCGACGCCTACCCTCGACAGTGCGATGCAGGACTTTCCCCCCCAGGTCAGCGTCTTCTCCCCGCTACCGGGCGAGACGGCCACGCCGGCACCTGACCTGAGGTCGCCGGCGCGCTTCCTGCTGTGGAACATGCGCCGACAGGCCGGCGTCGTCGCTGTGGCGACTCTGGTCGGCATCTTGTGGCAGCTGCCGCTGACCTTGGGCCCGTGGCTGGTCGGTCGCGCGGTCGACCGAGGCATCCTCGCCGAGTCGACGACGGCTACGTTGCAGTGGAGCGCCCTGTTGCTGCTGGTGACGGTCATCGGCGCGGCCTTCGGCATCGCGATGCACACCCTGGTGGTACGCAGCTGGCTGATCGCTCTGTACAGCACCACCTTGCTGGTGACCCGCAAGGCGGTGCAGCTGGGCCACGTGCTCCCGCGGCGCACTCCGACCGGCGAGGTGCTGAGCGTGGCGGCCAGCGACGCCGACGAGTTCGGTGCCATGACCGAGATCACCGCCCGGGGGCTCTCGCAGCTCATCTCCTTCCTCACCGTCGCGCTGATCGTGCTCTCGACCTCGGTCGAGCTGGGGCTGTTGGTCCTGGCAGCGGCGCCGATCCTGGTCGGGGTGGCCCTGCCGCTGCTGCGTCCTCTGCATGGGCGGCAGCAGACGGAACGACAGCGCAACTCCACGCTGACCTCGCTGGCCACCGACATCGTCGCCGGCCTCCGCATCCTGCGCGGCATCGGCGGGGAGAGCACCTTCGGGCACAACTACAGCCGCCAGTCCCAGCTCACCCGCCAGGCGGGGGTGTCCGCGGGAATCTGGCAGGCCGCCATCGAGGCGATCGGCGTGCTGTTCTCGGGCTGCTTCCTCGTCCTGCTGATGTACCGGGGGACGCTCGCCGTCGACTCCGGCGAGCTAACGGTGGGCGAGTTGGTGAGCTTCCTCGGCTACGGGCTCTTCATGATCGGCCCCATCCAGACGTTCTTCGAGTTCGCCCAGAAGCTGACCCGAGCCCTGGTCTCGGCTCGCAAAGCTGTCGCGGTGCTCGAGCTGACCCCGCCCTGGTTCGCGCCGGCGTCACCCGACGGCCTACCGGACCGGGGTGCCCTAGTGGACGTCGCCAGTGGGCTTGTCGCACGTCCCGGTCGGCTCACCGTCGTGGTGAGCGCGGCGCCGGAGGACTCCGCGGCGCTGGCTGACCGGCTCGGGCGCTGGTTCACCGTCGAGGAGGAACCTCCACCGCTGCTGGAGCCGACCGGTCGGCGCTGGGGGCGTCGCGCCCGCGCTGACCGCAGGACACGACGGGCGGAGCTGGCCGCCCGAGACGCCGCGCGGGCGGCCGAGTCGTGGGGTGTCACGTACGGGGGCGTGGACCTGGCGCGCGTACCGCTCGAGGACGTACGCCGCACCATCGTGGTGAGTGATACGGGCAGTCAGCTGTTCGCCGGCACCCTTCAAGACGCCGTCGACCCGCACGGCGTCCTCACCCGAGCACAGGCCGAGGAGGTCCTGCGCACAGCTGCGGCGGAGGACGTCTACGACACGCTGCCCGGCGGCTGGCGTGGCGTGCTCGACGAGCGCGGCCGCGGCCTGTCCGGCGGTCAGCGTCAGCGAGTCGTGCTGGCCCGCGCCCTGGGCGTCGACTCTGACGTGCTCGTCCTGGTGGAGCCGACGTCGGCGGTGGACGCGCACACAGAGGCTCAGATCGCCGAACGGCTCGCGAGCTTCCGCCGTGGGCGCACCACGGTGGTCACCACCGTGTCGCCGCTGTGGCTCCACCATGCCGACGACGTGGTGCTGCTCGTCGACGGGCACGTCGTGGCGCAAGGCACCCACGAGGAGCTCCTGGCCACCGAACCCCGATACCGCGACGTCGTGGTCCGCGACATGCAGACAGAAGACAGCCATGTCTGACCTGCTCGCGACATCGCCGGAGACCTGGCGAGACAGCGCCAGTGCGGAATCCGTGCTGCCTCGAGCGTTGGCCGAGCCCCCGGTCCAGGCTCCGCTCGGCGTCCGCATGCGGGCTCTGCAGGAGCGCCACCGCCTGCGCCGGGAGAGGGCCGAGCGGGTGTATGCCGAGTCCCGCAGCCCGGCCCGGGGTTGGCCGGTGGCAGACGAGCGGGAGGTCGTGGGCTTCGTTGCGGCGTTGATCCGGAAGAGACGGGGTGCGTTCGCCGCACTGGTGGTGCTCAACGCGGCGGCCGCGATCGCGGCCCTGGCCGTACCACGCCTGCTCGGCCAGCTCGTCGACCGTGTCACCGCACCCGGACCGGCCGCCGGCCTGGCGTCACTCGCGATGGTCATCGTGCTTATCGTCGTGGCCCAGGCGGTCTTCACCTTCGCAGGTCAGGTGACATCCACGCTGTTCGGGCAGAACCTGCTGGCCTCGATGCGCGAGTACGTCGTCGACAGGATCCTGCGCCTGCCGCTGAGCCGGGTCGAGGAGGCGAGCACCGGCGACCTCGTCACCCGAGTCACTCGCGACGTGGGCACGATGAGCCGCGCCGTGCAGTACGGGTTGCCGATGGCGGTCATCGCCTCGCTCACCGTCGCGCTGTCCGTGGTGGCCATGCTGCTGAACTCCGTCCTTCTCGCGGCGCCCGCGCTCGTGGTGATCGCGGCGTCCGGAGTGCAGGTGCGCCGGTACCTTCGCCGGGCGGCCATCTGCTACATCGCCGAGGGAGCGACGTACTCGCAGATCAACACCACACTCACCGAGACGGTGGAAGGTGCTCGCACCGTCGAGGCGCTCAGGCTGGCGCGGCGCCGGCTGCGGGCCGGTGAGGACGACGTCGCCGTCTCCGCGCAGGCCGAGCGCTACGGCATGACACTGCGCAACCTGCTGTTCGCCGTCATCGACGTCGCGTTCAACACCCCGCGGGTCATCACGGTGCTCGTCGGGGCATGGGGGTACTGGAACGGCTACGTGACGCTGGGTCAGATCACCACTGCGGTGCTGTACGTGGAGGCGCTGTCGGGACCGTTGGACCGTCTGGTCGGGGAGATCGACCGCCTGCAGGTCGGCGCCGCGTCGACGGCGCGGCTGCTGGGCATCGCGACCGTGCGGGAAGACCGGCAGCCCGGCGACGCGCTGCCGGCGGGGCCGCAGCTGGTCGGGGAGGACCTGCGCTTCGCCTACCGACCGGGACGCGACGTGCTGCACGGAGTCGACTTCCGACCGGGCGTCGGGGAGCGGCTCGCCATCGTCGGCCCCAGCGGTTCGGGGAAGTCGACGCTGGGCCGGCTGCTGGCGGGCATCAACGGTCCGCGCACCGGCTCGGTTCGGATCGGCGGCGTCGACCTGATCAAGCTCCCACTGGAGCACCTGCGCGAAGAGGTCGCGCTCGTGACCCAGGAGCATCACGTGTTCGTCGGCACCGTGCGCGACAACGTCGTGCTCGGCCGTGAGACGCCGGACGACGATGCGGTGTGGCAGGCGCTGGACGCCGTCGGTTCCGCCGACTGGGTGCGCCGGCTGCCGGACGGGCTGGACACCCAGGTCGGGTCCGGCAACCTGGCGTTGACGCCTGCTCAGGCGCAGCAGGTCGCGATGGCGCGTCTGGTCATCGCTGACCCCCACACGCTCGTGCTCGACGAGGCGACGTCGCTGATCGACCCGCGGACCGCACGCACGATCGAGGGGTCGGTGCACGCACTGCTCGCCGGCCGCACCGTCATCGCCATCGCGCACCGCCTGCACACCGCTCATGACGCCGACCGGATCGCGGTCCTCATCGACGGAGAGATCGCCGAGCTGGGCACCCATGACGAACTCGTCGCACGAGACGGGGAGTACGCCAGGCTCTGGCGCGCCTGGACCAGCTGAGCCCGCCGAACCTCTGCTGCCGACGCGGCCGGTCGTCGGAGTCGGCCGCAGTTCCTGGCCGTCCGTGTGGCACCCGACGCTGCTGCGTCACACTGCGTAGATGAGCCAACGCGTCAGCATTGCGACCGACGCCGGTGAGATGCCGGCGTACCTGTGGCTGTCCGAAGGCGGCACCGGCCCGGGGCTGCTGCTGCTCCAGGAGATCTTCGGGGTGAGCAGCTACATCCAACGTCGCGGCGCCGACCTCGCCGCCGCTGGCTACGTCGTGCTAGCCCCCGAGCTGTACTGGCGACTGGACGACCGGCACGTCGACGAGTCCTCCCCCTCGATCATCGAGGACGCGATGAAGCTGGCTGGCCAGCTCGACTGGGCCGCCGCCGTCAGCGATGCCGTGACCGCGCTCGGACAGCTGCGCACCCGCAGCGAGGTGCGTGGCGGAACCGGCCTGCTCGGCTTCTGCTTCGGTGGCGGCCTCGCCTTCAACGTGGCAGCGGAAGCCTCACCGGACGTGCTCGTCAGCTTCTACGGCTCCGCGATCCCCAACCTGCTGGACCTGGCACCGTCCGTGGACGCGCCGAGCCTGCACCACTTCGGGCTCGCCGACGACTACATCGACCAGGCGACCGTCGAGCAGATCCGTGCGGCAGTCACCGGCGGCGGACGGCCGGCGGAGTTCCACGTCTACGAGGGCGCGAACCACGCGTTCGACAACGACGACCTGCCCCCGCTGCACCACCCCGAGGCGTCAGCGCTCGCGTGGGAGCGGACCCTTGAGTTCCTACGCCGCACACTGCCCGCCTAGCGCGTCACGGCGTCGTAGCGCCGCTGGGGTTGAGGTCCGCGGCGACCGGTGGCCGGTCGAGCGTACGCACCGAGCGGGACAACAGCGTGACAAGTGAGATGACGATCGTCGCGACACCGCTGATCATGAGAACCGCCTCGAAGCCGAAGGCCTCGCCCAACGGTCCGAAGAGCAGCTGCCCCACCGGCATCGCCACGAACGACCCGAGGGCGTCGTAGGAGTAGGCGCGAGACAGCATGTCGTCGTCGATGTTCTCCTGCATAGCGAGGTTCCAGCCCATGCTGAAGACCTCGACTCCCGCACCGGCGACGAACGCCATCGGGATCAGCAGCCACAGCTCGGGCTGAGCGCCGAACAGGATCTGCGGGATGCCGACGAGTGAGAACCCGAGCATGCCCAGCAGCAGTGGGTGGCGCAGGCGGACGCGCAGCAGGACCAGCGTCATGACCAGCAGGCCGGCCGACTCGGCGGAGAGAATCAGTCCCCAGCCCTGCTCGCCCACGGTGTCCTTCGCGTGGGCGGGACCCAAGGTGAACCAGGCACCGACGTGGATCGCGTTCAGGAAGGCGAAGGCCAGCACGATCACCCACAGCCAGGTGGTCGCCAGGAAGAAGCTCCACCCGGCCCTCAGGTCCTGGATCGTGCTGGTCTGCTCGCTCTTGGGCGGCTTCGGTGGGATCACCACGGGTACCAGGAGCAGTGTTGACAGCACCCAGGCCAGGGCGTTCACAGCGAGACCCCAACCAGGCCCGACCGTCACGACGAGGAGCGCACTGAGGGACGGGCCGAGGATCGTCAGGCCGCCCCTGGTCAGGGACACCAAGGCATTGGCCGGCTGCAGCTGGTCGCGAGGGACCAGCTGCGGCACCATGCCGGCCATCGCCGGGAAGTTCGCAGCGTCGGCGGTGCCGTTGACTGCGGCGAGAACGATGAACATCCAAAGCTCGGCCTGTCCGGTGATCACCAGAACAGCCAGCGTCCCTTGCGACGCCGCGGCGACCAGGTTGGACAGTTGCAGCACCAGGGTGCGCGGGAACCGGTCGGCCAGCACGCCGCCGTACAGCAGGAAGATCACCAGCGGGATGGTGTTGGCTGCGAGCACCTGACCGAGCGCCGTCGCGGAGTCGGTGATGGCCAGAACTGCGAACGCGAGAGCCACCCCGGACATCATCGAGCCGAGCGTGTCGGCGGCCCGTGACGCGAAGTACCACGCGAAGTTTCGGTTGCGCAGCGGCGCGAAAGCCTCCTGCCAGGTCACTGGGCTGCCTCGTCTGAGCGGGCGTCGGTGCGAGTCTCCCGATCGGACATCTGGAAGGTCGCGGTGGTCATGTTGACGTGGATGGAGCCGGGGGTGCGCGGCGGTTGCGCCTCGCGGTGCACGAGGTGGGACGCCTGGGTGACCAGGGCACAGACCTCGTCCCAGATCTCGGGCGCGACCCACAGCTCCGCGTCGGTGGTGAACGCCGACGTTCCCGGTCGCTTGAGGCGGTAGCGGCGGGCCAGCTCGGCCGCGACCGCCGCGATGTACTCCTCGTTCTCCTCCCGGGTGGACC
>DASQMN010000032.1:0-11144 GCA_035645475.1 Nocardioidaceae bacterium
GTTCGGCCAGCACGGCCCAGCCGTCGGTCAGCGTGCTCTCACCACCGGTCGCGTCGTTCACCAGAAAGTGCAGAAGCTGAATGCTGGGCGGCCACGAATAGCTGGGAAGGTCGGTGTGCGGCACCAGCTCCGCGCAGGTGTGGGCCACGCTGTAGCCGGCAGGGTCGTGCCGCACGTTGTGGATCCGCTCGAAGGCCGTCTCCCGGACGTACCCCACCGCCTGCGCGAAGCGCTCGACCTCACCAGGGACCGACGGGGTGTTGCGTACCACGGCCACCCCGTAGTCCCGGATGGCGTCGAGATAGGCCAGCTGCCCCTCAGTGGTGCCTACGACGGCACGGTGCTCGAAGGCGGGGAGCGGATCGATCGACGCGTCCCAGAGGATCGGCTCATGACGCCGGCGGGCGCGGGCGCGCTCGGAGTAGTCATGGGTTCGCAGCCACGCGGCCGAGTAGGCCGACACGTGGCCGTCGCTCCAGCGGATGCGCAGGGTGCCCTCGTCGTCGATCGAGCTCCCACGAGCTGTGATGTCTGGAGGGACATCGGCGGTGTACAGCCTTCGTTCCTGGGTCTGGGCGACCCTGCACTCGACGCACCAGCAGTTGTCGCGCAGCCACACGTAGTGGAATTGCACCTCGTCTGCACCGACGGGAACGCTCAGGTGGTCGTCGAAGTGGCGCACCGTGCGTGCGTGGGTGGCGGTCAGTGTCATGGGAGCTCCTGTCCCGGGTATGGCGACTAAGTCACTGTACTTAGTACACTAAGCCTACCGGGCCCCTGGCGCAAGGGGCGCCATCTGCCACGCCCTCGGTGTGTCAGCGCAGCCGGGCGACGACCTCACCGTCGACCTCGCCGTCGGGTACGAAGCCCAGCGACGTGTACAGCCGTTCAGCCACGGTGTTCTCCGGGGCGTACGACAGCGCGACGCCCGTGGCGCCGAGTCCTCGAAGCAGGTCGATCAGGGCACTCATCGTGGCTCGCCCGAGGCCGCGGCCTTGGCGGGACACGTCTATGGAGAGGCCACCGATCCAGTGGTGGCCGTCGTCGACGTCGTAGCCCCACATGACGAAACCGGCGACCTCGCCATCAGAGCGGATCACCAGTGGCTGCCAGACCCCGCCGTAATGGCACAGGCACAGGTAGTGCGCGACTGTCGCGACGTGGGGCGAGGCGGCGTCGACGGTCTCTGCCTCCCGCCAGTTGGCAGCAGTCACGGGCTCGAGCACCACGTCCATGACGCCTCCTTTCGCGTGGCAACCTTCCGCATCCCCTTCCTAGGCCATACCGACCGGTGCCGTCGCACTCGGGCTGTCTGCGGATCGTCAACAGATCGTCAACAGATCGACACCGGTAACGCGATCAGCGTTCGATGGTGGCTCCGCCTGCCGCCTGACCGCTGGCCCCTGTGGCTCGGAAGCTCGCAGCACGGCTCGTCGCGTTGACAGCCCGCGTTGCTCAGCGCTAGACGTGTCGCCGAGATAGGAGGAGCCATGGGTTCGACTCAGGGCGGCGCCTCGCACGGCGCCGAGGTTCGCGGGCTGCAGCGGGTGCCAGACTCCGCCTTCGCCGGAGCCCGCTTCGGCCGGATGTTCCAGGATCTGGATCCGTTCCGACCAGACGTGGAACGGCTGACGTCGATAGCCCAACGGATGGTCGAGGAGTCGCCGAGCTCAGGGTCCGGCGACAACCCGAAGATCCCCTCCGGGTACACCTACTTCGGCCAGTTCGTCGACCATGACCTGACGTTCGACCCGACCTCCACGCTCACGAAGCGTGCGGACCCGGACGCGTTGCATGACTTCCGCACCCCGCGGTTCGACCTCGACAACTGCTACGGCCGGGGGCCGCAGGACCAGCCGTACCTCTACACCGCCGATGGCGCGTTCGTCCTCGGCCGCGGCGAGGACGCCAGCGAGGTCGACCTGCCGCGGACCCGGCGTGGCGTGGCGATCATCGGTGACCCGCGCAACGACGAGAACATCCTGGTCTCACAGCTGCAGGCGACGATGCTGTCCTTCCACAACCGTGTTCTCGAGGACGTGCGAGCCGGCAAGCTGGACGCGCACCTGCACTCCGATGACGAGGACGACCACTTCGCAGAAGCGCAGCGCATCGTGCGCTGGCACTACCAGTGGGCCGTTGTACGCGACTACCTGCGCCGCATCGTTGGACCAGACATGGCCGACGCGGTGCTCCGGCCGGACGGCACGACCGACCTGCGGTTCTACCGGTGGCGACGGGCGCCCTTCATGCCGGTCGAGTTCTCCGTGGCCGCCTACCGCTTCGGGCACAGCATGATCCGCGCCCGCTACGACCTGAACGACGTCATTCGCGACGTCGCCATCTTCGATCCCCGCCCGACGCCCGGCAACGCCCTCACCCACCTGGGCGGGCACCGCGTCCTGCCCGCCGCCTGGCAGATCGCCTGGCCCTTCTTCGTCGATCTGGACGAGCAAGGGCCGCAGCCAAGCCGTGTCCTCGACGTGCGCCTCGCACCCCCGTTGAGCGAGCTGCCTTCCGACGTGGCCACCGGGTTCCGGTCGCTGGCCTTGCGCAATCTGGTTCGCGGTTCGCGGCTGGGGCTGCCGTCGGGCCAGGCAGTTGCCCGTGCGATGGGCACTGCGGTGCTGACCCGCGACGAGCTCGATCTGCCCGGTCCCGATCGTGCGCCGCTGTGGTACTACGTGCTTCGCGAGGCACAGGTGCGTCACAACGGCCGGCACCTCGGTGAGGTCGGCGGCCGGATCGTGGCCGAGGTGTTCATCGGCCTGCTGGAGGCCGACCCCGCCTCGTGGCTGTCGGTCGAACCAGCGTGGAAGCCGTTCCTGGGACGAGGCAACGACTTCTCGCTACCGGACCTGATCCGCTACACCAAGCTCGGCCACCAACGACGCTGACTCCGGTCAGACGCCGGCGACCTCTGGTAGGTCACCGGTCACCGGCGCGGGCATGATCAGCGCCGACGCCGCAACCGGCCGAGCGAACAGGTAGCCCTGCCCCAGGGTCCAGCGGTGCTGCAGCGCGAGCGCACACTGCTCCTCGGTCTCTATGCCCTCGACCACGCCACGCAACGACAGGCTGTGGACGAGATCCGCCACCGTCGAGGTGATCCGGTCGGCCGTGCCCCCGTCACCCAGCCGAGCGGTGAACGAGCGGTCGAGCTTGAGTCCGGTGATCGGGGTCGTCAGCACGCTGCTCAGAGCGGAGTACCCGGTGCCGAAGTCGTCCATAAGCATCTCGACGCCCATGTCGCGCAACTGCTCCATCTCCGACAGGCTCGACCCGGCCGCAGTCAGGACACCGTTCTCGGTGATCTCCAGGCCCAGTCGGCTCGCCGGAACACCCGCAGCCGCGAGCGTCGAGCGCACGACTCCGGTGAGATCACATCCGAGCTGGACGGGCGCGACGTTGACGTAGACCCGCCACGGCTCGTTCGGATTGGCGGCCAGGAAGCCGCACGCGTGCCGCAGCACCAGCGCGCCCAGCGGGATCATCAGGCCGGCATCCTCAGCTATCTCGAGGAAGGCGTCGGGCGCCAACAGCCCGCGGCTGGGGTGGCGCCATCTCAGCAGGGCCTCGTAGGCGACGATCTGGCGATCGGCCAAGGTCACGATCGGCTGGTAGTGGAGCTCGAACTCGTCGCCCTCGATCGCTCGACGCAGCTCGGCTTCGACCGACAAGTGCATCAGCGCACGGCTGCGCATCGCCGAGGTATAGACCTCACAACGTGAGCGTCCGCTCTCCTTGGCCGCGTAGAGCGCCGTGTCTGCGTCTCGGAGAAGCATCTCCGCCACGTCACCCGGTCTGCCCACGGCTAATCCGGCGCTGAACGCGACGGTGAGCTCGTGGTTGTCGACCATGGTCGGCTGCTGAACAGCCTGACGCGCGCGATCGACCACTTCCTGGGCAGTGGCCATCGACTCGACGTCGGGCAGGAGGAGGACGAACTCGTCGCCACCCATGCGGGCGACGGTGTCACTGCCGCGCACCGCGTCCTGCAGGCGCCGACTCACCTCGCGCAGCAAGGTGTCACCGGCGTGGTGGCCGAGTGAGTCGTTCACCCTCTTGAAGTGGTCGAGGTCGCAGAAGGCGACGGCGATCTTCGTGTCGCCGTCGTCGCGTCGGCTGAGCGCATGAGTCAGCCGGTCGATGAGGAGGCTGCGGTTGGCCAGGCCGGTGAGCGGGTCGTAGAGCGCCCGACGTTCCAGCTTCTCCTGGGCTGCACGCATCTCGGTGACGTCTTCGACCTGGCTGACGAAGTGCAGTGGTTGGCCCGCCCCGTCTCTGACCAGGCTCACCGTGAGACGAGCCCAGACGGTGCTCCCGTCGCGCCGGATGTAGCGCTTCTCCATCTCGTAGGCGGGTATGTCACCGGCGAGCAGCTCGCGCAGTAACGAGAGGTCGGCATCCAGGTCGTCCGGGTGAGTGATCTCCGGAAAGGTGATGTGCCGCAGCTGCTCAGCGTCGTAGCCGAGGATGCGGCACAGCTGCTCGTTCGGGTCGATGAAGGTGCCGTCGAGCGCGACCACCGTCATGCCGATGGGGGCATGTTGCACGGTGAGGCGGAACCGTTGATCTGACTCCGCCTGTTCGGCGCGCACCTTGGCGCGCGAGGCGCTCACGAGGCCGAGCAGGATCAGCCCCGCGAGGGTCAGCACGGCTGCGGCCCCGAGGAGTCCCCACATCACCCCGTCCCCGTGGCTCGCGGGGGCAGTGATGGCGTCTTCACGTGCCGTCACGAACACGCGCCACGGTGTGCCTTCCACTGGGGCCGAGACGGTTACCTGACCGTCTTCGACGACCGTGGCCTGCCCTGCCTCCTGCGACGGCAGACGACTGGTGTCGCTGGTGGCGCCGTCGCCGGCGTACACGACGCTGTTGCCTGCTTCGTCGACGATGTAGGCCCGCGTCCCGGGAATCGGAGACTGTGCCAGCAAGGCCTTGAGCTGGCCGCGAGCGAGGTTGTAGCCCGCGGAGAGAACGCCGTCGCGCCCGCCGGCGAGGGGCAGCGCGAAGGACACCACCGAGGCTCCCTCTACCTCCGACGGCATCATCGGAGAGACCGTGCGCGTCCCGGCCAGGGCCGACGCGAGGTAGGGGTAGTCGTCGCTCAGGGGGGAGCCGATCAACGAGGACGCAGACGGCACCGAAGCCAGCAACCGACCCTCACCGTCGAGAACGACAGCGATCGAGAAGCCCCCGAGCCTGAGGGAGCGTTCCCAGGTTCTCGTCCCCAGTGCCCCGTTCCGGGGATTCGCGAGTCGACGCTCGCGTTGGAAGACCTCGTCGACGTAGGCGGACACGAAGGTGGCATTGATCTGTGCCCGAAGCGCGAAGCGGTCGACCAGGGACTCTCGCTCGCCGCGCTGGGCGTCGAACAGCAGAGCCCCGGCCCCGACGACTGTCAGGAGCCAACATGCCGCGACCGCAACGGGGCGCAGGAGGCTCTTCATAGCATCGACAATCGCGCCCGCCAGGTCGGTGAGGCAGCAGAACCCGGCGAACTCACCCATAGGGATGAGGTGTCGAGTCCTCGCGGCGGGGCATATCCGCCACCAAGCACGTAATGCCCGCTACCTGCCCGATACTCCTGGACGAAGCGATAGCGTCACTCCAACACCGCCTAGCCGCCCGGTATACCCCTACATGTGTTCCCGTAAACCCTTTAGTCAGCCATTTTTTTCACCCAATTGTGTCACAGACAGTAAAAGCGTTGTGACTCTATGCTAAGCACGAACCGATTGACCGATGAACCATCATCCGTCAGTACTCACATGGCCCAGTGCGGCCGATGACTGAAAGAGGCACCTCACATGCCCACCTTGACCATCGCCCCCTCCCCGCAGGCCACCGAGCGCACGTACGAGTGGGCCGCGAAGGCCGACGTGCACCACTGGTTCAACACTGACCGCACCTACGAGTGGGCCGCCAAGGCCGACGTCCATCACTGGTTCACCGCCGACCAGGCCACCCAGACCGCCAAGGCCGACGTCCACCACTGGTTCAACGCGGCCGCCGACCGGTCTGCCCCTGCGCAGTTGGAATCCAGCCTCAACTGACTGGTGGGGCGTAAGCATTCACACCGAGCCTCCACTTAGGGCATCATCATAGTGACGCTCAGTGTGAGGAATGGCCATCGCTCCCCCCAATCGACGCATTACCCTCCTCAGCGTTTTTGTCTGTGCTGCGGGACTCCTCAGCTGCGCGGCAATCCTTACGCTCGTCCCTGACACTGGACCGGCGACTCAATCCACACTGCTGGCCGTCATCTCGATGGCGGCGCTGGTCCTCGCTCGTCTCACCGCCAGGCGCTTCATCACCAGTGGTGGCTCCGTTGAGGCCGTCTCCTTCGATGAGGTCGCCTTCGTCCCGGTTCTCCTGACCGTTCCGCTCGACGCGATCATCGGCATCACCTTGCTCGCGT
This sequence comes from Nocardioidaceae bacterium, assembly GCA_035645475.1. GTDB lineage: Bacteria > Actinomycetota > Actinomycetes > Propionibacteriales > Nocardioidaceae > DASQMN01. The sequence continues at coordinate 6,425 of DASQMN010000032.1, forward strand.
CGCTCGTCGGGAGCGTGGCCGTTCGGCGGAACTGGGTCAAAGTCGCCTTCAACATCGGCCAGCTCTCGTTGTCAACAGTCGCCGGCGCCGCCACCTATCACGCGCTGAGCCGCCTGTTCCCTGATGACTCCCCGAGTAACTATGTCGTAGCGGGCGACGTCGCGGCGGCGATCGCAGGAACCGTGGTCATCGCGTTCGTCTCACGTAGCTGCGTCGTCTCGATGATCCAGTTCGTCGGTGGTGAACCGATAGCCGCCAGCCTGAAAGTGGACAGGCGACAGGCGACAGCATGGCTGGGTGCCGCGGTACTCGGAGCCAGCTTCTCCTCGTTAGCGCTCATCGACTACTGGGGTTTGCTCCTGGCGCTCGGCATGGCCGGCTTCGTCCAGCGCGCCTACTCTGCCCAGCTGCTGGATGCCATCTCGCGACGCTCGGAGCAGCGACTGGAGTACGCGACGTCGCAGATCAGAGGATCGGGTAGCCGTCCCGCCATATCGGAGACGCTTGACCGGTCACTGGCGGAGCTCGTGGGCGCCGAGACGACCGCGATCGTGTCGGCCGACCACAAGGTAACCGGCGATGAGCTCGCTGTTCCTCTGTCCCCCGACGCTCAGATCGTCGTCTCCAAGCGCCGCGGGGACGCGGCATGGACGGAGGAGGACGGAAAGACGCTGCGCACCCTGGCGGCCGTCGCCGACGATGCGCTGCGCCGCGCCGACCTGTTCGCACGTCTGACGACGATCACGGATGCGCAGAACGAGGCCGTCATCGCCTTCGACGCCTTGGGGATCGTCAGCTTTGCCAACCCGGCGGCGCGTCAGATGCTCAGATATCCGGTCGATGCGCAGCTCGAGGGGCGGCCCATTGCCGATGTTTGCCACCTGTTCGATCGCGCTCAGCCGATCAACCTGACGGTGCTGCTGCACAACGCCGTGAGCGTGGAAGACAGCGACGCGGTCCTGGAGACCACCCGGGGCCAGCGGGTCGAAGTGGCGTACTCCTTCGCGCCACTGACCGCCGGGGACGTGCAGGACGGTGCGGTGCTCGTGCTGCGCGACGTCACCGAACGCCGGGCTCTGCAGGAGGCGCTCAGTCACCGCGCTCTGCACGACGAGCTCACCGGACTGCCCAACCGCCGCCTCTTCACCGACCGGCTCGACCATGCGCTGGACCGCAGTCTGAGCAACGGCGCAAGCCACGCCGTTATGTTCATCGACTGCGACCGGTTCAAGCTTGTCAACGACACGTTCGGTCACCTCATCGGCGACCAGCTGCTCGTGCAGCTCAGTGAACGCTTGCTTCGGGTCGCCAGAGCGAGCGACACCGTGGCACGGCTGTCCGGTGACGAGTTCATCCTGCTGGTCGAGGACTGCTCTGACATCTCCCGAGTCAGCGAGCTGGCGCAGCATCTCAGCGAGGACCTCCGCCGGCCGTACCTCGTCGACGGGCACACCATCATGTTGACCGTGTCGATCGGAGTCACTCTGACGACGCCCGGACAGCCTCGAGAAGACGTGATGCATGCAGCCGACGCCGCGTCGTACGAGGCGAAGGCAGACGGCCGCAACTGCGTGCGGATCGCCACGCCCCGCCTGATCGAGGCGACGCGCGCACGCTTGGACATGGAGAGCCGGTTGCGCAGCGCCATCAGTGCCGAACAGCTGCAGCTGTGGTACCAGCCCATGGTCGAGACGCGCACCCGCCGGCTGTACGGGGTGGAAGCGCTCGTGCGGTGGGAGGACAGCGACGGCAACATCATCATGCCCGACGAGTTCATCCCCATCGCGGAGGACAGCGGCCTCATCGTGACGCTCGGGAGGTGGGTGCTCGAGGAGGCCTGCCGCACCGTCGTGCGGTGGAACACCGAGCACCCGGACCGGCCGGCGCTCAACGTGTCGGTCAACCTTTCTGCACTGCAGCTGGCGCAGCCGCAGCTTGCCGAAGAGGTGGCCGGTGTCCTGGCCGAGACGGGATTACCGCCCTCACAGCTGTGCATCGAGATCACCGAGACCGCCGTGTTCACCGACATCGACGCCAACGCGCGAGCTCTGGCCGCCCTGCGCGAGATCGGCGTTCTGGTGGCCGTGGACGACTTCGGCACCGGCTACTCGTCGCTGGCTTACCTGCGCCAGCTGCCGGTCGACATCGTGAAGCTGGACGCCTCGTTCATCGCCGGTCTCGGCAACGACCCGGTGGATGCCCAGATCGTCGGCTCGGTGCTCCGCTTGTGCAAGGCCCTGGGCCGCCGAACTGTCGCGGAGGGCGTCGAGACGGAGATGCAGTGGCAGACGCTGACGCGCATGGGATGCCCGTCGATGCAGGGGTACCTGGTGTCACGACCACTACGGGTTGCTGCGTTCGAGGAGTACTGGGCCGCTGAACAAGGCCCCGACAACGTCCGCCGGCTTGGCGCCTGAGGCTCATTCAGCCTGACCGTCCCGAGGGGCGGACGAGTCGTCGTCCGGGTCGAACCACGCGTCGATGTCATCGGGCTCTGCTCCGCTGGCGTACATGAGGTCGGCTGCCACCGATCGCACCTGCGCCACGGTCGAGACTGCGCTGAGCGACGCCGCAGGCGCCAGGGTCGCAGTCGCCTGGCGGGCCACCTCGATCAGTCGCGCCCGCACCTCGTCGAACCGGTCCTGCTCGGCCAGGTCGTCGGCGAAGACCGCCACCGCGTCCGCCAGCGAGTCGATCGCTGCCGGCAGTCCCGAAGGGATGACCAGCGAGCGGCGGAGCAAGACGTGCGACCGGCGGGCGAGTACCCGCGCGTCTCGAACGGCGTAGTCGATCCACCGCAGAGAGCCGGCGTACAGGCCAACGTGTCCCCGCTGGCCGCGCCGCAGCGGGGAGAGGCGCGACACCTCGCTGGCGGCATCGATCGTGCTGCCCAGTGCCTCCAGTCGAGGGGCAAGTCCACGAGCCTGGCCCAGCGCCTCCCACGCGGAGTCCGCGGCGTCGTCGCGAAGTGCTGCCGCGATACCCCGCAAGACCTGCACCAGCTCAGCGAGCACGGCACCGACTTCGCGCTCGACGTCTCGCACCGGATTCGATGGCAGCAGCACCGTCACCAGCAGGCCCACGGCGCCACCGACGATGGCGTCCAGGAAGCGGTCGAGCGCCGGGTTGCCCATGGTCCCGGTGACCGGGGTGATCGTGGCGAGCAGGATGGCCGAGGTGCAGGCTTGCACGCGGGCGAGCCGGCCGAGACCGAGCAGGACTGTCGTGCCGTACGCCAGGCCGACGACGAGAGCGACCTGCCACGCGCCGCGGCCGATGCCGAGGATCAGCGCCTCACCGACGAGAATGCCGACGGCGACACCGGAGACCAGCTCGACGGCCGCCCGTCGGCGCTGGCTGGAAGCGCCGAGCATTGTCACCACCGCGGCGATGGGGGCGAAGAACGGCTGCTGGTGGCCGACCACATCAGTCGCCAGGTACCAGGCGAGCCCCGCCCCTACCCCGACCTGCAGCAGCAGATAGAGCGACCCACGCAGCTGCGACAGCCGCGCCGATAGCACGTCGCCGATGCGCTCCCCAGCCACGACGTGGCCAGCCGCCAGGAAACTCAGTCGCGCACGAGGTAGCGGATCGCGACGATGAGGACGATGGCGCCGGCAGCCGCTCCGGCTATCGGAAGGATCGCGTCCATCTTGGGTGAGCCGTCGGGGTTGACGAAGCGCGCCTTGATCTCGTCGAACTTGCGCTGCGCGATGTTCTTGGGATTCGCCCGGTCCGCGATCTGGTCGATGGTGGAAGCGAGGCGCTCGCGGACCACCTCGATGTCGTCCACCAGCTCATCGGGGCTGCGGGTGTCAGGGCCCCCACTGGTAGGGCTGACACTGGAACCGCTGGCCACGGCGACCTCCTGGGCGTTGGACGGGCTGGACGCCGGGGTCGTGCACCTGCGTCGCGGCGACACGTTACCGGGTGCGGCAGGATGGGCGTTGTCGTGCCTCCACCACCGGTGCCAGGGCCAGTCCCGCAACGAGGCCTGACGCACCGACCGGCGCGTCGTCGGTGACATCCACGTTCGGTCGGAGAGGACCACCCATGGCCGAGGCCAAGCGACTGGCAGTGGGCGACCTCGCGCCCGAGTTCACCCTCGTCGACGACAGCGGCGCCTCCGTGTCGTTGACCGACCTGCGCGCGACCTCGCAGGTCATCGTCTACTTCTATCCGGCCGCCCTCACCCCCGGCTGTACCACGCAGGCGACGGACTTCACCGGTGCCTTGGACTCCCTCCATGAGGCCGGCTACACCGTGGTGGGCGTCTCACCGGACGCACCGGAGCGGCTGGCGGCCTTCCGGCAGCAGGAGGGCCTCGGCATCGTGCTGCTGTCCGACCCTGACCGATTGGTGCTGCGGGCCTACGGCGCGTTCGGCGAGAAGAAGCTGTACGGCCGGACGGTCGAGGGCGTCATCCGCTCCACCGTGGTGGTCGATCAGCAGGGGATGGTGGCCTCGGCTCAGTACAACGTGCGCGCCACCGGTCACGTCGCCAAGCTGCGCCGGGAACTCGGGCTGGCCGCCTAGACTCGCCAGCTGTCGGGTTGCCATGCCCGCGAGATGCCCGCCGAAGTGGTGGAACGGTAGACACGCAGCACTTAGGATGCTGTGCCTTCGGGCGTGGGGGTTCGAGTCCCCCCTTCGGCACCACATCGTTGCAGTCTCGGGCGGGTTCAGCCCGATAGAGAAGCATCGGACACGCACTCATCGC
>DASQMN010000033.1:0-13215 GCA_035645475.1 Nocardioidaceae bacterium
CACAGGCCACGGTCCCGGAGGAGCCATGCGCCCACCCGTTCCACCGTTCGACGAGGTCAGCGCGCGGGAGAAGGTCCAGGCCGCCGAAGACGCCTGGAACACTCGTGACCCGCAGCGAGTCGCTGCGGCGTACACGAGCGACAGCGTCTGGCGGAACCGGTCGAACTTCCTGCAGGGTCGGGAGCAGATCGAGGCGTTCCTCGCGGACAAGTGGTCGAACGAGCTCGACTACGCCCTGCGCAAGCAGCTGTGGGCGTTCACCGCCGACCGCATCGCCGTGCGCTTCCAGTACGAGTGGCACGACGGGGCCGGGCAGTGGTGGCGCAGCTACGGCAACGAGCTGTGGGAGTTCGACGACCAGGGCTACATGCGTCGGCGGGAGGCGAGCATCAACGACGTGTCGATCGCCGAGAGCGAGCGGCGGATCGTCGGCCCGCGCGGCGAGCAGGAGCGTGGGGCGGACATCCCGTTGCGATGACGACTGCGTGCGCGTCCTGACAGGCGAAACGGGAGATGCCGGGGATGCGATCCACCGACGACGTGAGGCACACTTCGCGGGCGAAGACCTCTGAAAGGAATGCCGTGCCGCTCAGCAACCTCGAAATCGCCCGGAACGCCTCGATGAAGCCTATCGAGGACATCGCCAACGAGATGGGGCTGGGCAGCCATCTGCTCGAGCCGTACGGGCGAGATGTCATGAAGGTGAGCCTCGCGGCGATCGACGAGCTGGCCGATCGACCACGCGCCAAGTACGTCGTGGTGACCGCGGTGACCCCCACCCCGCTGGGGGAAGGCAAGACCACCACGACGGTGGGCCTGGGTCAGGGCATGTGGAAGATCGGCAAGCGGGCCGTCATCACCATTCGCGAAGCCTCCATGGGGCCAGCGCTCGGTATCAAGGGCGGCGCAGCCGGCGGCGGCTACAGCCAGGTCGTCCCGATGGAGAAGCTGAACCTGCACCTCACGGGCGACATGCACGCTGTCACGGCGGCGCACAATCTGCTGAGCGCGATGCTGGACAACCACCTCTTCAGGGGCAACGCGCTCGGCATCGACGTCAACACCATCACCTGGCGTCGCGTGCTGGACGTCAACGACAGGTCACTGCGCAACATCGTGATCGGTCTCGGTGGCCGAGGCGACGGCGTGCCCCGCGAGACCGGTTTCGACATCACCGCCGCCTCGGAGGTGATGGCCGCGCTCGCGCTCACCACGTCATTTCGGGACCTGCGCGAGCGGCTCGGTCGCATCGTGATCGGCTACACCAAGTCCGGCGAGCCCGTCACCGCTGAGCAGCTGGACACCGCGGGTGCCATGACGGTGCTCCTGCGCGAGGCCATCAAGCCCAACCTGCTGCAGACGCTGGAGAACACGCCCGCGCTGGTCCACTGCGGGCCGTTCGGCAACATCGCCACCGGCAACTCCTCGGTGCTCGCCGACCTGATCGCCCTGCGATGCGGCGACTACGTGATCACCGAGGCCGGCTTCGGCGCCGACATGGGGGCCGAGCGGTTCTTCAACATCAAGTGCCGCGCCTCCGGCGAAGCCCCGGACGCCGCCGTCGTGGTGGCGACCGTACGCGCACTCAAGGCTCATTCCGGCAAGTACCGCATCGTCGCGGGCAAGCCACTTCCGCCGGAGCTGCTCGCGGAGAACCCGGACGACGTGCACAGCGGGGCCGCGAACCTGGTCAAGCAGATCGAGAACATGCGTCTGCACGGTGTCTCCCCGGTCGTGGCGGTCAACCCCTTCCCCGGCGACCACCCCAGCGAGCACGCGGCCATCCGTGAGATCGCCGAGCAGGCGGGTGCTCGCTTCGCGGTCTCAACCCACTTCAGCGACGGCGGCAGCGGCGCCACCGAGCTGGCCGAAGCGGTGGCCGAGGCGGCTGCGGAGCCAACCGAGTTCAAGCTGCTGTACCCCGACGAGGCGAGCCTGCGGGAGAAGATCGCGATCATCGCGACCAACGTCTACGGCGCGGACGGCGTCGACTACTCCGCTGCCGCGACCCGTTCGCTGGACACGTACGAGAAGGCGGGGTTCGGCAAGTTGCCGATCTGCATGGCCAAGACGCACCTGTCGTTGTCGTCGGACCCCACGTTGAAGGGTGCACCGACCGGCTGGACCCTGCCGGTCCGCGAGGTACGCGCGTCGGTCGGTGCGGGGTTCATCTACCCGATCTGCGGCGACATGCGGACCATGCCGGGCCTCGGCTCGGACCCGGCGGCAGCCCACGTCGATCTGGACGAGAACGGGGACACCGTCGGGCTCTTCTGAGCAGTCGTCGATGTCCTACCTCGACCCGCCGCTGCGAGACTTCCTCGCAGTGGTGGCCTCCCGTGAGCCGGCGCCCGGGGGTGGTTGCGTTGCGGCTGTGACCGTGGCCATGGCTGCCGGTCTGGTCGCCATGGCTGCCCGGCTCTCCCCGGACCTGCCCGGAAGCCAGCGGGTGGTGTCCGACGCCGAGCGTCTTCAGCGGCGCTCGGCGGGGCTCGCTGATGCCGACGCACAGGTGTACGCCGAGGTCATGGCCACCCTCTCGGCGACCCGTGCCAGCGAACCAGACGAGCGACACGACCGCAGGCGCGCCGCGTTCGAGGCAGCCGCTCTCGTACCGCTGGAGCTCGCTGAGCTGGGCGCCGACACGGCTCGGCTGGCGGCCCGTCTGGTCGAGGATGGCAACTCGAACCTGCGAGGTGACGCCGCCACCGCTGCCTATGTGGCCGAGGCCGCGGTGCGCTCGGCAGTCGCGCTCGTGCGCATCAATGTGGCGAGCGGCGAGTGCGACCCGGGTCTGCTGACGCGCGCTGCACGATGCACCGCCGCCGCACAGCACGCCGCTGACGGCGTGCGTGCCCAGCTCGCGAAGACGTGACCGGACCGGCTATCGAGGTGACCGGGTGTCAGGTGCGCTGAGCCGGTCGAGCAGCAGCGCGACAGGCGGCCACCCGGCGCGGCCGCGACGGGTGCGGGCGTACGCACGCAGCTCGACGTTCGGTTCGGTCAGGGACAGCAGCGAGACTCCGGAGCGGGTTCGTCGATCAGCCGGGAGCAGTCCGACACCCAGGCCGGCGAGGATGAGGTTCTCGACGACGTCGAGGCTGTCGGCTCGGTGTGTCACCTGCGGCTCGAACCCGCACATGGAGGCGATCAGCGCGAGCACCGTCTCGTCAGCACGGTTGCGGGAGTTGGCGATCCAGTCCGAGTCGCGGAAGGCATCGAAGACGGTGAGCGCACTCCCGCCGCGTCCGCCGGCTGCTCGGAACGGCACGCCCAGGCTCCAGGGCGAGGACCACAGAGCCACCGACTCGAACCGAGAGTCGATGCCGGCCGGTGCGAGGTTGTAGTCGTACGTCAGTGCCAGGTCGACCTGGTCGGTGGCAAGCAGCGCGAGAGCCTCGGCAGGCTCGTGCTCGTAGACGAGGACTCTGACGTCAGGATGGCTGTCCGCCAGCTGGCTGATGATGGGCAGCAGAGCGCGGTCGATTGCGGTGGCGAAGCCGGCGACTCGTAGCGTCCCGGCGGGCGCGGCTGCCGGGTCGAGGTCCAGCCGTGCTGCCTCGACGGCGCCGAGGATCGTGACCGCATGCGCGGCCAGTCGCCGTCCGGCTGGGGTCAGTCGCACTCGCCGGCCGTCGGGTTCGACCAGCGCCGTACCGGTCTCCTGCGCGAGCTTGGCGATCTGCTGCGACACGGTGGACGTCGTCGTGCCGAGCTGTTCGGCGACCGCCCGCATGGACCCCGACCGGGACAGCTCGAGCAGCACTTCGAGGCGGCGGGTCTGCACTCCTAGATTGTGCACTTTCTGCGAACAGACCGTTCGGCTTCGTCACGTGGACGCGAACAACGCTGAGCCGTTCTACTGGTGCGCATGACCACCACGACGCCGCGACCGCCGCGACAGAGCTCCCGATCTGGCGCGTCGATGGCGGTCGTATCGATGTGCTGCGTCCAGCTCGGCCTCGCCGTGTCGGTCGGGCTCGCCGACGAGATCGGCGCCGATGGAGTGGCGTGGCTGCGCCTGATGTGGGCGGGCGTGCTGCTGGTCGTGATTGCACGCCCGTGGCGCACCACCTTCAGCCGTTCGGCTCTGCTCACCTGCGTGGCGCTCGGAGTCGCCACCGCGGGAGTGACCCTGCTGTTCATGGCCGCTGTCGTACGGCTGCCACTCGGTACGGCAAGCGCGCTGGAGTTCCTCGGCCCGCTGGGGGTCGCCGTCGCCCGGGGTACGTCAGCCGGCCGCGTCTGGGCCCTGATTGCGGGGGCAGGTGTCGTGGCTCTGACCGAGCCGTGGCACGGTGGCACCGATCTGCTGGGAGTCGCATTCGCCCTCGGAGCCGCTGTCTGCTGGGCCGGCTACATCCTGCTGACCCAGCGAGCGGGTGACGCCGTCACAGGCCTCAGCGCGCTGGCGGTGTCCATGCCGGTAGCCGCCCTCGTTGCCACCGTCACGGTGGGACCCTCGGCCATCTCGGCAATCAGCTGGCAGCTGCTGGTCACCGGGGTCGGCTTGGCGCTACTCCTTCCCGTGATCCCCTTCAGTCTCGAGCTGCTCGCCTTGCGTCGCTTGACGACGGCCGCGTTCGGGACCCTGATGGCCTTGGAGCCGGCCATCGCCCTGGTGATCGGCCTCGCAGTGCTCGGACAGGTCCCGCGAACTGCAGCGTTCGTCGGCATCGCGCTGGTGGTCGTCGCGGGCGTCGGGGCCGAGCGCACCGGCGCGCGCGCCGATCAGCACCCGGGCGGCACCGGCCCTGCACATCGAGACGTGACCCGCGAGACGATCCGATGAACGACGCGGTTGACGACAGAATCGGGTATCATCGGTGCGTGACGATGACAGCCCGATACGCCGACGTCTCCGCCGCGGTGTCCCTGTTTCGCGGCCTTGCCGACCCGACGCGGCTTGCCATCGTCCGGCACCTCGCCCTCGGCGAGCATCGAGTGGTCGACCTGACGACGCACCTCGGGCTGGCACAGTCGACGGTGTCCGGACACCTCGCCTGCCTTCGCGACTGCGGGCTGGTCACGGCTCGCGCCGACGGCCGGGCGTCGGTGTACTCGCTGGCCCGACCCGAGCTGCTGGATCTGCTCGTCTCCGCCGAGCACCTGCTGGACGCGACGGGTGACGCAGTGACCCTGTGCCCGACCTCCGGTCCGGATGGCGCATGAGCACCGTCCATGGTCATCCGCACGCTGATCTCGCCGCCGCGGTCGAGCCCGCGGAGCGCGCTCGCCTCGGGCGACGCGCCCAGCTACTGGCGGTCGCCTCGGTGTCGTACAACGCACTCGAGGCCGTCATCGCCCTGGCCGCCGGCCTTGTCGCTGGCTCGGTCGCGCTGGTGGGCTTCGGCCTCGACTCGGTCATCGAGGTCTCCAGCGGGCTGATCATCTTGTGGCAGTTCCGCCACCACACGCCGGTCAGTCGCGAGAAGCTCGCGCTGCGACTCATCGCGCTGTCCTTCTTCGCCGTCGCCGCTTACGTCCTGGTCGAGTCGACACAGGCACTGGCAACGGGTGCCGAGCCGGAGGCCGCCCCGGTCGGCATCGGCTTGGCGCTGGCCTCTCTGCTGATCATGCCGTTCCTGTCGTGGGCCCAGCGTCGGACCGGCCGGGCGTTGCACTCCAATAGCGTCGTGGCCGACAGCAGGCAGACCCTGCTGTGCACCTACATGAGTGCGGTCCTGCTCGTCGGCCTGCTGCTCAACGCGATTGCCGGCTGGTGGTGGGCCGACGCGATCGCCGGCTTGGCCATCGCGGCCATCGCGGTCAAGGAAGGCAGGAGCGCGTGGCTCGGGGAAGGGTGCTGCAGCCCTGCCAGACCAGCCACCCTCCCGGCGCAGCGCCCTGGGACACACGACTCGGGCGACAACTGCTGCTGAGCCAGCCGTCACTGTCGGCGTCGGGCATGCACGACCGTGTCGCGCAGGCCGCGCTGGCCGCCCTCGGCGTCAAGGACCGTCCGCTCCCGGTCCTCGCTGACAAGGACGTCCCAGCTGTCGGTGTCGAGCGTTGCGGCGACCTGCTCGCCGGTGAACAGCAGGTCGGCCCGGTCCCCGTGACCATCCCCGACGTGGTCGTCGGGGGAGTGCCCGACGATCAACAGGCGCCCACCGGGCGCGACCGAGCGGGCGAGCTCCCCGTACAGGCGAACACGTTGGGCTGACGGCACGTGCATGAACTGAGCCGTCACCAGGTCGTACGTCGAGAGCGCCGTGATGTCGCTGGTCAGATCTGCGTGGACCCAGGTGATGCGTCCGGCCACGTCCTTTCCTGTCCGCGCCGCGTGCGACTGGGCGCGCTCGAGAGCAGTCGGCGAGATGTCGACCGCGGTGACCTGCCAGCCGCGCGCACCGAGCCACAGCGCATCGGCGCCCTCTCCGCAACCCACGTCGAGGGCCCTGCCCGCCGGCAGGTCACTCACCTCGGTGAGGAGCTGCGCGTTGGGCTGGCCGCTCCATATGGCGTCGCGTGCGCGGTACAGGTCCTCCCAGAACGCCTCGTCGTAGACGGTGGTCAACGCGACATCGCCGTCATGTCTTCGGCCGCGCGCCGAAGGTCCGCCGGGGATGGCATCGGTTCCTTCCGGTACGCGGCCACGGCCAGCTCGGTGTCCTCGCTGACCAGGTCGGCGTTGATCGCTGCAGCGGCGGCGAGGCCCCCGGCGGCCGAGGTGATCACTTGTGCCTTCGGGTCGGCGACATTGCCGGCCACCCACACGCCGGGGACAGCGGTCGCTCCGCCGGCGTCGCCTTCGACGTAGGTGGCGATGGCGTGCTCGCCCATGCGCATCTCGCTCGCTGCCAGTCCGAGCGTCTCGAGCACGTCGGTGCGAGCGCGGAAGAAGGGGGCTACGACGATGGCCTGCACAGGTACCAGTAGCCCGGAGCGGAGTCGAGCGCCGACCAGCCGGTCGTTGCGGACCTCGAGCCGCTCGACCTCTCCCTGCACCACGGTGATGCCACGCGCCGCCAGCTGCTCGCTCTCGGTGTCGCTGGGCGGCGGTGAGCTGAGCAGCAGCAGGGTGACGTCGTCGCTCCACTGACGAAACAACAGGGCCTGATGGACGCTCAGCGGTCCGCTGGCCAGCACACCGATCGCCTGGTCGCGTACCTCCCAGCCGTGGCAGTACGGGCAGTGCAGGACGTCGCGACCCCAGCGCTCAGCGACCCCGGGTACGTCGGGCAGCTCGTCGGTGAGTCCTGTGGCGAGCAGGACGCGCCGGGCCGTCACTTCGCTGCCGTCCTCGAGCTCGACGCGGAACCCGTGGTCACCGCTCGAGCGGCGAGCCGAAGCCACCGTGCCGGAGACCATCTGCGCGCCGTAGCTGGTCACCTCATCCCGTGCGATCCCCATCAGCTCGTGCGGCGGTGTGCTCTCGCGTCCCAGGTAGTTGTGCACGTGGGACGCGGACGCGTTGCGCGGCGCTCCCTCATCGACGACCAGCACGGCCCGGCGTGCTCGACTCAAGGCGAGAGCCGCCGCCAGTCCTGCGCTGCCGCCGCCGATGATGACCACGTCATAGTCGTTCATGCCGTTGACTCCTCTGCTACTCGATCGGTCGCCATCTCCCACTCTGCGACCCGGACACGGGGGTGGCAAGTAAACTTGCTGACATGGCAAACACACCGGGAACCACAGACCTCAACGCGGTGCTCGGCGGGGTAGGCGCGCGGCTGCGAGCGGTACGCCAGCAGCGCGATGTCACCCTCGTCGAGCTGTCCGAGGCGACCGGCATCTCGGTCAGCACGCTGTCCCGGCTGGAAGCCGGGCAGCGGCGCCCCAACCTCGAGCTGCTGCTGCCGTTGGCCCGGGCGCACCGCGTTGCGCTCGACGAGCTGGTAGGGGCTCCACCCACTGGAGACCCCCGCGTGCACCTGAAACCCCGCACGCTGCACGGCATGACCGTGGTGCCGCTGACCGAGCAGCCCGGACCGCTGCAGGCCTTCAAGATGGTGCTGCCGGCCGGCCCGTCCAAAGAGCCGGACCTCCGGTCGCACGAGGGTTACGAGTGGCTCTACGTGCTGTCCGGACGCCTGCGACTGGTGCTGGGCGAGCACGATCTCGTCCTGGGCCGCGGTGAGGCAGCGGAGTTCGACACGCGAGTCCCGCACTGGTTCGGCAATGCCGGCCGGCAGGCGGTCGAGTACCTGACTCTCTTCGGGCGCCAGGGGGAGCGCGTGCACCTTCGGGCCGGCCCCGCGAGCAGCTCGTGAGGCCGGCGACGAGACGAGCGGGTGCCGCGAGCAGCGTCAACTAGCCTCCCGTGCAAGAGACAGCCGGGCGCACGCGCCCGCTAGCCCGATGAGCGGGGTGCTGTGTGGCGTACGTGTACCTGGTGCTGGCGATCGTGGCCGAGGTCGTCGGGACGAGCCTGCTGAAGGCGACCGAAGGCTTCACCCGGCTGTACCCGACCGCGGGCGCCTTGACCGCGTACGCAGTGGCTTTCGCGATGCTCGCGCAGGTGGTCAAGACGCTGCCGGTCGGCGTCATCTACGCCATCTGGTCAGGTCTGGGAACCGTCGCGATCGTAGCGGTCGCCGCGGCCTTCCTCGGTGAGCCGATCACGCTGGCCAAGGCCGTCGGCATCGCGCTCGTGGTCTCGGGTGTGACCGTGCTCAACCTCAGCGGAGCGCACTGACGTCAGCGGGCAGCATCGGCCGCGAGGACCTGCTCCTTGAGGATGTCGCCATGGCCGGCGTGCCGGGCGAGCTCCTCGATCATGTGTGCGTAGATCCACCGCAGCGTCAACGGTCCCCGACGGTTGTGCCGCGCCAGGTCATCGAGCGTGTACGCCGCCGCGGTCTGCTCGGAGTCGGCCCAGGCTTGCCGATACTCCGCCAGGACCGACTCGATGGTGTCAGCGTCGGACAGCACGAAGGTCGCGTCCACGTCGTCGGGCAGCCCCAGCTCGGCCCTGGTGCGTCCGGCGAGCGCGACGTCGAACCACACCCGCTCGACGAACACCGCGTGCTTGACCAGGCCGAGCAGCGTCGTCAGCGAGGGCACCAGCCGCCGTCTGGCCTGTTCGTCGGTGATCCCGTCGAGCAGGCCGACGATCTCCAGCCTGTTGTCATGCAGGAACGACTCGAGCTGTTCCCGCTCGGTGCCGGTCAACGTGACGTCGCTTCTGTACGCAGAGTCCATGACCGGAGAGCCTAGGTGCGGGTCGCTTGCTCCGATGGAGCCGACCGCCCGTTCCCCGCTGCCCCGAACGAGCCGCTTGTCCTGGTCGTATTCCGCCAGGCTGTCCACATGACGCCAGCGCAGTACCGAGCGCAGCCGGACGCCACCCTGCCCCGCTCCCGGCCAGCCGACGTGGCGCTATGTCGAGCTCAGTCACGTCATCTCGGCGGGCATGTCACCGCCGCACCACCGCGAGTGACCGGATTCGGCACCTTCCCGGTCAGGGCCTTCGCTGCGGTGCCGCAGCCCGATGCGTGACGGGTGGCTCGATCGGGTCAGATCAGTCCCTCCCCCGGTTCCTGTGGCGTACTAGTAGCGGGTAGGCCTGCGAACGGCCCAAGACTCAACGAGCGGCTCACGATGACCTCCGCCGGCTCGGCACGCGGGCGGCGAGCTCGGGCACGTACCGCGGGTAGAGCGACTTGGCCGCGTCGGCTTGCTGGAGGTCCAGGTCGACGGTGACCCAGGGGCGCTCGCTCGACGTGACGGCGACCACGTCACCTTCCGGGTCGATCACCCACCCGAGCCCACCGTGCTCGGGCTCTGCGGAGTTCGACGACAGCGACCAGGCGCCGGAGACCACCGCGCAGGTACGCCCGCCGGCGAGCCACTTGTCGAGTGTTTCGACCGGCGTGCAGCGAGGCGTGGCGATCAGCTGCGCGCCGGCCCGCCCGAGCCCGCGAGCGTGCTCCAGGAACCACATCTCCGTGCACACCAGTACGCCGGTTCGCGCGCCGCCGACATCGACGACGGCGTACTCGCCCTCGCCCGGGCCGTACCAGGAGGCCTCCCAGAAGCCGGGCTCGTCTGGGAGGTAGCTCTTGTCGTGCAGCGGCACGGCCGGCTGGCCGGCGTCGGCGGCGTACGCCTCGTTACGGCGCCCTGACGGGCGATCGACCGGCCGAGTGCCGAGCACGGCGGTGTTGAGCTCGCCGAGACGCTGCAGCCAGCGCTCGTGTGCGGCAACGGCCACAGCCCAGGCCGCAGCATCGAAGGCCCGCTCAGCGGCGAACCAGGGGGCGAAGCCGAGCTCCGGCAGCACGACCAGATCGCTGTCCTCAGCGGCAACATGAGCCACCAGGCCTGCCCAGTCCACCTGAAGGGCGTCCGGACTCGTTCGCAGCTCGCACACGGTCACCCGCACGCAGCAATCCTCTCAGGCGGCCTGGCCGCTCCGTGCGCGGCGCGAACCCACCACCCGTAGGAGCAACCCCACGGCGACCGCGACGGCTCCGGCGATGGCCACCCACACGAGCCAACCACCGAAGTCGTCGGTTGCCCGGTCGACCAGCACCTGCTGGAAGGCGGCCTCGAACTCCGACGGCGACGTCATCTCCTCCAGCAGGCCGGGCACCGGCAACCGGGATGCCACGGCGAGTACCGCCGCCACTACCAGCGCACCCATACCCAGCCACAGCAGCGCGGTCGAGCGACGCCGTGCCAGCACGATCGCGCACACGGCGGCCACGACTGCTACCGCGGTGGCGAGCCACGCGACCTCACCGGTCGCGCCTATCAGGTCCAGAAGCCGCTGGTCGGGTTGGCGCTCCAGCTCGACGAGCAGCGTCTTCGGCACGGCGACGCCGACAGGCAAGGAGCCGGCGGCAGAGTCCACCAGGAACTGGGCCAGCGGTGCGACGTCGACGCCGGCCTGCTCACCGGTCTCGGAGTCGAAGACCGAGCGGTGCGCGCGGCGCTGAGTCTCGGCCCAGATGTCACTGAAGCCGGGCTCGTCGGCTACTCGGGCGGCCGTGTCCTCGAGGATGACCGTGAGTGTGGACGTCAGCTGGACCGGAAGACCCGCCTCGATGACGATCTCCCTCGCGATACCGCCGGCAACCGCCTCCTGCGCCTCGGTGTCGGTCGCAAGCGATCCGCTGAAGGCGACGTAGCCGCCCTCGTCGGCAACGTTCGTACCGATCCATGCAGCGGGCAGGGCGACCAGCGTCGCCAGCACAGCCAGAAGTCCGCAGAGGAACGCCCCCAGGGCGCGCATCGCGCGCATCACGAGGACCGCCGCAACCCGCCACCGCTGGTAACGCGGGCCCTCATCGCGATTCCGTCATGCCCCGACTGTAGGAGGGCGAGGGATGTGCGGGCTGACGAGCCACGCTCGAGTCGGTGTCCGGCCCCCGGGTGCGGTGCCGGGCGTCGTGACGGCGGGCTCGGTCGCGGTGCTGGCGGCGTGGTCACCACCGCCCTCCTCCGCGCGCTCGCCTAGCCGGGCGGCCGCTGCGAGGATCGGGCCATGACTTTCGACGTCGCCGCCGTGCGCAGCTCCTTCCCCGCTCTGAGCGACGGCACCGCCTACTTCGACAACCCCGGTGGCACGCAGGTACCTCGCCAGGTGGCCACCGCGGTCGCGGACACGCTGTGCGCCGGGATCTCCAACCGCGGCACCGTCACCGCTGCCGAGCGGCGTGCCGACGCTGTGGTGAGCCTGGCTCGGACGGCGGTCGCGGACCTGCTCGGCTGCGAGGCCGGCGGGGTGGTCTTCGGCCGCTCGATGACGACCCTCACGTACGACATGGCCCGCGCGCTCGCGAAGCAGTGGGGCCCCGGCGACGAGGTGGTCGTGACCCGGCTGGATCACGATGCGAACATCCGCCCCTGGGTCTCAGCGGCGGAGGGCGCCGGGGCGACAGTGCGCTGGGTCGACTTCGACCGGACATCCGCGGAGCTGCCACTGGCCGCTGTGGAGGCTCAGCTGAGCGCGCGGACCAGGCTCGTCGCGGTGACCGGCGCCTCGAACCTGTTCGGCACCCGACCGGACATACCGGCGATCACCGATGCGGCGCATCGCGTGGGCGCACTGGCGTACGTCGACGGCGTCCACCTGACAGCGCACAGCCCGGTGGATGTCACCGAGCTCGGCGCCGACTTCTACGCCTGCTCGCCGTACAAGTTCTTCGGACCCCACCACGGTGTGCTGGTGGCATCACCCGACCTGCTGGGCGCCGTACACCCGGACAAGCTGCTGCCGTCGACGAACTCGGTGCCCGAGCGGTTCGAGATGGGCACCCTCCCCTACGAGCTGCTCGCCGGCACCACGGCCGCCGTCGACTTCCTCGCCGGGATGGCGTCGACCGCCCGCGACCGGCGTAGTCGGCTGCTGGAGTCGATGGCAGCTGCCGAGGTGTACGAGCAGGAGCTGTTCGAACGGCTGCTGGAGGGGCTGGCGATGAATGACGCCGTCACCCTGCACGGTTCCCCGGGCCAGCGGACCCCGACTGCGGTCTTCACGGTCGCGGGCCGCGCCTCGAGCGACGTCCACTCGCACCTGGCCGGCCGTGGTGTCAACGCACCTGCCGGGAGCTTCTACGCGATCGAGGCGGCCCGCTGGTTCGGGCTGGGCGATGCGGGTGCCGTCCGCGCCGGAATCGCTCCCTACACCGATGCCGACGACGTGGACCGGCTCGTCGACGGCGTCGCGGAGCTCAGCCGATGAAGCGGCGGGTCCTGGTCACCGGAGCCTCACGTGGCATCGGGCGCGCGATCGCGCATGCGTTCGCCGAGTCCGGCGACTCCGTGGCCGTTCATCACCGGTCGAACGCCGACCTCGCCGAGCAAGCTCGTGACGCCTTGCCCGGCGAGGGTCATGCGGTGGTGCAGGCCGACATCGGAGACCCGGACGCCGTACGCCGCGCCGTCGACGCTGCGGCCGATGGGCTCGGCGGTCTCGACGTCCTGGTCAACAACGCCGGCGTCTTCCTCGCGCATCCACCGTTGAGCACGTCCTACGCGGACTGGCAGGCGGCGTGGTCGCGCATCCTCGCGACCAACCTGACCGGCGCGGCCAACGCCGCCTTCTGCGCCGTACCGCACCTGGTCAACGCCGGGGGCGGCGCGATCGTCAACGTGTCCAGTCGCGGCGCCTTCCGCGGAGAGCCGGAATGCCCGGCCTACGGGGCCTCCAAAGCCGGTCTGAATGCACTCGGTCAGTCACTGGCTCTCGCGCTCGCGCCGCAGGGCATCTGGGTCGGCACGGTTGCTCCTGGGTTCGTGCAGACCGAGATGGCGCGCGCCGTG
>DASQMN010000034.1:0-2137 GCA_035645475.1 Nocardioidaceae bacterium
CACGCCGCCTGGTTCGGGCCCCACCACCTTGAGATGGTGCGGCTGCTGGAGGCAGACCTCGACAACTTCCGGGAGGCGATCTCCTGGGCTCTCGACGAGCCCGACAGGCACCCCCTCGAGCGGGTCCTCACCGCAGCCCGCCTGACCCGCACCTTCGGCTACTTCGCGGCCGAACGCGGTTACGTCGCCGAAGCGGTCCGGCTTCGAGAGCGTGCGCTCGCGTGCAGCGCCACGGTGCCCTTCCCGGACGAACTGGTCTACGGCCTCCACTCAGGTCTGTCCTGGGTCCTCGGGATACGAGGCGAGTTCCACCGCGCCATGGCGGAGGGCGAAGCGGCACTCGAGTTCGCCCGGAGCAGCCAGGACCAAGCACTAGTGGCGAACGCTCAGAAGATGGTTGCCCTCGCCCACCTCAACCTCGGTGACACCGAGTCTGCGCGGCCACTCCTCGAGCAAAGCCTCAAAGCCGTCCGCGAACTCGACAATGACCTCCTGCTGAGTGACATCCTGACCTACCTGTTCGCCCTCGAGCTCGACGCCGGCGATACAGCACAACAGCAGCGCCTCCTCGCCGAGTTGCACGTCGTGGGTGCACGGCTCGGTGACGAGACGATGCGGGTCTACACCGAGGTCCTTGGGGCGCAGTCCCACGGCGAAGCTGGCGACCTCAATACAGCCGACGCTCACCTCAGAGGCGTCCTGGCGCAGGTGCTGAGCATCGCCGACCCCATGCTGCTCGCGGACTACGCGGACACCTGCGTCATCACCGCGACGGCTCCGGCGACAACCCGCGTCCGTCTGCTCGGTGCCATAGATGCCACCCGCAAACGCGAGACCCGCCCACGCTCCGTCCTGGAAGAGAAGGCCATGGCAACCGCCGTCGCCGACCTACGCGCAGCGGTCGGCGATGCATGGGAGTCGCTGCACACCGAGGGAGGCTTGACCACGATCGAGGACCTCCTGCGCTCGCTGTGGCCCAACAACATGGACGCCAGGGACTGAGCGACCCCGCCGAGATGCTCGTCCAGGGCCTCTCACGTCGGCGCCCGGTGACTCTCGCGGTGACCCCCCGGCTGGAGCGGCCTGTGTGCACCAGAGGTGGCTGGCGTAGTCCGACGCCACGCCCAGCGGCCCAGTCCGTCGTCCACCGCAGGGAGCTTGCCTTCCCCGGTGCCATTCGCGTGGCGCGTGTCGAGGCCGGTCGCACCCAGGCCGACGTCGCCGAACAGGCCGGCCTGTCGGTGCGGGTAGTGCAGCAGACCGTCACCTGGCTGGCGCGGTGGCGCGACGCGGAGGGCTGGTGGTCCAGACTCTCGCCTACACCGGGCTGCGCTTGGGAGAGGTGGCCGCGCTCAGAGTGTCGCAACTAGATTCGATGCGCCGACGGAGCGATGTTGCGGAATCGGTGACCGAAGTAAATGGAAAGGCGGTGTTTAGGACGTAGAAGAGCCACCAGAGCCGCTCAGTCCCGTTGCCACGCTTCCTCGTCGACGACCTGGCCGCTCAGACGGCCGGCAAGGCAGCCACAGACCTCGTGTTCACCGCTCCCGAGGGCGGTGTCCTGCGGGTCGGCAACTTCCGGCGCCGGCACTTCGACCGGGCCGCACTGGAAGTAGGGCTCGACGGGCTCACGCCCCACGAGCTGAGGCACACAGCGGCGTCGCTGGCGATCGCGTCGGGCGCCTCAGTCAAATCTGTTCAAAGGATGCTCGGTCACGCCTCGGCAGCCATGACGCTGGACGTCTACTCCGGGCTGTTCGACGACGACCTCGACGCCGTAGCCGAGCGTCTGGACGCTGCTCATGTGCCCCCAGCGTGCCCTGAGGCCAAGGTGACCGACCTCGCGGCACATCGCGCAGGCTCCTGACCTGCGGTTCTTATTAGTGGGGCGGGCGGGGCTCGAACCCGCGACCCAGGGATTATGAGTCCCTTGCTCTGACCGGCTGAGCTACCGCCCCTCACGTCCGCATGTGCGGGGCCAGCCTAGTGGTGTCCGGCATGCCATCAGGCAGCGACCGCTTGTCTGGCACGGCTCGAGCAGCGACCGTGCCGACGCCAGCCGGAGTGACGTCGATTCGTGCCGCATAGCAGCCGAGCCATTCGGCCGTCAGCGATGTCGAGAACTACGAGAGCGCCT